>NZ_JALNUD010000012.1:0-172666 GCF_026540445.1 Chryseobacterium sp. GM_Chr_2
CTATAATCCTTACTGGGGTGGTTACTACGGATATGGCTACGGAAATCCTTATTGGGGATGGGGTGGCGGTTACTGGGGTAACAACTATTACAGACCGGTTTATAGAAGAAGTGGGATGAATGGTAACACTTACTCAGGAGGATTTGGTAATTCTAACAGCAACAGAAATTCTATCATCAGAAATAGTGGAGGTTTCAGAAACAGTAATGCTTATACTGGCGGATTCAGAAATTCCGGAAATGTAGGGAATACAGGAGGATTTAGAAATTCTAATAACTCAGGTTTCAGACAACCGGGAAATATGAACGGAGGAACGAGAAATCAATCTTCAGGATTCCGTCAGCCAAGACCTAACTATAATTATCAGCAACCGCAACAATCTCAACCGAGATACAGAAACGATAGTGGCTTCAGAAATGACAGCGGTTTCAGAAATAGCGGAGGTTATAATAACTCCAACAGTGGAGGCGGCTTCAGATCAGGAGGTGGTTTCAGTGGTGGAAGCAGCGGTGGCGGATTCAGATCCGGCGGCGGTGGAGGCGGTGGCTTCAGAAGATAAACTGTTTTCAAATCTCAAACGTAATAACTATTAAAAAATAATGTTAAAAAAATCTTTAGTCTTAATGGGTGTTGCTGCTGCATTTTTTGCACAGGCTCAGGATGTATCTATAATCAGGAATTCGATTGATGTTTATTCAGGTTCGCCAATGGTGGGTTCTGCTAAATTCAATGCAATGGGAGGAGCTAATGGTGCTCTTGGAGGTGATGCGAATTCTCTTTTAACAAACCCTGCCGGTTTAGGGGTTGCAATTTCCGGGGAAGTAAATGGTACTTTATCCATTTCAAATTATAAAAATACTTCGTCTTTTGGTGGTGCTGCCATTGATTATAATAAAACGAAAGGTGATTTAGGAAATGTTGGGGCGGTAATGACTTTCCAATTGTTATCTGAAAGTGCATGGAAGTTTATCAACGTTGGGGTGAATTTTTCAAGCCAATCTATAGATAATTATATTGAAACTCCTGGAAACAGTAATATCATTTATGATTTTGATGCGGCTAATAACATTAGTTCTTCTTACGGAGGGCACGCGTATAGCAGATCAGGATATTTAACCAGAACAAGTTTAGGAGTTGGAGCTAATTACAATCACGCTTTATATATCGGAGCCGGTTTGAATTTCTTCAATACAAGCATCGATCAATATGATACGGCAAGATTTAATTCTACAGCTAACGGTGCAGCAGAATACTTTAATAAAAATGAAACACCTTTCTTTGAAAGAGGAAGTGGTTTCTCTGCTTCATTGGGGGTAATCGGAAAAGTTGGACCAATGTTCAGATTAGGAGCTTCCATCGAAACACCTACATTTTGGGAAATCGACAGAAGCTATGACTTCTATAACGATGCTGTTTACGGAGACGATACGGCTATCGAAAACAGAAGATTCACTTCTCCGCTTAAAGCGAGTGTGAGTGCTGCTTTTGTTCCAAGTAAAAATTTCTCTTTGGATGTTGACTATACTTTAGGTTTAACAAAACCAAAATATAAAGAATACAGTGGTGCAGATGTAGAAATCAACAATTTCTTTAAGGACAATTACAAAAATTTATCAGAATTAAGAATTGGTGCTGAATACAGATTGAAACAGGTGAGATTAAGAGGAGGTTACTCTTATGCTTCAAGCCCTATCGATGCATTAACGGTAAGCAGATTTAGTAATGATGGAGGAATTTCTGATGCGTCATACAGTAACCTTATTTTGAGCGACAGAAATGCGCTTTCATTTGGTATTGGTTATGATTTTGGATCCTTCTATATTGATGGTTCTTATCAGAATATTTCATCAAAATATACCAATCCTTTTATGTTTGGAATTTTGGATACGGCTAATGGAATTAATTCCGCGTATTATTCTTCTACAAGAACGATCGAAAGTGATGCTTACATTGTATCTGATGTAAAAAGCGTTAGAAACAATTTCTTCCTTACATTAGGTTGGAAATTTTAATCATTGAATTAAAACTAAAATATAAAAGCTCCGAATTGTACATTCGGAGCTTTATTTTTAATCAGGATTCTGAACTAAATTTGGTTGAATCTGAATCTGCTGTTCAGGAATATATTCCACAATTCTATTATGAGTATAAGGTACAGTATAAAAAGGATTAACTCCGTTTAAGTGTGTACCCGGATAATTTCGATCAAGATCTCTTTTGTTTCTGAAAACATCATATTTTCTATGGGCTTCAAAAGCTAGTTCCAGCCTTCTTTCTTCCAATACAACGTCTAAAATGGTATAACCCGCAGGAACTGAAGTGTAATTCGGAATTCCTGCTCTTGTTCGGATGAGATTTACATCAGCAAGTGCTGACGAAGTATTTCCTTTTTTAGCATACGCTTCCGCTCGGTTAAGATACATTTCTGCAAGCCTCAAAATTACAGGAGACCACAACTGTGGAACACTTTCCTGCATGGAGCATTTTAATACATAAAATTTAGGATAGCCGTTTCGTTTTTCCATGTCATTATCAAGGTAAACATAGGTTTTTGTTCCTCCGGAATTGATGAAATAATAACTCGTCTTAAACGGAGTTACTTCCGTTTGTACCTGATAATTGACCCCATTCCAGGTGAAAAATGTATTTCCGCTTTGCTGGAAAGTGGGTTGGTATTTATAATTGTAAGTTACCGCGCCTGAAGCGTTGTTTTCTTTCTGCGCCCAATACGCAACGGGGACCAATGGAGTTTTATATTTTGGTGAAATAAATTTCAATCGGGCATCTTCAGGGTGTTTATTGATGAGATCTAAATAGGTTGAAGACGGGTACATTTCGCCCCAGCCCACACTCTGAATATTCACATACATCGAGCCGATGGTATTCCAGCCGTCGTTATAGTCACCATCCTTATTATATTTAAAAGCGAAAATAGTTTCGGTATTATTTTCAGGTGCTCTGGTAGGATAAGAAGGTAATTCAGTTTTAGATAACATGGCATACTTTCCTGAATTGATCACCTTATCAGCATATTCAATAGCTTTATCATTATTTTCCATGTACAGATACACCCTCGAAAGTAGTGCTTGGGCTGCTTCTTTAGAACCATAGATGTTTTTTTTATCTAAAGTCATCAATTGTTCGGCTTTTTTTAAATCGCTCACCACCTGATCGTAAATTGCTCCCACTGTTGCCCTTGGAGGAAGGTCGTTTACATCATCCGAGGTTTTTAACGGTACTCCAAGGTTGCTGGTTCCCTGATTATAAGGTCTTCCGAATACATTTACCAAAGAAAAATATACATAGGCTCGTAAAAAATAATTTTCACCAAGAAGCTGATCTGTATCTGCATCTTTTCCTTCTGAAGTTTTAGCGATTACCCTGTTGCAGCCTACTATCGCTTTGTAGCCTGTATTCCAAATAGTGTTGGTTCGGGTATTTGTTTTAATGCTTCGATAGTTGTAATAATAGAAAAACTGGTCTGATGTTGTTCCGCTAATGTCTACATTGTCTCCTGCATATTCACCTACACGATAAAGATTGTTGAAAAAGCCGCCGCCATCTGCATCTCCTTTCAAAAGAGCGTAATTTCCTAATGTGATGGTTTGTAATCCTGTGGCGTCTCCCAATATGACATCAGATTCCTTGGAATCATAAGGAGTACGATCTATATTGCATGAAGCTAAAGACAATAAAAGTAAGGGAATTAATATTTTTTTCATGATTGTTTACTTTTTAAAATGAGAAATTAAAACCTAAAGAAAATCTTCTGGGAATAGGATAAATAGCTCCCGCAAAACCAGAATATCCTGTTTGTCCATCTGCTGCTCCAACTTCAGGATCTACACCTGAAAATCGGGTAATGGTGAATAAATTTTCAGCCATAATATAAATTCCTATAGATTTTATATTCAGTTTTTCAGTTAATGCTGCCGGAAAATTATACCCAAGTCTTAATGATCTTAATTTAACGTAGCTTGCATCTTCCAAATAACGAGATGATGGTCTGTTACTTAAAGTGTTGCTATCATAATTGGCAACAGGATGAGTGGCGATGTCTCCCGGTTTTTCCCATCGGCTCCAGCCATCTTTTAGAACCATTTGGTTATAAGAAGGATAAGCTCCGTCAGAATCAAAAAATTCTCTGTAATAATTGTAAACTTGCCCTCCTTGGGAGAAATAAAGATTGGCATTTAAGTAAAAATTCTTTACCGTTAAATTGGTAGTTACTGATCCATAATAATCTGGTGTGGTGGTTCCTACAACTTGTACAGAAGCTTGATTGTAATTGGTTGTTAAGTCTTTGCTGCCATCAGCGTTGATTATCTCCCATTGCGCTGCCCCCGTCGTAGGATCTACGCCCATCCATTTTCTCATATAAAACGAGTTTACATCATATCCGGGGATGGCAACGTGGTAATTATTAAGAATTTGAATATTATTATTTCTTGTTGAGAGCACATTGTTTTTATACATACTCACATTAAATCCTAAATCCCAAGTCACGTCTTTATTTCGGATAATGGAATAGTTAACATTAAATTCCCAACCCTTATTTTGGACATCCCCTACATTTAAGTATTGTTTATCAACTCCTGTTAATGCGGGAAGTGTTACCAGCATTAATAAGTTTTTAGTTTTATTGCTAAAATAATCTACATTTAAAGTCAGTCTGTTGTCAAAAGCTTTAATATCTGTTCCGATATTGTTCTGATAAATTGATTCCCATGTTAAATTAGGGTTACCTAATTGATTCCATGTTCCACCTACCTGGCCGTCATATTTTTGAATTAATGAATATAAATCCTGCCATCCGTAATTCGGGCTTGGTGTGTTTCCTACCAATCCGCGGCTGGCTCTTAATTTCCATTCGTTGATTGGTTTTACATTGAAGAATTTTTCCTTATGAACATTCCATCCTAAGCTGTAAGAATAAAATAATCCGTTTCGTTGGCTTGCTCCAAATGCGGAAGAAGACTCGCTTCTTAATGATCCCTGTACAAAATATTTTTTATCATAAACATATTCTGCATTGAATAATAATGCGTTGTATGCTCTGTTGTATTTTGTACCTCTTGGAATTGCGCCCGAGGAAGCGCCTGTGTCGAAAAGTTCAGTTCCGGGAACGATCCCATAAACACCTGCGCTAGAAGATTTGTAAAACCTGTCATTATATTCGTAAGCAGCCAAGGCATTCACGTTATGAACTCCAAAATCTTTATCAAAACGTAACATTTGATTGAAGAATTTAGTGATATCTCTATAATTAGACTCTCTTAAGCCTCCTTTATTACTGTTTCCGGAAATGGATCGGGGATCTGTATAATAAAAATCATCATAATTTCTATACGTTACATTGTTTGTGGAAATAAATCTCAGGTAATCTGTAATTTTAATTTCCGCATCAATGTTTCCGATAAGATCCAATTGGTTACTTTTTCCGTAATTCCATTGTTGATCGTATAAATAGTTTGTATTATCTCTTCCGTACCAAGGTGTATAATTGTTAGGGTTGATTAGATTTCCATCTTTATCCCTTGGGTTGTCCCAGGGATTGTTAAGATACATTTCAAAAAGATTACCTTGTTTATCATCTTGAGCAGTGTAAGATAAGCTTAATTTAGGTTTTATTATCAACCAAGGTTTTATGGTTTGTTCATGATTAATTCTAAAAGATAATCTGTTGTAATCAAGTCCTTTTACGGTTCCTGTTTCATCGTAATAATTTCCGGAAATATAAGTTTTGGAAGTGGGAGAGCCGCCTCTAAAGTCTAATGTATAACTTTGTACAACGCCCGTCTGGGTGCCGTTTTTCAACCAATCATAGCCGGGAGTCCTCAATTCTTTGGGTACGGGAGGTGCATTTTTTAAAGTTGAATAATAATCGTATAACTGAACGCCATCCATCAGTTTAAAACGTCCGTTATTAAATGTGTTGAATGAATTGTTCATCGAAACACTCAAAGTTCCCTTTCCTGAATTTCCCGATTTGGTAAATACCTGTACGATACCATTGGCTCCTCGTGAACCATATAATGCTGTTGAGGTGGCATCTTTCAGAATGTTAATACTTTCAATTTGGTTGGGATCCAAGTTTGGAACACCCGGCATCATTACACCGTCTACTACCCAAAGCGCTTGGCTGGGGCCATTGAGGGTAGCGGTACCACGAATTCTGACGGTAGCTGAAGTACCAGGACCTCCGCCGCCTTGCATAATTTGGGCTCCGGCTGCTTTTCCTTGTAGCATGCTTGATACATCAGATGTGCTGGCATCTTTCAGTTTTTTTTCAGAAACAACACCAACAGAAGCTGTAAGACTGGATTTTTTCTGTGCTTTATACCCAATAATTACAACGTCTTCAATGTCTTTTTCTCTAAGGGTGTCCTGTTGTTTTTTTACTGTTTGGGCAGATGAGATTCCGTACAATAAAAAAAAGCAGACCCCTGTAGTCAGGTTGATAGTTTGTCTTTTCATACATAAGCGATTTTTATAAAAGCTAATGTATAAAAAATATCAATTTAATTATGTTTTTATTCTTAATTTAAGTTAAATATTTAAATTAAATTTAATTATAAAATATTTATTTTATTTAATTTTTAATTATTGTGAAATTTTTATTGAGTTTTGTTAAAATTTATCTTATAATTTAATCGAAATGATTTGAGATTTAGAAAATAATTTTTTTAACGAATAATAAAAATCACTTTTAATTGAATTTATGCTAAGAAAAAAGCTTAAAAGTTTCTTTTAAGCTTAGTAATTTTTATGATAAATTTAAATTTTACCTATTAATGAACATGTCCCACATGAGAGTGATTATGGAAAAGATGCATAGTTAAGGCCAAAGAGACTCCTAAAATCACCAATCCGATCTTTAACCAGTCGATATTATGATTTTTATTGCTCTCAAAAATGATCACAGAAGAGATATGAAGGAAAATTCCGCCAACAATTGCCAAAAAATACGGTTGCAGATTTGGGTTGAAATAATTACCCAACATCATTCCCATTGGTGAAGCAAGTGCAAATAATGCCACGATCAACATTGATGGGTAAGAAGCACTTTTAGATTCTCCGTTTCGGTTAAATAAAAATGCTCCCAAAATAAATGAGATCGGAAGATTATGAAATACAATTCCCAAAAGATAGGGTGACAATTCATGTTCTTCATTTGCCAAAGGTATTCCTTCGATAAATGCGTGAATGAAAAGCCCCACCATTAAAGCCATCGGAAGGATATTGTGTTCGCTGTGATGATGAAAATGTCCGTGCTCGAAGCCTTTTGTCAGTGCTTCAAGAATCATTTGCAAAAGAACACCTCCAATAACGAAAATTCCGAGGCTACTTCCGGCTTCAGCAGTGTAAACCTGCGGAAAAACTTCATTTAAACAAATGGTAATTAAAAATCCGGCACTTAAAATTAATAAATTTTTTGCCAGTTTTTCTTTCTTGCCAAAATATTTTCCCAGAAATACGCCCGCAATAACGCTGAAAATCAGTAAAAGTACTGCTATCATTTTTTCTTAAATAAATTGATGCAACGAGGTGAAGATTCTTTATTAAATTCGTTCAGCTGATAATCGCCCCAAACTTTTATTCTTTCAAAACCAAATTCTGAAGCATAAGCGTTTATAGTTTCCAGCGAGTGCAGTTTTACTTTTTCAAAATAATGAAAAGGCTTTCCTTTATCTTCAAACTGAATATCCTTAATAATATGTCGTCCTTCGATTTTTTTTACAATTTTAAAATCAATTTCGCCACGTTTTATAGTTGATTCAGGAATGATGCCTTGTCTCACGAAATCTTCATTCAGATAATCCAAAACAAAAAAACCGCTTGGTTTTAGCGCATTATAAACCGACTTGAAAACATTTTTATCATCGCTTTCGTTATCAAAATATCCGAAGCTTGTAAAAAGATTGAAAACGGCATCTTTGGGCTCTGCTTCGACAGGGTTTCTCATATCATGAACCTGAAATTTCAGGGTTTCATTTTCAAACTGTTTATCGAATTCTATACTTTGTCTGGAAAGATCCAAACCAAGCACATCATATCCCAACTTATTAAGAAAAACCGAATGTCTTCCTTTTCCGCAGGCAAGGTCGATAATCTTAGAATTTGGCGGTAACCCAAGGTCCGCAGTAAGCTTTGTGATGAAGTTTTCTGCTTCCGTATAGTCTCTGTTACTGTAAAGCAAATGATAATAAGGGGTATCAAACCAAGATTCAAACCATTCCATAGTGCAAAAATAGTGTTTTTTGGTCGACAGTTCATAGTGCTTGGTTAATGGTTTTTATCATTTGCAGTGATTTCTATTAACTATAAACTGATAACGAACCACTAAAAATGATTATTTTTGCAGCATGAATACAGATAATCTACAGATTCAGATAAAAACATTTTTCGGGCTGGAGCAAATTTTAGCAGAAGAAATTAAGAAATTAGGAGGAAGAAAAGTTGAGGTGAAAAACCGCGCGGTAAACTGTGAGGGAGATTTGGGCTTTCTTTATAAAATTAATTATTCGGCGAGAACGGCTTTGAAAGTTTTGGTTCCGATTCATGAATTTAAAGCGTTTAATCAGCATCAGTTTTACGACAGACTTTTCAAATTCAACTGGGAAGATTTTATGGATGTTGACCAGTCTTTTGCGATTGATGCAACGGTTTATTCTGAAACTTTCAAGCATTCACAATTTGTAACACTGAAAATGAAAGATGCTATTGTAGATTATTTTCAGGATAAGTTCAAAAGACGTCCGAATGTAGAAACGAGCCGTCCGGATATCAAGTTTCACCTACATATCGACAGAGAATTGGTGACCATTTCTATGGATTCTTCAGGTGATGCTTTGTTTAAAAGAGGCTACAGAAGAGAGCAGGGCGAAGCGCCGATTAATGAAGTATTGGCAAGCGGAATGCTTCAACTGGCAGGTTGGGACGGAAAAGGTAATTTTCTTGATCCGATGTGTGGTTCGGGAACGCTTTTGATTGAAGCGGCGATGATTGCGATGGATCTTCCGGCTCAGATTTTCAGAAAAAGATTCGCTTTCCAAAACTGGAAAAACTATGATAACGAGTTGTTTACAAAAATTAAAGAATTCAGAATCAACAGAGTGAAAGAGTTTACAGGGAAAATCGTTGGTTACGATATTGATGCAAGAATGCTGAATGCGGCAAGAATGAATATCGAAGCGGCTGAAATGGAAGATGTAATTGAGGTGAGAAAACAAAACTTCTTCGATTCTAAAAAAGAGCTTTTCCCGTTGTTGATGGTTTTCAATCCGCCTTATGACGAGAGAATTTCTATCAATGATGATGATTTCTACAAGAAAATAGGAGATACTTTTAAAGCAAATTATCCGAATACACTGGCTTGGCTGATTTCTTCTGATTTGGAAGCGATGAAAAAAATTGGTCTTCGTCCGTCAAGAAAGATCAAGCTTTTCAACGGAAAACTGGAAACGAGATTCCTGCAATATGAAATGTACGAAGGAACGAAAAGAGTTCATAAATTTGAAAAATAATATGGAAAACCTTTCTTTGAGGAAAGGTTTTTATTTTTTTAGGAGCTTTTTCCCGCTTTCCGCACTCGCTATTTTTTTAGATTTGGCTCGGCGGCGAAGCCGCCGAGCCAAATCTAAAAAAATGAGCTCAAACAAATGCTTCAATCGCGGCTGGGGTTTTTGGTATATTCATAACGGTTCTAAATGCTCTCAAGTTTTGTCATGCTCAAATAATTTAATCCAAATTCTTCCTATTTTTGTTTAAAACTCAAATTAAAAAACAATGCCTTTTGATTTTCTTGAAACTGTTGGAAAAACTTTAGATATTTTAGGTCTTTTAATTGATACCGGAGCTTCTTTGCCTTCTGATAATCCTCAAAATGATAAAATTAAAAATAGTAAAATAAAGTATCTTGCTGAAAAAACAAGCATTGTATTCTTAATTCTAGCTTCGGTTTTGTTATTTTTTGTTTTGAAAAATCCTTTCCCTTTAGAAAATTTTATAAAAACGCTCATTGTTATTTCCTTGATTGGTTTGGCGATTTCTTTCATTTTCTTCTTTATTTTATATGTTTTAGAAAAGTTTTATTTCAGAAGTTTTGGACAGCTGATCTTGTTTTGTTGTTCTTCAATTATTTTGAGTATCGCTCTTGTCATGTTTATTTATTTTGAATCAGGAATTTTTTAATTGATAAATTTTATCAGAATAAGCTGTTAAACTTTTTGTAGGTTCGTTTTCTAATAAGTAATTTTGAAAAATTTTAAATTTGAAACCTACAATTTCCATTATCGTTGCTATTTTTAACCGAAAAGATGAACTTTTCGAACTTTTAAATTCTCTTACTGCGCAGACGGACAAGGAGTTTGAAGTTATTATTGTAGATGATGGTTCTTTTGTGGATCTGAAACCGACAATTGCTAAATTTGATACGATTTTAACTATCAAATATTTTAAAAAGGATAACTCAGGGCCGGGTTTATCAAGAAATTATGGTGCGAGACGTGCCGAAAATGAATGGCTTGTGTTTGTAGATAGCGATGTGATCGTGGAAAAAGATTATATCGAAAATATCAAAAGGGATATTCTTGAAATTCCTTGTGATGCCTTTGGTGGTGCAGACAAAGCACATAAAGGGTTTAATTTAATGCAAAAAGCCATTTCTTATTCCATGACTTCTGTTTTTACCACAGGTGGAATTCGTGGAAATAAAAAAGCAGTTTCAAAATTTCAGCCAAGAAGTTTTAATATGGGCGTGAAAAAAGAAGTTTTTGAAAAAGTAGGCGGCTTTTCCGAGATGAGGATTGGGGAGGATCCCGACTTGTCGATGACACTTTGGGAAAACGGATTTACAACCGCTTTTTTTGATAGTATTGCGGTGTATCACAAAAGGAGAGTAGATTTTGGTAAGTTTTCAAAGCAGGTTTATCAGTTCGGTTGCGCAAGACCAATTTTAAATCAAAGACATCCGAACTACGTAAAAATTTCATTTGCTTTCCCGACATTGTTTATGTTAGGTTATATTATGGGATTTTTAGAGTACTTTATCATGGGGAGAGGGATTATTCTTTCTTTTTACGGCCTGTATACTTTTATGGTGATGCTTCACGCATTGATTGTTACTAAAAATATTAGTATCGCTGTGATGGCCGTTATTTCCACTTATATCCAAATGTTTTCATACGGTTATGGCTTCTTAAAATCCTGGATTTTATTGAATATTTTCAGAATGAAACCTGAAGATGCTTTTCCAAAACATTTTCATAGAAAATAAAAGCTGTCGAAAATTCAACAGCTTTTATAACAATAAAATTAGGATATGGAAATGAGTTCATGGTTGAGAATGCCTACTTTCAGCATGCATTCTTTCATCTTTTCGTATGTTCGTTCGATATCGTGATCCAGACCGATTGAGAATCTGATCAATCCATCGGAAATGCCCATTGTCACACGTTCTTCTTCCGGGATTTCAGATGAAGTAGAGCTTCCTGAGCATGAGAATAAAGTTTTGTAGAATCCTAAACTTACGGCTAGATATCCTAGATTTTCCTGCTGCATCAATTCCATCAATTCATTAGCTTTATCGGTAGTTCCGGCATCCAAAGTTAATAATCCGCCAAATCCGTACTCTTCATGCATCATACTTTTCATTAATTCATGATTTTTGTGTGATTTTAATCCTGGGTAAGAAACTTTTAAACCATCATTCTCAAATTTTTCGGCTAAAAACATTGCATTGTGACTGTGTTGTTTCATTCTGATATGAAGCGTTCGTAAATTTTTCAAAATACTCGCTGATCTGAAACTATCCATTGTTGGACCCAAAAGCATGCAAGCTCCAGTGTTCACATTTTTAGTATCATTAATAAATTCCTGACTCGCGCAATAAACACCACCTACCGTGTCGCTGCTTCCGTTGATGAATTTCGTTAAAGAATGAATTACAATATCGGCACCCAAAAGAGTAGGAGAGATGGAAAGGGGAGAGAAAGTATTATCAACAATCAGTTTTAAATTGTGCTTTTCACAAATTTCAGATAACTTTCTGAGATCAGCAACTTCCAAAAGTGGGTTGCTCACACTTTCACAATATATAATTTTTGTGTTTTCATTTATTGAATTTTCAATCAATTCAAAATTACTGATGTCAACAAAAGTGGTTTCAATTTGATAAGGCGGAAGAAAATTCTTTAAAAAAGCATACGTTCCACCGTAAATTGTTCTGCTCGAAATAATATGGTCGCCGCTTTTGCAAACCTGCATCAATACGGAAGTGATGGCTCCCATCCCTGATGCAGTAACGTTTGCAGCCTCTGTATTTTCCATTTTGGCCAAAGCCTGAGAAAGATACAGATTCATAGGGGATGAATGTCTTGAATATAAATAGCATCCTTCTGCGTTTCCTTCAAATGTGTCAAACATTGTTTTTGCAGAAAGAAAAGTATAGGTAGAGCTGTCTGAAATAGAAGGATTCACTCCTCCGAATTCACCGAAATACTGTAAATCCTGAATTTCGTTGGCTGCATTAAAATCTTCCATGATATTTTTGTTTTAAAAATGAATTAATTTCATATTTATAACAATGGAAATTTTAAATATTAGAATATAAATCTAAGAAAATTCGTTTATGTAGAAAAAATGTTTATTATATTTGGATTCATCAAAATTTCACCAAAAAATTATCTATGAACCTTGACGAAATTGATAAAAAACTGCTTCTTTTTTTACAGGAAGATTCTAAACAAACCACCAAAGAGCTGTCTTACAAGCTTGGTTTATCTGTGACTGCTGTTTATGAGCGTGTTCGAAAGCTTGAAAACACGGGGGTGATTTCCAAATATGTTGCTTTGCTGGATAAACATAAAATCGAGAAAGATTTTGTGGTTTTGTGTCATGTAAAATTAAGTCAGCACAAAAAAGAATATGTGCTTCAGTTTGAAAAAGAAGTGATGGATTTACAGGAAGTTACCGAATGTTTTCACGTAAGTGGCGATTACGATTATATTCTTAAAATCTGTGTGAAAGATATGGCAGATTACAGAAATTTTATGTTGACCAAACTTACGACCTTGCAACATATTGCGAGTACTCACAGTTCGTTTATGATCTCTGAAGTGAAAAATACAACGGCGATTGTTTTGTAATTAAGTGTTTGTTTAGAAGCTATTTCCCGCTTTTCGCACTCGCTATTTATTTTGGTTTCGGCTGCGGCGGCTTTGCCGCCGCAGCCGAAACCAAAATAAATGAGCTCAAACAAAGCTTCAATCGGGGCTATGGTTGAGGTCAATCGATTCAAAACCGGTAAAATATTTTATATTTTTTGTCATTCCATAAGAATCGAATCATAATATTAGAAAATGTAAAATTCTTTCTTATTCGTCAGAAAAGTAGGTGTAAAAATTTAAACCAAAACTCCATTTTTAGACGGAATAGCTTCCGGAATATCGGTTTCTCCCGTCATTTGCAAAAGGTCAATTTCAATAGTTCTACAAATCGAAAGTATCGGTACGTCGAACATTAATCCCGCAAAAGGATTTTCAGAATAATCTCCAACCAATTCCATGATGATGTAAATCCAGCCGATGATGATGCAGAATGGTATTGAAGTCCAGATTCCCCAGTCGCCCAGTTTTTCAAATTCATTTACTAAACCTAAAGGAAGTAGTAAAATAAAAAGCACGTTAAAAATAAATGCCGTACTCGCAAACTGCCTTGGAGAAGGGAATTTTTTAATTCTTTCCGCCTGCCCCTGAAATCCATAAAATTCATTTAAAGCCGTCTGCAATTGCATTTGGTTAAAATCGGTAATAGAATCTATATTTTTTAGATCATTAACATCTTTTGCTTGCTGAGAAATTAAAAACGTTGCAAAATTTTTATAATGCGATTTTAAATTTACTTCCTCTTCAGAAAGATATTTATTCAAAAATAGAGGTGTTCTTGTATAGTCAGGAAAACCTGCTTTAATCAATCTGTTTCTTCTTTGATTGATATTGTGATGATGCTCTTCTTCAGCGCTGATATGTTCCCATTCTGTCGGAACCAAAAGCTGTTCACGAAATGCATACAACCACGCAATATGACGGTAAACAATTTTCTTTTTTCTATCTTCCAAGTCAAAAGTTCCTATATTTTCGTTATTGGTGTTGAAGGCGTAAACCATTGAGGCAAAAGATCGGCTTGAATTCACAATTCCGCCCCAGATTTTTCGAGCTTCCCAAAGCCTGTCGTAAGCCTGATTGTTTTTAAAACCAACCAAGAAAGCTTCAGCAGTACCAATCAAAGCAACCGGAACCCATGGAATCGTCATCCATTGCCAATGAAAAAAGTGAAATAATACGGCGATAAGTGTGCACCAAATCGAAATCCAAATCAAATGAACTCCCGATAAATTGAGAACCTGTCTGTAATTGAAATACTTCGTTGTAATCATAATTTGTGTATGTCGCTTTATTGTGAAACAACATTGGAAAGCAAAATAAATACCATTTCCAAATACGATATTAAAGTTACATTTTATTTCATTTCAAAATAAAAAAATAATCAAACCTTATTAATGAAAATAAAGGTTTGATTATTTGAAAGTTATAATGAAGTGATCGTAAAATTTAGCTTGATAAAAAATATTTTTAGATCATTATTTATCTTTTTAGTTGTAAGATTTTGTATTTTTTGCCGGATGAAATTGGTTGGCTGTAAAATATAGATCTCTGAAATCATAATCAGCATCAGCTGTATGTTTTGCAGCTTTAAGTTGAGGTTCAGTATCAAAATATTCGTAGCTGAAATGTCTTCTTTTTGCTCGTTTTTTACTGCAATGGCAATATAAACGATCTTGCTGGGTATGCTCGGTAAGGCTGATGGTTTTTACCTCTGTATTTTCTAGTTTTGAAGCTTTTTCAAAAGTTCCGGGATCAAGCGTAAACCAAGGTTCGCCATGATAAAAGAAATGATCTATAATATCGATGTGATCTGTATGTTTTTGATTGGCTGGCGTGGCTGAATGATACCCTTTGCATTCTGTGCAGAACGCTACTTTAATTTTTATCGACATAATATTATGATTTAAAAGTGTGCTTAGTGTATATCAGAAGTTATGCCACAATTGTCTATTGTTAACTTAAATTTTGCTTTTTAAAGGTTTAATTTTAAATTTTTGTTAATACAAAATGCTGTTTTTATGAAAATTAAATTAATTGAAACTGAGGCAAAAAAAATCAGAATAGAAAATTTCCTATTCTGATTAAATTAATCGATTTTGATTCGTTATATTTTTATTTTGAATTAATATTTCAGCATTTCTTCAATTTTAGCACTCAGTTTTTCAGCGTTTGGAAGCATTTCCTTTTCCAAAACCAAGTTGATCGGAACGGCAGGAACGTCCAAAGACCCCATTGTTTCAACCGGAGCATCTAAATATTTAAAGCAATTCTTAGAAATACGGTGTGCAAAAGCTTCTGCGAAAGAATTGTTAAGTTGTTCTTCCGTTAAAACGATACATTTTCCGTGTGCTTTTACTCTTTCGAAAACCAATTCTTCATCCAAAGGAATTAGTGTTCTCAAATCGATCACTTCAATTTTTCCGTGAAAGTTTTTCGCAGCTTCTTTAGCCCAGTAAACGCCCATTCCGTAAGTTACCACCAATAAAGTTCTGCCTTTTTCGGTTTCATTTTTATTTGCTTCAATGACTACTTTTCCTTTTCCGAAAGGTAAAATGTAATCTTCAGCCGGCTCAATGGTTTTCGCATCTTCAGTTCCCGGAACTTTGCTCCAGTAAAGACCTTTATGTTCCAGCATAATCACCGGATTTGGGTCATAATAAGCCGCTTTCAATAAACCTTTAAAATCTGCAGCATTGCTTGGATAAGCGATTTTGATCCCTTTAATATTCGCTAAAATACTTTCCACACTTCCGCTGTGGTAAGGTCCGCCGCCGCCGTAAGCGCCAATCGGAACACGGATAATATTACTAACAGGGAATTTTCCTTGACTTAAATAACTTGATTTTGAAATCTCAGTAATTAACTGATTGATTCCCGGATAGATATAATCTGCAAACTGAACTTCAACAATAGGTTTTAATCCAACCGCGCTCATTCCGGCGGTAGAACCAATGATATACGCTTCCTGAATTGCTGTATTGAAAACTCTTTTGCTTCCGAATTTTTTTCCTAAAGTCACCGTTTCACGGAAAACACCACCGATTCTTTCTCCAACATCCTGTCCGTACAACAATGCTTCCGGATGTTTCCACATCAATTCCTGAATCGCGTGAATGGCAGCATCTACCATAACGATCTTTTCACCGCCTTCCGGCTCACGCGTTCCTGTTTCTTCCGTAATCAGAGTTGGTGCAAAAACGTGATTCATAACTGTTTCAGGCTTTGGATCTTCTGCTTTTTGAGCTCTTTCAAAAGCTTCTTCAGCTTCAAGCCTTGCTTTTTTGGTGATTTGCTTTAATAATTCTTCATCAACGCCAGTTTCCAGCAAATGTTTTCTCAGGATCTCTCCCGGATCTTTTGCTCTGTGTTTAGTTAAATCTTCCTCATCTCTATAGAACTCTCTTCTTACCCCTGAAGTATGATGGCCAATAAGAACAGTTTTAGCACAAACTACTAAAGGTTTTCTTTCAGACCTAACGAAATCAATCGCTTTTTTCATCACTTCAAAGCTTTCAACGAAATCGGTTCCGTCTACTCTCATTCTGCTTAAACCCGCGAATCCTGCAACGAAATCGTAAGCATCACAAGTTCTTGCTTCTTCTTTGGTTACTGAAATACCCCATTCATTATCCTGAACAAGGAAAATAATAGGAAGTTGATGTAAAGCTGCAAATTGCAATGCTTCGCTCACTTCACCTTCGGTTACAGAGTTGTCTCCTAAACTACAAACTACAACCGGATTGTTTTCGAATTGCTGTAATTCAAAATCCTGAATGTATTTAATTCCCTGTGCAACTCCTGTTGTAGGAATGGTTTGCATTCCCGTTGCAGAACTTTGATGAATAATTTTAGGCTTATTTTCATCCCTGCTTGAAGGATGGGAATAATACGATCTGCCTCCCGAAAAAGGATCTTCGGCTTTTGCCAGTAACTGAAGCATTAATTGATAAGGCTCGAGACCAATTCCCAAAAGAATGCTTTCGTCTCTATAATAAGGAGAAACCCAGTCTTCTTTTTTTAACTGATAAGCGGTAGCCAACTGTATCGCCTCATGACCTCGTGATGTGCTATGAACATATTTACAAACATTTCTGTTTTCTTCATAAATATCTGCCATCGCTTTGGCAAGCATCATGTGATTATAAGCCTTAATTAATATATCTTGAGAAACTTTTTCGTGCAGTGTATTTTCCATAGAAGACAAATATACATAAAAAAACAAAACACTAACAAGTGTTAGTGTTTTGCATTGAATTATTTGTTAATCAGAGTTTTAATATTACTCTTTAATTACTTTTTTGGTAACTACATCATTCCCAGATTTAACTTCGATGATGTAAATTCCTTTAACATATGTTGATAAATCTACACTGGTATCGCCATTAATAATGCCGCTCTGTAATTTTTTACCTGTTAAATCATATACATTGAATGTAGATTTTGCGGAAGCTTTTAATACTTTTACAATATCTTTAGTAATTGTTGGAGCTACGATGATACCGTTATCTTTTACAGTTTCACCCGTTGCTAAAACTTGTTGAGTGTATCCTGTTGCAAGGATAGAATAGTTTTGAGGTGCATTTGCTCCAGTACTATTTTTCAAAGTACCTTTATTACCAATTTCAATTCTATATGATCTGCCAGCTACTGGAGCATCAATAACAACTTGTTCAACATTGTCTACAGTATTATCTCCTTTTGTAGCAGCTGCCGTAGGAGTAAGTGGATTAAGTTTCCATGGTTGATAAACAGTATTGGTTACAGTATCTACAATTCTTAAATCTAAGTCGTTTATTAATCTTGATGATCTATTATTGTAAGCATCATCCCAAGTTAAATTTGTTGGAATTGTATACGCAGGATCAATCCAAGAAATAGTAACTTTTAAAGGTTCAGTTCCAGAAGCAATTAATGTTTTTTGATTAGGAGTACCGCTTGTTAAAGTTTCATCGTTAAATAAGATTGTATTATTAGACTTCCCAACTAATAGCTCAGCTCCTTTTTTTGCATTGATATATCCCCAACCATACCATGCATCAGGACCAACAGTTCCTGCTTCCGATGCAGAATGTACCATTAAAGTTTTAGCGGCAGCTGCATTTAAATCTGCATTGTTGAACATTGATTTATATATCTGCATCCAAAGTCCGATAATACCAGTCACTTGTGGAGCAGACATAGAAGTCCCGCTGTTAATTTGCCATCCAATACTTCCTGTTGTATTTTCTGCAGTTGATGCCATCCAAATATCTGATCCCGGAGCAGCGATATCTGGTTTGATACCACCATCATCTCTTGGGCCGGCACTACTGTAATCGGCTTTTACAACATCTGTTGAAGCTGTATATCTGTAGTTGTTAGTTGTGATAACTTCTGTAGCAGCTACAACAATAATATTTTTAGCTAAAGAACCAGGTCCGATACAATCTCCACCGTTACCACAGTTTGTTGCAGGAAGAGTATCCGTGGCTGTAAATGCAGCAAGTGATCCATTTTCGTCAGTATAATATTTAGGAGCTGTTGATCCACCTGGTAAAGCAGGTCCCATACCAAAATAGTTACCTGCAGATTTTACAATAACATTTGTTGGATTACTGTATACTATGTTATCATAGTTTTGATCTTGGGTAAAATATGTCCCTTGTAGATCAAATGAAGCAGTAGGATCAGTAGCAGTAGCTGGATAGTAAGCTCCATTCCAAACTAGAGCAGTTGCACCTGAGACAGTTTGAATATTCCATCCAGCATTACTTCCGTAAGAGTGGTTAGAAATCTTAGGTTGAGCTGCTAGTATCTTTTGAAATACAGTACTAGTAGTTGTGTTGCCAGGTAAGGTTGTTGTTGCGAATCTGTAAGAATCCATTGTTGAATTTAAAGCGATTCCCATAGCATTCCCTTGCATTGTTGTTCCATCTTCTGCGGTTGCTGTTAAAGGAGATGATTTTGCACCTACAATACTTGCAACGCCAGTAGCGTGTGCACTGTATGCATTTGTTGCAGCTTCTTTGTTAGAAATTCTTCCAGCTGTATTATTAAATGCTGTGTGAGGAGCATAAATTCTTCCTCCATCAAATATGGTATAAAGAATCCCTTCTCCTTTAAAAGATCCTGCCAATCCATTAACTCCACCTGCTGTAGTTAAAGCATCTACATTGTTGTTTAGGATTTGATTCTGATCATCAGCTTGATAAAAATAAGGTTTATTAAGGAAAAATCCCGCTAGGTTTTCTCTTTTTTCTTCGATTTCTTTTAATACTTCAGGAGATTTATTAGCTCCGTAACGTTTTGCAACATAAGAATCGAACTTCTCATTGTTCTTATTTTTTTGTTTTTCAAACTCTCTGTTTAAAGCATCATTGTTTTGTGCACTTAGTAATGTAATGGCTAAAGTGCTAACCAAAAGTAAACATTTCTTCATGATATATTAAATAATTTAAAATAAATTCGCTTACAAATATATGTAAAATAAGTAATTGATAATGTGCTAAATTATTAAAATTATCTAAAATTCAAAATTTATTTTTGAATCATTTGTTAAAACCTAAAAAAGTAACATTAAATTTTAAAATTGGTTTTAATTATGAACTTGAAAAAAGTTAATTATTATCCAAGCGATTGTAATGCCTTAATGTAAAATTAAGTAACTTTACATTCTCTTTTATAATAAAAGCTAGAAAATTACATGTATTTAGTTTTTGACACAGAAACCACGGGTTTACCAAAGAATTTCAATGCTCCGCTTTCAGACTCAGATAACTGGCCAAGAATGGTTCAGATTGCCTGGCAATTGCATGATGATGACGGAACTTTAATTGAAAATCAGGATTATATTATAAAACCGGAAGGATATGATATTCCTTTCAACGCCGCGAGAATTCACGGGATTACAACGAAGATTGCCAATGAAGAAGGTCGGGATCTTGAAGAAATTTTAAATGAATTTGCTAAAGTTTTAGAAAAAGTAAGAGTTGTTTCCGGTCACAATGTTGAGTTTGATTATAATATTGTCGGAGCCGAATTTTACAGAAAAAATATTACAGACAACCTTCAGGAAAAACCAAGAGCCGATACAATGATTTTGGGAACAGATTATTGTAAACTTGGTGGTGGTAGAGGTGGCAGATACAAGTCTCCGAAATTGGAAGAACTGTACGAAAAATTATACGGTCATAAGTTTGATGAAGCTCACAACGCGGCGGCCGACGTAAATGCAACGGCTCAGGTTTTCTTCGAGATGATGAGAATTGGGATTATTCCTGCGGAAGTGTTGAAAACTTCGGAAGATCAGCTGGCTTATTTCAAAACGCTTCATCCGGATCCGATCAAGCCTTTCAGTATTGTTATCAGAAGGCAAGTTGCCGATTTTAACAATAAGAAAAAGCAACAGGATTTCGGAAGTGTTGATGAGATTGATCTTGGTAAATATTTCAATTTCGACAATCACAGCGTTTTTTCAACATTAACGGCAACTTCAAGCATTAATGACCTGATTAAAAAAGCAACGGATGATAATTTTCCTGCCGTCGGAATGGTGGATTTAGGAAATATGATGGGTGCTTTCAAGTTTGTTTCTGCGGTTGAAGGAGTGAATGGTGACCGTACGAAAAAGCATAAAGAATATTTAGCAAAAAAACAGGAAGCAGAAGAAAACGGAACGGAATTTAATGAAGAAGAACCGCCTTCTCAGCCGTTAATTCCTGTGGTGGGTTGCGAATTCTATATTTCAGATCGTTACGAACAGAAGCAGTTTACCAAAGATGATCCTGATAGAAGGACGCAGGTTGTTTTACTGGCGAAAGATTTTGAGGGATATAAAAATTTAGCAAAACTTTCAAGTATCGGTTTTCTGAAAGGTTTCTATTTCGGGGTTCCAAGGATTAGCCGAGAATTGATCGCTGAGTATAAAGAAGGTGTTATCGCTTTAACTTCAGGGATTTTCGGAGATATTCCGGATGCGATTTTAAATACCGGAGAGCAAAAAGGGGAGGAGCTTTTTAAATGGTGGAAAGATACTTTTGAAGATGATTTTTATGTTCAGATTCAAAATCATAAACTGCCTGAAGAAGAGCATTTAAATGATGTTTTGCTTCATTTTGCAGATAAATATAATGTTAAAATTTTAGCCCAAAATGAAACTTTTTATTCCAATAAAGACGACTCTAATATTCAAGATATTGTAAGCTGTATCAAAGATGGTGAAAAGCTGTCAACGCCTGTAGGGAAAGGGTTTGGTAAAAGAAGAGGATTGGCTACGGGAGAGTATTATATCAAAAATGCGGAGGAGATCAAAGAAGCATTTTTGGCGTATCCTGATGCTTTTGATGCGTATGAAGAATTTACGGCAAAATTTAAACCTTATACGTTAAAAAGAGACGTTCTTCTTCCGAAATTTGATATTCCTGAGGAATTTATTCATGCTGAAGATGAGGTTGATGGAGGAAAACGTGGCGAGATGGCTTATCTAACTCATTTAACTTATGAAGGTGCAAGAAAAAGATATGAACCAAACCCGGGGATAACGCCTGAGATTAAAGAACGTTTAGATTTCGAATTAGAAGTTATCGCCAACACAGGTTATCCTGGTTACTTTTTGATTGTACAGGATTTCTGTAACGAAGCCCGAAATATGGGCGTTTGGGTTGGTCCAGGTCGTGGTTCTGCGGCTGGTTCTGCGGTTGCATATTGCATCGGAATCACCAATGTTGATCCTATTAAATACGATCTTCTTTTTGAGAGATTCCTGAATCCGGAAAGGGTTTCGATGCCCGATATTGATATCGACTTTGATGATGAAGGTCGTGATAAAATTATCAAATGGGTTGTGGAGAAATACGGTAAAACTCAGGTTGCACAGATTATTACATACTCAGTTTTGGGTGGGAAGTCTGCGATTAAAGATGCCGGAAGAGTTTTGGATGTTCCAATTCCTGATACGAATAATATTGCCAAGCTGATACCTCCGAGTCCGGGGATGAATATTGCGAAAGCTTTAGCAAAATATGATAAATTAAAACCAGAAGAACAGATGCTCGTTGATGAGATGAGATATGTTCTTAATAGTCCTGATGATTCCCGTCATGGTGTTTTGGCGAGTGCTAAAAAAATGGAAGGTTGTATCCGGAATACGGGTATTCACGCCTGCGGGGTAATTATTACGCCTGAAGATGTGAGTAATCTGGTTCCGGTGACAATTGCTGCAAAAGATGCGGATATCTTGGTTTCACAATTCGATAACTCGGTGGCGGAAAGTGCCGGATTATTGAAGATGGATTTCTTGGGTCTTAGAACATTGACGATCATTAAGGATGCTTTGAAATTAGTAAAAGCAAGATATAATATTGATATTGATCCGGATGAAATTCCTCTTGATGATACCAAAACCTATCAGTTATTTAAAGAAGGAAGGACGGTCGGGATTTTCCAGTATGAAAGTCCGGGGATGCAAAAGTACATGAGAGAGCTGAAGCCAACAGTTTTTGCCGATCTTATTGCGATGAATGCTCTTTACCGTCCGGGACCTATTAAATATATTCCGAATTTTATTAACAGAAAACACGGAATTGAAGAAATTGTTTACGATTTACCAGAAACCGAGGAATATTTAAAAGAAACCTACGGAATTACCGTTTATCAGGAGCAGGTAATGTTGTTGTCTCAGAAATTGGCGAATTTCACTAAAGGTGAAGCCGATACGTTGAGAAAAGCAATGGGTAAAAAGCAGATCGATGTTCTGAATAAAATGTACCCGAAATTTATTGAAGGTGGAAGAAAAAATAATCTGAACGAAGAGCGTTTAGAAAAAATCTGGAACGACTGGAAAGCCTTTGCGGAATATGCGTTCAACAAATCTCACTCGACTTGTTACGCGTTTATTGCTTATCAAACTGCCTTTTTAAAAGCCAATTATCCTGCAGAATATATGGCGAGTGTGATGAGTAATAACATTAACAATACAGATTCCATTACCATGTTTATGGAAGATTGTAAAAGTATGGGAGTTGATGTTTTGGGACCGGATGTAAACGAATCTCAGTATAAATTCTCGGTAAATGAAAAAGGACAGATCCGTTTTGGCTTAGGGGCGATTAAAGGGATTGGTGAAGGGCCAAGTGAAGCGATTACAAGAGAAAGAGCAGCAAATGGCAGGTTTAAAAATATCTATGATTTCTTTGAAAGGATCTTACCTTCTCAAATGAATAAAAGAGTAGCGGAAAGTTTGGTGTTAGCAGGAGGTTTTGATGAATTAGATTCTTTCCACAGAGGTCAGTATTTTGATATTGATATGGCGGGAAGAACGAATTTGGAGAGATTAATCCGTTACGGACAAAGCTTTCAGGAAAGTAAAAACGAAATGGAATTTTCACTTTTTGCTGATTTTGCTGATGAAGTTCAGATCGAGCAGCCGAAGTTATTGCCTTGTCCGGAATGGCCGAACATGCATAAACTGAATAAAGAAAAAGAAACCATTGGTTTCTATCTTTCGGCGCATCCGCTGGATGAGTTTAAATATCAGTTTCAGTTTATGGCGGGTAATCTTTCAAAAAAATCCGTGTTGGAAAAAGAAGAAGTAGGAAAAGCTGTTGTGGATGAAGCTCCGATTTTGGAACAGGATGCGGTAGATGAGACGACAGATTTAACCGAAATTATTTCCGACGATATTGTGGCTGGAGAAGAGGAAGAAATAATAGAAGAAGTCACGAAAAAAGCAGAACCTAAAGGAAATTTTCTCTTCCTTAATTTAGATGAGGTTGATGCTTATAAAGAACAGGCTTTTGCCAATAAACAGGAAGAATTATTTGAAGAAAAGAAAAAAGACTGGAAAACACTTCAGAAAGAAAGAGAAAATGGCGGTGGCGGAAAAGAATACACCGTTGCTGGTTTGATTACGGAATACGTCGTGAAAGATGGTTTCAGGAGTGGCGAAAAAGTAGCTTTTGTAACGTTGGAAGATTATTCAGGATCCTATTCTTTCCGATTGGGAGATCGTGATTATATGAAATTAAAGGAGAAGCTGGAAGTTCAACGATTTGTTATTTTTAAGATTAAATTTGCTCAGGTAAAAGACGGGCGAGTTTTTGTGAATGTAAATGATGTAATTGAGCTTCAGGAAGCTTTTGATAAATATGCTAAAAGTATTTCTTTAGTAATGGATGTGATGGATTTCAGACCGGAAGATTTAGCCTTTTTTAGAAATGTACTTCAGCAAAATCAAGGAAACCAAAAGCTTAAGTTCTTTATTAAAAATATTGAAGACGATACGCAGCTCGAAGTTCAGTCGATGAAACATTCGGTAAACCTCAGCGGAGAGCTTATTAAAAATATTCAATTACTAAATAAATATGAATTTTATTTGAATTAATAAGGTTTATTTTTCAATATTAACTAAAAGACGATAATTTTTATCGTCTTTTTCAATTATCATATTTGTGTGATGTAATCGATTGCTTTGATTTTTTTATATAAATTTGCGATTTTTAGTTAATTATATTTAAATAATGTATAAATTTGATTTGAATTTTAAATTTATGTATTATGAAGAAACTTTTATTTCTTTTGGCTTTTCCGGCTTTAAGTTTTGGGCAATGGACTGAGAACTTCGATGCAGGAACTACTTTGCCTGCGGGATGGGCTGTTGTGGATGTTGATGGTGGTAATTCTTGGGAGATTTCAGAGCCAAGTACGGGGTCTGCTCAATCTGGGGACTATGTTGCAAGTATTTTGTATAACTCTAATGCTCACAATGATTATTTAATTACAAAGGCGATTGTGGTTCAGGTAGGTGTAAGTGATAGAATTTCCTTTTATGTAAAATCAGATGATGATTTTTATCTTGAAGATTATGAGGTTTTATTATCAACTACGAATCAGGCTGCTGCCGCTTTTACCACTGTTCTTCAGGCTGCTGAAAAAGCGCCAGAAACTTGGACGAAAAAAACTTTCAGTTTATCTGCCTATGCAGGGCAGACGGTTTATGTTGCTATACATGCGACAGATGCTGACCAGCTTTATTTGTATGCAGATACATTTGTGGTAGATACTACACCGACAGCTATTCCTTTATGTACTTCTTTTACATCACCAACAAATGGTGCTACGGGGGTGAATTCTGACGGAGTTTTAACATGGAATTCTGCTTCAGGTGCTGCCGGCTATAAATTGAAAGTTGGAACTACAAGCGGCGGAACCGATGTTGTAAATAATGAAGATCTAGGAGATGTTATCAATTATAATATTCCGGGAACATTGAATATGAATACGACCTATTACGCAACAATTACTCCTTATAATAATCTTGGAGATGCGGTGGGATGTTCTCAAATTTCGTTTACAACAATGTCTCCACCTACTAATGATGAGTGTTCTGGTGCTATTACACTTACGGCGGGTGGCTCATTCGTACAAAATGCCATTACGGGTAATACAATTGGAGCAAGTGATGCTTCTGGCTTAGGGGCTTCATGTTTGTTTAATTCTTCTAATGCCGAAAATAATGTTTGGTTCAAGGTGGTAGTTCCTGCATCTGGAAACTTAACGATTGAAACAGATGCGGCTCCTGGATCTGGTTTGGATGATACAGTGTTGTCGGTATTCACAGATTGCTCGTCTACAACGTCTATTGCTTGTAATGATGATGGAGGAACCGATGCTTTCTCTAAAATAGAATTGACAGGGCAAACTCCTGGGACTACCTTATATGTTAGTGTTTGGAAGTATACTTCTTCTGATGATGGTGAGTTTAAAATTTCAGCTTACGATACCTCTTTATTGGCTACTTCTGAAGCTTCTGCATCTAATAAAAACAATATTAAGGTTCATCCAAATCCATTTGCTGAGAATTTAAATATATCGGATATTTCTAAAGTGAAATCTGTTTCGGTGGTTGATGTTTCAGGAAGATTGGTAAAAACATTTGACAAACCTTCTTCATCACTTAGTTTAGGTGATTTGAAACAAGGTATGTATTTAATTTCTTTAGAACTAAAAGACGGCTCAAGACAGGTGGTGAAAGTGATTAAGAAATAATTAATATAAATTTTTATAAAATATAAGCAGCGGGTTTTTTTATCTGCTGCTTTTTAATTTATTGATTATAATTATTTTAAGGTTAAATCAATCCTTTGGGAGTTTTAATTATATTGAACTTATCCTGTGTGTTTAATCGTATAATTATGTTAATGTTTAGAATTTTGTTGATGAATTTTTATTTTTAATTGAATTTGTTGTAATTTTCACACTTTAAACAAAACTAAACATGAAAAATTTCTACAAAAAAACATGGGATCGATACGTTGGTTTGCGAAATGCAGGTGTCGCAGTTCTCGTGATTTTGGGCGCCATGCAAAGAGTAAATGCTCAGGTGGCTGATTATGCATTTGCTCAGAGTACAGGATTTTTTAATAGTATTGCTGCTACTGGTATTCTGGTTCCGGGGAGTGAGGCTACGGTAAGTAATCCTGGAAATAATGATACTGCAGGATGGGATGTTTCTATTCCTTTTAATTTCAAATTTAACGGGAGTGATTATACTTCTATGTATGTAAACTCAAACGGAGGGGTTACATTTGGCACTTTAAAAAGTGACGGCCTTTCTTTGATTTCTTCAACCATTACCTATTCCGCGGCTATAGCCGTGATGAATAGAGATCTGAATGGAGAATTTGAAACGACCGGAAATGTGATTAACGGTTCTAATATGATTACTAGCGTAGCTTCGTTTAAGGGTATTGCAGTAGGGAAAAAATTGAAGACTATTGTTGATTTTGGTAATATTACGGTAAGTAATGGTATTGCTTCGGGGGCTACGATAACTGCTTTTAATGAGACTGCGGGTACAATTACGATGTCTCTCCCGGCTACAAAAACTGTTTTTAGTGCTCCTGTTATCTATGGAACTGGTAAGGTTTTTACTTCTGTAGAAGGAGTGGCGCCAAATAGAACTTTTGTGGTAGAATGGTTGGGGTACAATGATAATGCTACAGAGCATAGCTATCTAAACTTTCAATTAAGGCTGGCTGAAACAACTAATAAAGTTTCAATTGTCTATGGTTCTCAGTTTATTGAGAGTACGGCGAATAAACCAACCTATGTGGGTTTTAGAGGAGCGTCAAAAAGTGATTTTAACAATAGGGCGGGTACGTCATGGAGTAATTCATCTGCTGGAACGGCAAGTAATTCATCTCTTTCAAGAAATAATACAAATTTTCCTGCATCGGGGCTTACTTTTACGTGGTCGCCGCCTAGTTGTCCTACGCCAGGTGCCGTGGTTATTGCAGATGCAAATATAGCACAAACAACTGCTATCGCATCTTGGGCTGCTCCTTCGCTAATTCCGGCTAATGGCTATGAAATATATTACAGTACAGTAAATGTAGCGCCTACATCGGCTACGGTTTTGGATGCAACAAATTCCGTTGCCTCAAATACTACCTCTGCTCAGATAACGGGGTTAACGCCTTCTACGTTATATTATGTTTGGGTGAGATCTCTTTGTGATGCTACTAGTAAAAGTATCTGGACGGGTATTCCCATAATGTTTACTACGCTTTGTCAAACACCATCGCTTTCCACTACGGGAGGCTTGGGTTGTCCGGGAGGGGCTGTGATGCTTTCTGCGACGCCAAGTGCTGGTGCTGTAGTCAATTGGTATAATTCTTCTTTGGGCGGAAGTATTTTGGCAACAGGTAACACCTTTACGACACCTATGTTGAATAATACGACTACTTACTATGCATCTGCATTAACGGGAGTTATAGATACTGCCGGGTTGGCCTCGCCGGCTGTTATAGGAGGGTGGATTGCTGCTCAGACAAACACTACATGGGGAGTTTATTTTACGGTAAAAAAGCCTGCAAAATTCAAGTCTATTGATGTTTTCCCTGTTCAGAGTGGTCAATCTGGGGCTATTAATATCGTAAATGGAACTGTTTCGCTTGGTGGTTCTGCTTTTGCCACGATTCCTTTTACAACTAATGTTTCTGGAGGAACAACGGCGCAGACTGTTGCGCTTGATATAGACTTACCTCCGGGAGATTATACGATCTATCCGACATTGCCAAGCGGTGGATTGATGAGAAATATGTCTGGAGCCATTTATCCTTATGTTTCTTCTGTTGCCAGTATTACTGGGAATGGTTATAACGAAAATTATTATATGTGTTTTTATAATTTTAAATTCGTTACTGGTTGTGAGTCTGAAAGATATCCGGTGGTGGCAACGGTCAACTCTTCAGGATGTTTGAATACTGGTGAAGCTAATTTAGAAAATAAGCTATCACTATATCCGAATCCGTTTACTGAATTACTACATGTTTCTGATGTTTCTAAAGTTAAATCTATTTCAGTGATGGATGTTTCAGGAAGATTGGTTAAAACATTTGACAAACCTTCTTCATCACTTAGCTTAGGTGATTTGAAACAAGCTGTGTATTTCATTTCTTTAGAATTAATAGACGGCTCAAAACAAACGGTAAGAGTGATTAGGAAATAATTAATATAAATTTTCTAAAATATAAGCAGTAGGTTTTTAAATCTGCTGCTTATTTTTTTTGTTGTCTATTTTTTTTAAATTTTGTGGTATCTAATTATTGTGATTTAAGACTATTTATAGAATTTATTTGTACTAAATGAATTAGATTGTAAAAATTTTATCTAAATAATTTAAGATTTAAAGTAATAACTATTTATAAATGAATGATTTTAAGATTATTTTTTAAATTTTGTTAAATGTTTGTTTAATTATTAAAAAAAATAAATAAAATATTAATTGTATGTAATATTTTATTACATTTACCCACGAATTTTAAATTTCTTTAATATATGAAAAAACTTCTACTTGCATGCATGATGGCACTTGGTGTAAGTGCGTCTGCTCAACTTCAATTAGGAGGTGGAACTGCAATTGCTCCGACTTCCGTACCAGCTCCCTGGAGCAACTATTACAAATTTTCTTATACTCAGCAAATCATTAAAAAATCTGAGCTTAATACCAATGCCGGAAATATAACGGGAATCAGGTTTTTTCTTGCTGCTTCGAAAACTTTGTTGAATTCTGACGATGTTGTTGTTTATCTAGGACATACGAGCAGTGATGACTTTACTTCAAATTCAAGCTGGGTGCCGCTTTCTTCGCTTACTCAGGTGTATGCCGGAACGGTAACCAACAATAACGGAGTTGTTGAAATTACATTTGCAACCCCTTTTGCCTATAATAATGTAGATAATCTTGTGGTTGCTGTTGATGAAAATAAAGACGGTTATGATACAGTCGGTAGTTCATTAAATGAATATTTCTATAAATATACTGCGGCTGCAAATACTACTTTGTATTACAGAAATGATACGACCAATCCAGATCCGGCTAGTCCTCCAACTTCGGGAAGTAGAAGTGAAGGAAGAGCTGTGATGCAGATTTTAGGGTTAAATCCTGCTTCTACACCTCCTTGTAGCACTATTACCGCGCCTCTTGCAGCGGAAACAAATGTTTCTCTTACTCCTACATTTACATGGGCGGTAGCATCGGGTGCAACTTCTTATGTGGTGAAGTTGGGAACAACGCCGGGAGGTTCTGATGTGATGAATAATGTAAATGTTGGAAACGTAACAACTTATACTGTGCCTTCTGCATCGTCGCTTTCTTATTATACCAATTATTATTTAACGGTTTCTCCTGTGAATTCTGTGGGAACAACAGTAGGTTGTACAGAAAGAGTGTTTACTACGAGAAATATACCTTGCCCTTCAGTATCTGCACCTTCATCGGGAGGAACGGGAGTTTCCGTTACCCCTACTTTTACATGGTCGGCAAGTGCTACAGCTACCGGATATAAAATCTCTATCGGTACCACTGCCGGGGGAACTGATATATTAAATAATGCTGATGTGGGTAATGTAACAACTTATACTCACAATACGCCTTTAAATTACGGAACGAAGTATTATTATACCGTTAATTCTTATAATGCGACGCTTACATCTTCAGGATGTACAGAAAGAAGTTTTACAACGCTTACATTGTGTCCTTCTGTTAGTGCTCCTTCTTCTGGTGCGACTGGAGTTTCTGTATCGCCTTCATTTGCGTGGTCTGCTATTGCCGGAGCAACTGGGTACAAGATTTCTATCGGTACAACAGCCGGGGGAACGGATATTCTGAATGCTGTAGACTTAGGAAATGTAACAACGTATAATTATAATTCTTCATTAAACTATAATACAAAATATTACTATACAATTGTAGGGTATACAGCTACTCAAACAGGTGTAGGCTGTACAGAAAGAAACTTTACAACATTATCATTGTGTCCTACGGTTACTACACCTTCATCGGCATCAGCTACAAATGCTTCTATCACGCCTACATTTGCATGGACGACGGTGCCGGGGGCTACTGGTTATAGAATTTCCATAGGAACTACCGCAGGTGGAACTGATATTATGAATAATGTGGATATAGGAAACGTAACCACTTATACGTATCAAACGCCGTTGGCTTTCAGTACTAAATATTATTATACAGTTAACGGATATACTGCAACTCAGGCAAGTTCTGGGTGTTCAGAGAGAAATTTCACTACTCAGAATGCATGTCCTGTAGTTTCTTATCCTAGTGATGGGGCGACTCTTCAGCCTGTAAAACCTACAATTAAATGGAATGGTATTGCTACTGCTTCATCTTATACATTAACAGTGGGAACTACTTCTGGAGGTTCTGATATTATGAATAATGTAGATGTTGGAAATGTAACAACGTATACATTTACAACTCCATTAACTTTAGGAACGAAATATTATTACAAAGTAAACACCAATACATCTACAGGATGTACAGAAAGATCATTTACTGTAAATACGGTTGCCGCGCCAGCTAATGATGATTGTTCGGGAGCTTTGGAGGCTGCGTCTTTCCCTTATAACTATTCTCAGACGGACGGAGCGGGTTCTACCAACGGATCGGGTTATGTGATGACTTGTTCAACGGGTGCTAATGACGGAATGTGGTTTAAATTTATCGGTGACGGAAATACAATTGCTGTAAAAGCAACTACTACTTCTAGTTGGGATCATAAAGTAAGTGTGTATAGTGGATCTTGTGGTTCGTTTACTTGCGTGGGAGCTGCTGATTCAAGTTTTGGTGGTAATGGTTCTGTTGAAACGTATACCTTCAATTCTGTAGCGGGAACTCAATATTTTGTAAATGTGGGATATTACAGTGGTTCTAGTGATAGTGCAGAAGGTAACTTTAATCTGAATATTACTTCAACGGCAGTATTGGCAACTTCAGATGTTCAATCTGCAAAAGCAAAAGATATTAAGATTTATCCAAATCCATTTGTAGATGAAATTACGATTTCTGATGTTTCTAATGTGAAGTCAGTTTCAGTGATTGATCTTTCAGGAAAATTAGTGAAAGTAATTGATAAGCCAACTTCAACTCTTCGTTTGGGAGATTTAAAGCAAGGATTGTATCTTATTGCACTTGAATTGAAAGATGGAACAAGACAAGTCATTAAGGCAATTAAGAAATAAATTGAATTAATTTCATAAAAACACAATATAGCGGCTAATATTTTTTAGTCGCTATATTTTTATGATGAATTATAATTGAAATCATAAGTATATGTGTTTATTATTGCTAAATTAGTAATACACAAAATAAATTACTGCTTATGAAAAAAATTCTACTTTCATACTTATTTCTAATAGGTATGATTACACACGCTCAGATAAACTTGGGCACAGGAAGTACGTCAGCTGGTCCGCAGCCTATCAGCAATTACTACAGCTATTCTTACGTTCAGCAAATTTTTAGTAAATATGAAATCAATGCCGTCTCTGCGGGAAGCATTACAGGATTAAAATTTTATTTAAATAATACATTATCTTTAACAAATTCATCAAATTGGGCAGTCTACGTTGGGCATACGAGTAAAGGAAGTTTTGACTTCGAAAATAGCTGGATTCCAGTCTCTCAGCTCACTCAGGTTTTTTCAGGTAATGTGCTGAATAATAATGGAGTGATAAGTGTAAATTTCACAACGCCTTTCTTTTATAATAATGTTGATAATTTGGTGGTTGCCATTAAAGAAAGTGATCCCGGTTATGATGGAAGTGCCGAAGCTTTTTATGTTTACGATTCTGCTCCGCGCTCATCTATGTATTTTAGAAGCGATTTTACCAATCCTAATCTTTCTTCGCCCCCTTCCGGAACTCCAAATGATACAAAATCTGTTATTTCCATAGAAGGTTTATCGGCGAATACAACTCCGGCTTGCCCTACCATTACTTTTCCAAGCGATAATTCCGAATTCATTTCCATTAATCCGCAAATTAGCTGGGTTGCAGTGCCAGGAGCCTTACAGTATAGAATTTCTGTGGGTACAACACCGGGAGGTGAAGATATTGTAAGTCAGCAATTAACCTCTGCAACAAATTACACTCCCGCGCCAACTTTGAATATCAATTCATTTTATTACATCAAATTAATAGCAATAACTGCGGCTGGCGAATCTGCAGGCTGTTCAGTTTCTAAATTCACAACCGTTCCGCTTAATCCAACGAATGATGAATGTTCTGATGCTATTCCTTTAACAGTAAATCCCGATTTGAATTGTGGAACTGTAACAGCAGGTTATAATCTGGGCGGTTCAGATTCAGGCATCACGCCTGATCCTTGCAATGGACTTCCCGATGCGGATGTTTGGTTTAAATTTGTTGCAACAGAATCGTCTCATGTAATTTCTTTACGAAATATTCAGTCTATCGGTTCAGATTATAGTACAGATATGAATTTTCAGGTTTTTAGCGGAAATTGCGGAAATTTATCAAGTATTTTTTGTTCAGATTCAAATTCTTCCCTGGTTCCGGGGCTTACGGTGGGAGAAACGTATTATATGAGAGTTTACAGTTATTGGGGCGGCGATTATGCACAAAGCTTTAATGTTTGTGTGGGTACAATGCCTTCTCCGCCTGTTAATGATGATTGTTTTGGAGCTTTTTCTGTTGCGGGTTTTCCTTATAGTCATACAGAGTTAGATGCTGCGGGAAGTACCAATAACAATGGTTTTATCACAACCTGTACGGAAGATCATATGAATGATGGAACATGGTTTAAATTTACAGGAAATGGTACCAATGTAGATATCGAAGTCTTAATGCCTAACGATAGTTTGTTTGATCCTCAAATCGGAGTTTACAGCGGAAGTTGCAATAATCTTATTTGTGAAGGTACCGTTGATGATTTTGAAGAAGGCGGAAGAGAATTTATCAGCATTTCGACGGTTTTGGGAAATACTTACTATGTTAATGTAGGGCATTTCAGCGGCTTTTCAGATGCAATGGAAGATACTTTTACTATTAATATGTTGAGCAATGTATTAAGTACTTCAGCGATGGTTAAAAAAGATAAAGCTATTAAGGTGTATCCGAATCCATTTACAGATAGCATTACTATTTCGGATGTTTCTAACGTAAAATCTCTTTCGATTACAGATATCTCAGGAAGATTAATCAAAACAATTGATAAGCCTTCACAAACGTTATATCTGGAAGATTTAAAACAAGGAATGTATCTTATCACACTATTTAAGTCAGATGGTACGCAAGTGACAATTAAAACTATTAAGAAATAACTTTAATTTTACCATTCTGAAGTTAATTTTGTTTAAAATTTACCCTAAATAATATAAAATTTTAAAAAAAGGAAGGAAGGTGGCAATTTTGCCACCTTTATTGTTGTTTATTTATCCGCAGGAACAGGCTGTAGTTCACCGGTATTCATCATATCAAATATTGCCGGGAAGAATGTTACAAGGACAAAGTAGATAATAATCATTAATATAACAAGCGCAAATAGAATAACTACTAAACTGTTGGGCTTGTTTTTCTTTTTAGGTTCCATGATTTTGTGATATTTGGTTAATATTTTAAACTAAGCTAATTTCTTGCCACATTGTTTACAATATCTCGCATCATCGTCAATATCTTCATTTCCGCATCGTTCGCATACTTTTTCAAGGTTTTGTCGTTTGTTTCTCATTTCCGCTGTTACAATTCCGGTAGGAACCGCGATGATGGAATAACCTGCTAACATTAAGACTACAGCGAAAAATTTTCCCATTGGGGTTATTGGTGAAACATCTCCGTAACCAACTGTTGTTACCGTAACTACCGCCCAATAAATAGATTGCGGAATCGTTTCAAAACCAGGTCTTCCGCCTTCCACCATAAACATCAGAGAACCAACGATTACTGAGAAAATAATTAAAAATAAAAGGAAAATATAAATTTTTCGTGAGCTGTTTTTTAAAGCTCTTACAATCACGGTTCCGTCATTCATGAAATCTAAAAGATTGAAAACACGGAAAACTCTAAGCATTCTCAACATTCTGAAAATCAGAAAGTATTTTGTCACCGGAAAAATAAAACTCAGATAAAAAGGAACCAGCGCGAAAAAATCTATAATTCCAAAAAAACTGAAAATATAATGTTTCTTATTCTTCACCACGGCTATTCTCGACCAATACTCTGCCGTGAAAAACAATGAAATAATCCATTCAAGAATAATGAAGGTATAATGGTATTTATTATCAAGCTTGGGAACACTTTCCATCATAATAATGAAGGTGCTTACAAGAATTAATGACAATAAAGTAATGTCGAATAATTTTCCGAGTTTGGTGTCTGAACGATAAATAATTCGGTAAACATGCCTTTTCCAAAGCGAATCTTCGGGAACAAGACTGTGTTCTTTTTCCATTTTTATTGTTTTTTCTAAATTAACAAATTATGCCTATTTTCGTAACAAACATACAGAATAAAATGACAATAAGCGAAGTAATTTCAAAAATAGAAACGCGCATTCCGTTGCAGCAGGCAGAAGATTTTGATAATGTAGGATTGCTGTGCGGTGTTCCAAGTCGCAATGTAAGCGGAATCTTGGTTTGCCACGATGCATTGGAAAATGTTGTGGATGAAGCTATTCAGAAAAATTGTAATTTGATAGTATGTTTTCATCCGATTATTTTCTCCGGGTTAAAATCATTAACAGGGAAAAATTACGTTGAAAGAGCCGTTTTAAAAGCAATTGAAAATAAAGTGGCCATTTATGCGATTCATACGGCTTGGGATAATGATTTTTTTGGTGTAAATGCAGGAATTTGTAATCATTTAGGTTTAAAAGATTTGAAAATTCTTCAGCCTAAAAAAAATAATTTAAAACAATTAACGGTTTTCGTTCCTAAAGATCATTCTGAAAATGTAAAAGAAGCTTTGTTTTCGGCAGGGGCGGGAAATATCGGTTTTTATGATGAATGCAGTTTCACCATCAACGGAAACGGAACTTTCAGACCAATAGAAGGTTCCAAACCTTTTTCCGGACAGCAAAATATCAGAGAAAATGCAGATGAAGATATGATTTCTGTTATTTTTGAAAGTTATAAGCAAGGTCAGACTGTGGCAGCGATGAATTCAGCGCATCCTTATGAAGAAGTGGCTCATCAGATTTATTCGTTGGATAATGACAATCATCACACAGGTTTGGGAATGTTTGGCGAATTTGAAGAGGCGATAGATGAAGCTGACTTTCTGAAATTGGTGAAAGAGAAATTCAATTTAGAGATTATCAGACATTCAGATTTTACTCATAAAAAAATAAAAAGAGTAGGGGTTTTGGGAGGTTCCGGAGCGAGTGTAATAAAATCGGCTTTGTCTAAAAAATGTGACGCTTATCTTACGGGAGATATCAAATACCACGATTTTTTCCTCGCCGAATCTAAGATGTTGATTTGCGATATCGGGCATTATGAATCTGAACAATTTGTAACGCAACAATTATTTGAAATTTTATCACAAAAATTTAGTACATTTGCAATTTCAAAATCTATTGAGAAAACCAACCCAGTAAATTATTTCATTTAAATATGGCAAAAACCAACGATATTTCAGTTGAAGAGAAATTAAGAGCTTTATACGATTTACAAATCATTGATTCTAGATTGGATGAAATCCGAAATACAAGAGGAGAATTGCCAATCGAGGTGGAAGACCTTGAAATCGAAATTGAAGGTCTTGAGAAAAGAGCTGAAAAATTTCATACAGATATTAAAGAGCAGGACGACCAAATCAAAACTAAGCATGAGGTAATCAACCATGCAAAGTCTTTGATCGAAAAATACAAATCTCAACAGGATAACGTAAGAAACAACAAAGAATTTGAAGCTTTAGGTAAAGAAACTGAATATCAGGAGCTTGAAATTCAACTTGCTGAGAAAAGAATTAAAGAATTCGGAGCTAAAATTGCTCACAAAAACGAAACTTTAAGCGAGCTTAACAATAAGATTTCTGATCTTAAAAATCACTTAAAATTCAAAAAAGAAGAATTAGACGGTCTTATTTCTGAAACTCAAAAAGAAGAAGAATATTTGATCGAGCAGTCTAAAGAATTCGCAGGTAAGATCGATGAGAGATTATTGGCTTCTTACAACAGAATCAGAACGAACTCTCCAAATGGTCTTGCAGTTGTAGGTTTAGAAAGAGGAGCACCGAAAGGTTCATTCTTTACAATTCCGCCTCAAAAGCAAATGGAAATCGCTCAGAGAAAGAAAATCATTATCGATGAGCATTCAGGAAAAATCCTTGTTGACGACGAGTTGGTAATGGAAGAAAATGAAAGAATGAAATCTGTAATTAAATTCTAATTACTTATTTTTAAAAATATAGAAGCTGTTTCAATTTTGAGACAGCTTTTTTGTTTTTAGTCTCTCGCTGATTTTGCAGATGACGCAGATTTTAAACGCAGTCATCTGCTAGGTTTGCTAAATCTGCGAGAGATAAAATAACGTTACATTCTGTTCGGAAATTTTAAATAATTGTGTTATTGGGCAAAAATTTGTGCATTCGTGTTTGCATAAAAAAACCGCCTCCAAAGAAGCGGTTGATATTATTCGTGATGTTCGTACATTTTATTATACAGATCCATAAACTTCTCTTTTATGGCTTTTCTTTTTAACTTCAATGTCGGAGTTAGAAGTCCGGCTTCAATGCTCCAAACTTCTGGTGTGAGCTCTATCTTTTTGATCTTTTCCCAGTTTCCAAGATGTTCGTTGATATTATCCATCTCTTTTTCGATTCTTTCCTTTAATTCGGGACTTTTCGCAATTTCCTGAGGAGTAGAACCTATGTTTAGATTATTTCTCATTGCCCAGCTTTTGGCAAATTCAAAATCAGGCTGAACTAAAGCTGTTGGCATTTTTTCACCATCACCCACAACCATGATCTGTTCGATAAATTTAGAAGCTTTTGCCAAATTTTCTATCGTTTGAGGAGCAATATATTTACCTCCTGATGTTTTAAACATTTCTTTCTTACGATCAGTGATTTGTAGAAACCCGTCACTGTCGACTAAGCCAATGTCTCCGGTTTTAAAATAACCATCTTCTGTAAAAGCTTCTTTCGTCATTTCCTCATTTTTGAAATAACCTTTAAATATAGAAGGACCTTTTACGGTAATTTCTCCGTCTTCCTGAATTTTTACCTGTAAATTATCCAATGGTGGACCAACCGTTCCTATTTTCATTTTACCGAAACTGTTTACAGAAATTACAGGCGAAGTTTCTGTTAAACCATAGCCTTCCAAAATTGGAATTCCCGCATTTTGAAATAGTAAATTTAATCTTGTAGACAAAGCTGCAGAACCGGAAACTAAAGTTATAATTTCACCTCCCAAACCTTCTCTCCATTTTTTGAAAACTAATTTATCAGCGATAATTTCAAACAATCCTGATGGTTTGGAAACCGTTTTCTTTTTGCTCAAAAGATTAAGCGCCCAGAAGAATATTTTTTGTTTTAAACCTCCTGCAGAAGAACCTGTTGCATAAATTTTATCATATACTTTCTCAACCAATCTTGGAACAACGCTCATGTAGTGAGGTTTCACTTCTTTTACATTTTCGCCCATTTTGTCGATACTTTCCGCGAAATAAATCGAAAAACCATTGTATTGGAAAAGGTAGAAAAGCATTCTTTCGAAAATATGACAGATCGGTAAAAAGCTTAGAACCCTTGTATCTTTATAATCTAAACTTTTTTTCTTCGGAATTCTTGGAATAGATCCCAACACATTTGAAACAATATTGTCATGCGTCAGTAGTACTCCTTTTGGTCTTCCTGTTGTTCCGGAAGTGTAAATAATGGTTGCCAAATCATCAGAATTAATGGCTTTAGAAAGATCTTCCACTTCAATTTGAGTAGAATCATCTTCACCAAGATCCAAAATTTCTTTCCAGTTGGCAGCACCTGTTACATTATCAAAAGTAAAAATTCCCTGTAAAGACGGGATATTATGCTTCACTTTAGTTACTTTATTGAAAAGCTCTTTATCTGAAACAAAACAATAGTGAATTTCAGCATTATTAAAGATAAATTCGTAATCTTCCGGCGAAATACTAGGGTAAACAGGTACAGAAACCACTCCGATCTGGGAAAGTCCCAAATCCATAACCGCCCATTCTGTACGGGAATTTGTAGTAATTAAAGCTATTTTATCGCCAGGTTTTATGCCTAGTTTTAGAAGTCCTCTTGATATTTTATTTGCCTGATTGATAAATTCCTGGGTAGACGTTTTCTTCCATTCGCCGTGATACTTGGTCACAAACATATCCGATTTAGGATATTTTTCTAAAGCGTAGTGCGGTATATCGAATAATCTTTTGATGGCCATGATTCTTTAGGTATAATTTTAATTAATTTAAATATAAGAATTTTTTTTAATTAGAGAAATTTGATTGTTAGATTTAGGAATCGATAAAATATTCGCAATAATTTATCAATAATAGGTAAGCCGAAAAGCGAAGTTTTAGTGATAATTTATATGATGTTGAATCTTTGCTGAATCTCTTTAATCGCTATCTGTCAGGGCGTAAACAGGAAGTTTCAATTCTATTTTCAGATTTGCTCAAAAAGTGTAAATTAGCGACTATCTAATTATTAATTTTTATGGACTTTAATTTATCAGAAGAGCAGCTGATGATTCAGCAGGCGGCAAGAGATTTTGCACAAACCGAACTTTTACCTGAAGTAATCGAAAGAGACAGAGATCAGAAGTTTCCTACGGAGCAGGTGAAAAAAATGGGAGAGATGGGGCTTTTAGGAATGATGGTAGATCCGAAGTACGGAGGTGCAGGGATGGACAGTGTTTCTTACGTTTTGGCAATGGAGGAGATTGCAAAAATCGACGCTTCTGCGGCTGTTGTAATGTCTGTAAACAATTCATTGGTTTGCGCAGGTCTTGAAAAATTCGCTTCTGAGGAGCAAAAAGTGAAATATCTTACACCTCTTGCTAGCGGACAGGTAATCGGAGCTTTTGCTTTGTCTGAGCCTGAAGCGGGATCTGATGCAACTTCTCAGAAAACAACTGCTGAGGATAAAGGGGATTATTATCTTTTAAATGGTATTAAAAACTGGATTACAAATGGTGGAACAGCTACATATTATATCGTAATTGCACAAACTGACCCTGAGAAAAAACATAAAGGAATCAATGCGTTTATCGTTGAAAGAGGTTGGGAAGGTTTCGAAATCGGAACAAAAGAAGACAAATTGGGAATCAGAGGAAGTGATACGCATTCTTTGATCTTCAACAACGTAAAAGTACCAAAAGAAAACAGAATCGGGGAAGACGGTTTCGGATTCAATTTTGCTATGGCTGTTTTGAACGGTGGTAGAATTGGTATTGCTTCTCAGGCTTTAGGTATTGCTTCCGGAGCTTACGAATTGGCGTTGAAATATGCTAAAACAAGAAAAGCTTTCAAAACTGAGATTATTAATCACCAGGCGATTGCTTTCAAATTGGCAGATATGGCAACTCAGATCACGGCAGCAAGAATGCTTTGTTTCAAGGCTGCTTGTGAGAAAGATGCCGGAAAAGATATTTCTGAAAGTGGAGCGATGGCTAAATTATATTCTTCTCAGGTTGCGATGGATACAACGATTGAAGCAGTTCAAATCCACGGTGGATACGGATATGTAAAAGAATATCACGTTGAAAGATTAATGAGAGATGCAAAAATCACTCAGATTTATGAAGGAACTTCTGAAATCCAGAAAATTGTGATTTCAAGAAGCATTTCAAAATAAATTGCTTAAAAACTGACTTATTCCAGATAAAGCAGAACACATGAAATAGTAAAAACAAATAAGGCTCTCAATCGAGGGCCTTATTTTTACACCAAATCATAACTTTAATATAAAATATAATAGAAAAATTATTTCTTTATTAAATCTAAAACAAATTTCCGTTTGTTTTATTATATCATAAATTTAAAAAGAAGAAATTTTATATTAATGAAAAATTAATTAAAAAAATATTAAAATAATTTTTTCCTGTAAAACAAGGGTTTTTTATTCATTTAAATTATTTTCAGAGTTGGGTTTAGTTTTCTTTTTATAGAAATAATATCCGATTCCGCCAGCCAAAAGTAAAGGCCACAACGGAAGAATAAATAGAAATATAGAGGTAATCACATCCCAACCAGATTCTATGGCGGCAAAAGATTTTTCACCAAAGGTTTTCGGTTCTTTTGTAACTTCAGATTTATCGGTTAAAGAAATTGAGATACTGCAAATCGCATTTTCGACGTATTTATCGCCCAAAACTTCTACGTTTTTGCTTTCGACATCGCCGAGATTATAATTAAGCTCGCTCATCAGATCATCAAAATTCTGAATCGGAATTTTTACTTTTAAAAGGTAAGATTTTCTTTCATCATCAGAATTATATGAATTATTTACCGAACTAGATTCTACATAAGACATTTCTTCACTGGCGATAAAACCTTTGTTCTTTTTTACTTCCTCACGTACAATTTCTTTCATCGTTTCGGCATTATCTACGTTAATGGAAATAAAACCAGATTTTACCATTTTGTTTTTAGGAAGATTTAGTTCAAAATTTTCGTTCTTTGGTTTGTCTTTATAAATAACTTTTGTTTCCTTGATGACTTTTGGAGCCGGAACATTCACGACAATTTTATCATCTTTTTTCTGAATTGAATCTTTCTTTGCAGTCTCTAATTTTACAGATGAAATTTTGTTTGAAAGTGAATCTACAATTTTAGCTGTACTTTCTATTTTTTCCTGAACATCATTTTTAGCATGCTCAAAATCTTTGATCTTTACATTCGCAGAGTCTAACGCAGCGTTTCCCTGATCGCTCGCTTCGTTTATTTTATCTGAAGCAACCGAAATTGCGCTATCTGCTGAACTCATAGCATTTTCAACACTAGAATTTGTTGCTTCTCCTTTTTTACACATGATAAAGATGCTTGATGCGGCAACCATTAATATGAACTTTTTCATAAGATTAATTTTTTTGATGAAGTAAAATTAGGAGTGAAGCTTTTGTAAAGATTGTAAAAGGAATGTATTTCTGTCGTAAAGTTTTATTTGATTAAAAATCAATATTTTGTATGTGTTTTACAAGAGTTTTACAATTTATATGATCACTTTTATGGAATTTTCTTTTAATTAATTTAAAAATATTATATTCAGTTTTTAAAATTCATTATTTGTTGAATTATTATTCAGTTGTCTTAATTTCAGTAATTTGTATTGCTTTTTTCAATATATTTGTTTAGATAGGATAATAAATAATGAAATTGTTGAATGATTAAAATAATATGAAAAATATATTTACTTCTTAAAAACTTTAAATAAATGAAATATGAAAATTAAAAAATTACTCTATTTTGGGATATGTATTTTATCCTTTCCCTTAGCAAAAGCCCAGGATTATTTTTCTAAAATCGATGAAAGATCTATTAAAGCAGATCCTGCAAAAAGAACAGTTGAACCCGAAAAATACCTTACCTATAAACTAGATGTTACGGCTATTAAAGGGTATCTAAATTCTGTTCCGGAACTAAGAGATAATGAATCTAAAGATCAGGCTCCGATTATTCTTCTTCCAATGCCTGATGGTACAAAAGCTAAATTCAGAATCTGGAAGTCTTCTGTGATGGGATCAAAATTGGCTCAACAGTTTCCTCAATTAGTAACGCTTACGGGGCAAGGGGTTGATGATAAATATGCAACTCTAAAGATGGATATTACAGAGCTTGGATTTCACGCTCAGATAAAATCTTTGATTACAGGCGATCTATATATTGATCCTTACATGAAAAGTGATGTGAATAATTACATTATTTACCGTAAAAGCGATTTGATCAATAAAACACCAAGAATTTGTGATGCACAAGATGAGGAGCTGGGTATAGAAAAAAAAAATCTACAAAAAAGCGTAACGCCAAGCGTAGGTAGCCAGATCAGAATTTTCAGATTTGTGGTGGCATGTACGGGCGAATATGCAAAGGCTGCTACAGGGCTGGCTTCTCCTACCGTTGCACAGGCTCTTTCTGCAATAGTAACAACGGTAAATAGAGTAAACGGAGTATACGAGCAGGAATTAGCTGTAAGATTGGTTCTTATAGATAATGAGGCTTCTGTGGTGTTTGTAGATCCAGATACGGATCCATTCAGTGGAAATAATAATGCTAATGTATTAATTACTGAAAGTCAGAATAACATTAATTCTATCATTGGAGCAACAAATTATGATATTGGACATACTTTCAGTACAGGCGGTGGCGGATTAGCCGGTTTAGGAGTTATTTGTAGTGATTCAAATAAAGCAAGAGGAATTACCGGATCGCCAAATCCTGTGGGAGATCCTTATGATATTGATTATGTTGCGCATGAAGTGGGACATCAGTTTGGAGGGCCACATACCTTCAATTCAACTACAGTGAATTGTGGAGGTGGTAACCGAAGCGCTGCCCATGCTGTAGAACCGGGAAGCGGAATAACAATTATGGCATACGCTGGTATTTGCGGTAGTGCTAATAATTTGGCAGCTAACAGTATTGCAACTTTTCATACTGATTCATTCCAATCGATCACACAAACAGTTTTATCTAAAACATGCCAGGTAACAACTCCGGTTTCCAATACGGCTCCTGTTGTAAATGCAGGTAATGATTATACAATTCCTAAAAGTACTCCTTTTAAATTAACAGGTTCTGCAACAGATGCAGAGAATAATGCGTTAACCTATTCATGGGAGCAAAATGATATCGGCCCTGCTGGTAACTGGAATACTCCATCAGGAAATGCAGCTATATTCAGATCTTTTTTGCCAGTAACGGTTCCATATAGATATTTTCCTAAACTTACAGACGTTATTAATAATACAGTAACAATAGGAGAGGTTTTACCATCGTATGCAAGAACAATGCAGTTTAGGTTAACGGTAAGAGATAATAATGCAGGATGTGCAGGGGTAGCGAATGATGATGCTGCCGTTACAGTAGATGGTGCTTCGGGACCTTTTATAGTAACAGCACCTGGTACTGCAGTAAACTGGGCAGGTAATTCTACGCAAACAATAACATGGAATGTGGCTAATACAACCGCAGCTCCTGTAAATTGTGCTAATGTAGCTATCTTATTGTCTACAGACGGCGGACTTACGTATCCAACTACAATCTTGGCTTCTACGCCTAATGATGGTTCAGAGACGATCACAATTCCAAATGTTGGTACTACACAGGCAAGAATTATGGTGGCATCTGTAGGAAATGTTTTCTACAATATCAATCCTGTTAACTTTACTATTACTCAGCAGGTTTTGGCTGTGAGTGAAACGGCTGCAAATAAAGATGCTTTTGCAGTATATCCTAATCCAAGTAAAGGACTTTTAAATATTAAATTTAGCAATCAAAAAGATAATTTTGATGTTACTGTTTATGATACAAGCGGAAGATTGGTATTTAATTCGTTCAACAACAAATTGAACAAAGATAACTTAGGAACTTTTGATCTTACGCATTTAACTAAAGGTGATTATTTAGTGAAAATTAAAACGAAAGATTTTGAAAAAACCATTAAATGGATTAAAGAATAATAGTCTATTTATGGAATAACAGGAAGAAAAAATTTCTATATATCTTACTAAAATAGTGGTAAAATGAAAAGATAATAAGTCTTTTTATTTTACCACTTTATTTTTGAGTTTTGTTAAGTAAATAGTGAGGGTTTGTATTTTTAGCCCTTAATTCCATACGCAATAATTCCTGCTAAAGAAACAAAAAAGTTTCCGGTTTCAGCATCATCTTCAAGAGCTTGCCACCAGTTGTCAATTTCATGTTGTGTAAATGTTCCGTTTTCAACTCCAGACTGCAAAATTCCTCCATAAGCTCTTTTTATAAGCTCAAATAATATTTCGTTGGTTCCGGAATAGTTATAGGGCTGGATATTTATATTTTGAAATCCAACATTTCGTAATTGCCTATGCAAATCTGTTCCTAAATAACCATTAGGAAAACTGTCTGTAGTATATTGAATTATTTTTCGCGTTAAGACCTTATCTTTATGTGAAATCAGAGATCCATCCCAATGAAAATCAAAAACGACAAGTCGACCACCTGGTTTTAGAAGTCGCATAAATTCCTGAAATACTTTTTGAGTATTGCTGATGTACATTAAAACGCGTTCAGTTCGAATTCCGTCAAAAGATTCATCGGGAAAAGGTTGTGAGTCAGCTTCTGCCACATAAAATTCTATGGGTAAATTTAGGTCAGCAGTTCTTTCTTTAGCCAATTCAATCATTACACTGCTCATATCTGTTCCCACGAATTTTCCTGTTGGAGCAACTTCTTCCGCAATTCTTTTTGCCTGAATTCCAATTCCGCAACCCACATCGAGTAGGTGATCACCCGGTTTTGCATCAAGCAATTTTATCTGTAATTCTAAAGATTCTTTTACTACGGATTGATCTGCTACATCTTCTAAAAATTTCATTAAAAATTGATGCTGAGAATGATCGACCTGCTGAAAACCAGCGATAATACTTTGTTGTTCCATGGATATGATGTTTTTTATGCTTTACTTTTTTAAATTTACATCAAACTTTTTATAAGGAACATCTATTATTTCAAATAATATTGATTTATTATGATTAAAATTATTAATAATGAATTTAACAAAAAAAATCCGTAGAAATATTTCTACGGATCTATATATTATTAAAAGGTTTTGCTGATTTAAGCATTCCTAAATTCACTAATAAAATGCAGTTTCACATTCGGGAATTTCTCCTGCGTCATGTGAATCGTAAATGAAGAATCTGCTAAGAAAACCAATTGGTTGTATTTGTCTCTCGCTAAGAATCTCTGCTTCAATCTTGCAAATTCTTTGAATTCATCAGATTTTTCATCGGCTTCAACCCAACAAGCTTTGTGCATAGAAAGAGGTTCATAGGTACATTTTGCACCGTATTCATGCTCCAGACGATATTGGATAACTTCGTACTGAAGTGCTCCAACTGTTCCAATGATTTTTCTGTTGTTCATTTCAAGCGTAAACAACTGGGCAACACCTTCATCCATTAACTGATCGATACCTTTTGCCAATTGTTTAGCCTTCAACGGATCGTTATTATTAATATATCTGAAATGCTCAGGAGAGAAGCTAGGAATTCCTTTGAAACTCAACTTTTCACCGCCAGTCAATGTATCTCCAATTCTGAAACTTCCCGTGTCGTGAAGACCAACAATATCTCCCGGGAAACTTTCGTCTATAACTTCTTTTTTATCAGCAAAGAATGCGTTGGGTGAAGAGAATTTCATTTTTTTGCCTTCTCTTACCAATAAATAATTTTCGTTTCTTTTGAAAGTTCCCGAAACAATTTTCACAAACGCCAAACGGTCTCTATGTTTCGGATCCATATTCGCGTGAATCTTGAAAACGAATCCTGTAAATGTGCTTTCTTCAGGTTTAACCAAACGAGTATCACTTTCTTTTGGCTGTGGCATCGGAGCAATGTCGATAAAAGCATTTAACAATTCACGAACTCCAAAATTATTTAATGCAGAACCAAAGAAAACAGGCTGTAATTCACCATTCATATAATCCTGACGATTAAACTCAGGATAAACAGACTGAATTAAATCCAATTCCTCTCTTAAAGTGTTGGCTGCTTTTTCACCGATTACTTCGTCAATTTTAGAATCATTAATGTCATCAAACTTAATAGAATCTCCAACCTTCTGTTTTTTCTCTTCTAAGAATAATTGAATGTTGTTTTCCCAGATATTATAAATTCCTTGGAAATCACTACCCATACCAATTGGCAAAGAAAGCGGACAAACCGTTAATCCTAATTTCTGTTCAACTTCATCCAACAAATCAAAAGCATCTTTACCTTCACGGTCAAGTTTATTAATGAAAACCAACATTGGGATATTTCTCATTCTACAAACCTGAACCAACTTTTCTGTCTGTTCCTCAACCCCTTTTGCAACGTCAATCACAACGATAACTGAATCCACAGCCGTTAAAGTTCTGTAGGTATCTTCGGCGAAATCTTTGTGACCTGGAGTATCCAAAATGTTGATTTTGTGATCTCTGTATTCAAAAGCCAACACGGAAGTTGCAACGGAGATCCCTCTCTGTCTTTCAATTTCCATGAAATCGGAGGTGGCTCCTTTCTTTATTTTGTTGGATTTCACCGCACCCGCTTCCTGAATTGCACCCCCGAAAAGTAGTAACTTCTCTGTAAGAGTGGTTTTTCCGGCATCGGGGTGAGAGATAATCCCGAAGGTTTTTCTTTTTTCTATTTCTTTGATTAAGTCTGACATATCGTATTTTGAAGTTGCAAAAATCGTGAATTTTGTCGAATCCTGAAAATTTGATTTTTTATTTTTGATTAAAGACTATGATGAGTTTGAATTTGTTGGAAAAACACAAAGGCGCAAGGTTTAGTAGAAGTATTCTGTTTTTAAGATACAAGGAGAAAATCGAAGATTTTCTTTTATAATGTTAATAATTAATTTTATCGCAGATAAAATCCTCGTGCCTTAAAACATTATATTTAAATAAAAAAACTTTGCGCCTTTGTGAAAAACCAACCTGAAATTCATATTATTGATTTTTACAATAATAATTACGATTGATTTAGGAAAATATTTAAATTTCTAAATAAAATTCGTGCAATTAATGTTTTAAATTTGATTTTACTTTAAGCAAATAAGCCAATCCCAATCCCACGAAAACCATCCCTGCACTGAAAGGGAATATATAACTCATTCCGTAAATATCTGCCACGCCACCAATTAGCGGTCCGGCAACACCTAATGAGAGATCAATGAAAAGTCCGTAACCTGCCAATGCAGAACCCTGACTTGATGGTGAAACGCTCTTAATCGCAACAACTCCCAATGCTGGAAATATTAATGAAAATCCTAAACCGGTAACTCCGGCTCCTAACAATGCCATTTGAGAATTGGTTGCGAAGGCGATAATTAAAAGTCCGATAGTTTCTACAATAAGACAAGCGATGGCAACTTTAATTCCACCATAATTATTGATGACATTACTGAAAACCAATCTTCCGGCAACAAATAATCCTCCAAAAATACTCAGACATAAAGCGCCGTTATTCCAGTGAAAATAGTTGTAATATAAAGTGATGAAAGTCGAAATGCTTGCAAAACCAATCCCACCTAAAGCCAGACAAACGCCGAAAGGGGCAACTTTACCCAAAACTTTCCAGAAAGACTGTGCTTCCTGAGGATTGGTATTGGTTTTATTTTCTTTTGTTTTGGCAAAAAGAAATCCTAAAATACCCAGAATAATGGAAAGAATCCCGATTCCGTATAAACTGAATTCATGTTCAATTGTAACCCCTAGAGAAGCTCCAATCGCTAAAGCTCCGTAACAGGCAACACCATTGTAAGAAATGATTTTTGCGGTATGCTTTTCTCCAACTGCCATAATCGCCCAGTTGATCGGGCTCGCACCAATCATTCCTTCAGCACAACCAGTGAGTAAACGTGTAACCACTAAAAACGAAAGACTGATGAAAGGGGAGAATTTAAAATAATAAGCAATGATTAAAAATATTCCTGTCAGTGAAAAACTGACCATACTAAATAAGACAGCAGGTTTCGGACCTTTTCCATCAATAATCTTACCCGAATATGCCCTCAGAAAAAACGTGGAAACATATTGAAGACTGATCACCAATCCGGCAACAACTAAACTAAATCCTAAACTTTTATTAATAAAAATCGGAAGAACAGACAGAGATAATCCTATGATAAAGTAACCTACAAACGTAAAACATACATAAGTAATCAAGGATAAGTTAACATTCTCTGACCGATTTACTAAACTATCCATTGTGAAAAAAATTAAAGTGCAAAGTTACTCCATAAAAATAGCTTAGAAGAGAAATTTACCTTAAAATAATATGAAATTTTCATCTGTTTTCTTAAAGATAATGATGAAAGGGTATACCTGTTCTTATTTTAATTAAAATAATATAAGAATTATTTACAGGAGATGTACTTTATATTAAAACCTTGTCAGGATTTATTATCATTAGATCTATTTGAAATGAGATCTAATAAGGATTTAATTAAAATGAGTTCATTTATAACAAATTCTAAAGCGGTTTTATTACAAATGGATTGGTTTTAATTAAATCCTGATTGGGATTAATCATAAATTAAAAATAATTAAATCAATGAGTTTTCATGGAATTAAAAAAATAAGAGAATGGTTTTACTTGTAAAAAAAGATCTTGATGAACATCCATATAACATAAATAATGAATATCAGGATAGCAATCCCAAAGATATAAAAGACAATATTGAATATTTTATCATATTTCTTTTGAGATTCCGTTAATTCAGGCGGAGGCATCAGTTTAAAATAGACCAAAGTATTAGGTTGAATTTTTATATCAGGACGGAAAATCTGTACTCCTTTTAGAAAATGCCTGTAAAGCTGGAATTTGTTTTTTAAAGGATGATATTCCCACTGAAAACTCAGAATACGTTCGTGAACTCTGTTAGATTTATCTTTTTTATAGACGATTAATTTTGTACTTACACGCTTAAAGTTGAGCAGAACGCTTATGTCAGATTTATAATTTTCCTTTGCAGCGCACAAGTCTGAATATAAAAACTCTTCTGAAATTTTACCATCCTGCGAAAAGATAAAAGCACCTTGGTCATTCACCAATACACTGTATTTATTTCGTTTTCTGTTTCGGATAAAATGGATAGCAATGACAAAACTACTAAGCCCACAAACAATCGCCAGTAAGAATAATAGTAATAAAGTTGAGGTATCTTTCATCAGATTATCTATCAAATCGTGACGAAATAATTCATAAAACGTGAAAATTGAAAGTCCGGCCAATACTACAATAATGAACCAGATTAATATTGCTCCAAAAATCCTAGCCGAGTAACTGATTTGGGATTCCATTGCCGGAAATTTTTCTTTGATTTCTGTCATAATTTAAGTGAATGAAAATACAAACCAAAAGATAAGTGCACAAATGATGATCGCCAATGAAAATATGATAAAAAGGGATTTATTCTTTACTTTTTATTGACTGTCCACGTTTCTTTTTCAATATAATAATCAGAAAAAATAGTCGGACTGATCTTAAGGTCGGGACGAAAAGTATGAATGCCCTGTAAAAAATGTGCGTATAAAGAAAGTTTATTGTTTACTGCCAGTAAAGTTAAATTCATATCTAAATGCTTCATTTGCTTACCTCCTTTTTCAGATGTAACGTAAATTTCAAGAAGGGGATATATGCCAGATGATCGCGTGGTCACAGATTTTACATCAAATAATTCATCCGAAGAGCAAAGGTCTGAATACAAAATTTTTTCGGTGATTTTTTTCTCTGAATTGTAATAAAACATTCCGTCTTTATTGATGATAATTTCTTTCGCCAGTTTCTTTCTTTTGATGAAATAATAATGAAAGGCGGGAATTAAAATTAAAAAAGAAATACCAAAACAAATGACAGAAGGCCAAAGCATTACCTTAAATCCTCTTTTGTAAATACCGTAAATGGGAAGAATAAAAAATAAAGCAAAAGCGAAAAATAGAAGAATAAAAAAAGTAGCTTTTAAGAGGAATGTCAAAAAAGTACTTGTTTCGGATTTTATACTTGGAAATAGTGTTTCCATATTATTTTATGATGAAAAGATGGTGAATTGGCGAAAATAAGTATTTCTTTTTTTAGTTGCTAAAGGCAGTCAAAAAAATTATCTTTGTTTTAATAAAAATCGATCAAAAAACATGGAAAACAGCAAATATCCTAAGTTTACATTTACATGGCTCGGCGGCCTTACTTTGTTAGTAGGCTTGTTCGCGGGAACAATGGTGATTTCTTTCTTTAATGTATTCTGGATGTTTGTAATGAAAGAAAATTTGCAGTATAAAGACTGGTTTTTTATGCTTTCTAACGCAGCCGGATTTCTTTCTGCAATTGCTTTCTTTGATTTTTTTATTGTACGAAGAACGACGGGGAAAAAGCTTAATTTCAATTTTTCGCCTACCAATTTTTATACCTATTTATTGATTTTTCCGATGATGATCGGGATGATGTTTATTGCAGAATTTATTACTTCACAAATTCCTACAACAGGTCCGTTTTTCGGAAAATACTATGAGTTTTTTACCCAGCTGATGGATCAGTTAACGGATGATCCTGTGGTGATGATTATTACTGCCGTGATTTGTGCTCCGATTTTTGAAGAGATTATTTTCAGAGGAATTATTCAGAAAGGATTAATCAATAAAGGCGTTGAACCATGGAAAGCTATTTTGTATGCTTCATTAATTTTCGGAGTGGTACACGCCAATCCGTGGCAATTGGTAGGTGCGGTTTTATTAGGTTGCGTTTTGGGATTGGTTTACTATAAAACAAAATCTTTACTGCTTCCAATGTTGCTGCATGGGTTTAATAATTTATGCTCCACATTATTAATTACGTATACGAAAACCGAAAGTTTTGCTGATGCTTTTAAAGTTCCTGAATGGATGATTTTAGCCATCGGAATTGTACTTTTTTCTTTGTTTTTTTATCTTTTTACGAGAAAAAATAAAGTGCATTATACTGAGATTTAATTTTAAACACAAATTACACAAATTTTTAAGCACTAGTTTTACAAATAATGTTGGTGTTATTCGTGAAAATTATTTGTGCTTTTAGTGTTTAAAACAAAAAAATAGAATTTAAATAAATGAAAATTGGATATGGAATTATTAGTTGCCACACACAACGAACATAAAAAAGAAGAAATTCAGCAGATTTTAGGAAATGAATTTGTCGTAAAAAGCCTTACAGATTATGATATTCATGAGGAAATTGTAGAAGATGGCGATTCTTTTAATGCAAATGCTCTAATTAAAGCTAAATATTGCTTTGAGAAAACAGGAATTCCAAGTTTGGGCGACGACAGCGGTTTGGTAATTGAATCTTTAGACGGAAGACCCGGAATTTTTTCTGCCCGTTACGCCGGCGATCACGATTTTGCTAAAAATATCGAAAAGGTTTTAAGCGAAATGGAAGGTGTTGAAAACAGAAAAGCCTATTTCATCACAGTTTTATGCTATTATGATGAAAACGGTGCTAAATATTTTGATGGCAGAGCTCACGGAAATTTATTAACTGAGAATAAAGGGTTTAAAGGATTTGGTTATGATCCTATTTTTGTTCCAGAAGGTTATGAAATGACTTTTGCGCAAATGGAACCGGAAGATAAAAATAAAATAAGCCACAGAAAACAAGCTTTGGATCTATTTTTGGATTTCCTGAAAGTGACAGAATAATTTTTTAGATTGAGATTACACTCAATATCGACCTAGGAAGTGGAGGCGTTAAGAAAATTTAGATTTAATCCGTTAAAAAATTCCCACTGTTTGAGCACGAGGTAAATGATAAACCGAAGAACAAATTATGAATTCGTGCGAGTTTTGGGGATTTTAGGATTCAATTTAAATTTTTAGTCGGAGCTTCCTAAGTCTTGAATTTTTGTTTCTTTTGTTTCAAGACAAAAGAAAATGTAGATTTTCTGTCGTACATTTGTCTTAATAATAAACAATTAATTTGAGTACTTATTTAACGATATTAGGCTTTAACTCAGCGATTCCTACGATCAATTCTTCTCCCACTGCGCAGTTTTTGGAAATGGAAGAAAGGTCTTTTCTGATAGACTGTGGCGAAGGAACTCAGGTACAGTTGAGAAAAGCAAAGGCAAAATTTTCGAAGATCAATCATATTTTTATTTCACATCTTCATGGCGATCATTGTTTTGGTTTGCCGGGGCTTATTGCGTCTTTCCGATTATTGGGAAGGGAAACTCCGTTGCATGTTTATGGGCCGAAAGGAATAAAAAAAATGCTGGAAACCATTTTTACGATTACGGAAACGCATCGTGGTTTTGAAGTGGTGTATCATGAATTGGATAAAGATTATTCTGAGAAAATTTACGAAGACAATAGAGTGGAAGTGTATACAATTCCTTTGGATCACAGGATTTACTGTAATGGTTATTTATTTAAAGAAAAACCAAAAGACAGACATCTGAATATGAAGGAAATTGCAAAATACAGCGAAATAGAATCTTGCGATTACCATAATATAAAGGCCGGAAAAGATTTTGTATTGAGTGATGGTTATGTACTGAAAAACGAAGTTCTTACCATCGATCCTGCGCCGCCTGTTTCTTATGCATTTTGCAGTGATACAAGATATTTGGAAAGCGTAATTCCGATAATTAAAAATGTAACGGTTTTGTATCACGAGTCTACTTTTTTACATGATTTAAAAGAAATGGCAGACTATACGGGGCATACGACGGCATTGGAAGCAGCAACAATCGCTCAGAAAGCACAAGTTGGGAAATTGATTTTAGGACATTTCTCAAACCGTTATGGTGATCTTACGGTGTTTACGGATGAAGCGAGACAGATTTTCCCGAATACTTTTTTACCGAAGGCGCTGGAGCCTGTGAAAATTTAAAAATTTATGTTGAAGTTTGAAGAATTAAAAATCTTCTTGGATGAAAAGGCAGATCAATACAATCATCCTGAGTTTATAGAAAATGATCCTATACAGATTCCTCATCGTTTTTCTTTGAAGCAGGATATTGAAATTGCAGGGTTTTTGGCGGCAACCATTTCTTGGGGAAACCGAAAATCAATTATTAATTCAGCTGAAAAAATGCTCGCAATTATGGGAAATTCTCCTTATGATTTTGTGATGAATTATTCTGAGAAAGATTTAACAGAAATTCAGGACAAAAGTATTCACAGAACGTTTAATGGGGAAGATTTTACTTATTTTATTAAGCAGTTCAATAGAATTTATGCTGAAAATGAAAGTTTGGAAAGTTTATTTAAAGTAAATGATTCAGAAATTAATTTTTCTCATGCGATTGAACGATTCAGAACCAATTTTCTTGGAATTGAAAAGCACAGAACGTACAAACACGTAAGTTCGCCCTATAAAAATTCATCTACAAAAAAAATTATCATGTTTTTGCGATGGATGGTGCGTAAGGATAAACGTGGCGTAGATTTTGGTATCTGGGAAAGTATCGATCAGAAAAATTTATCCATACCTTTGGATGTACATACGGGAAATATTTCCAGAAAACTGGGATTAATTACAAGAACACAAAACGATTGGAAAACGGTAGAGGAGCTGGATCTTGTGATTAGACAATTTGATGAAAAAGATCCTGCAAAATATGATTTTGCATTGTTTGGATTAGACGTAACTAAAGAATTACTTTAAAATAAAAACACAATGAAAAACGACACTGAAAAAACTGAGATTTTAGAAAAAATTGCCAACGGAATTACCTGGTGGATTGGTTCTATCCCTTCATTAATTGCGCATACCTTATTTTTTATCGTTTCATTTCTTTTGCCGCTGCTTCATTTGGTGGAATTTGATAAGATGTTGTTGATTCTTACGACCGTTGTTTCACTTGAAGCCATTTATCTGGCGATTTTCATTCAGATGTCGGTGAATAAAAGCCATGAAAAAATTGAAGATATTCAGGAAGATATTGAAGATATTCAGGAAGATATCGAAGAGATCAGTGAAGATATTGAGGAAATCAGCGAAGATATTGAGGAGATTAATGAAGATATTGAAGATATTCAGGAGGATATTGAAGAAATCAACGAAGATGAAGATGATGAAGATCACAGTGAAAGGGCAAAAGCCGTAATGTTGAAGAGTAATGTGAATTCTAATAAAAATGAAATTAAATCTTTAAAAGATAAAATTCAGGAGCTTCAGAATATGATTGATGAACTGAAAAAAGATTAATTTTATACTAATTTATAAGAACAGTAAATAATATATTTATGAAAAAGGCTAATTGTAGATTAGTCTTTTTTGTTTTAAAATTAGAACGAAATTAGAATCAGATTAGAATTTAAATAAATTGAGTTATCGTTGATAATTATACAGGTTGTGATGGGTTTTTAATCAAAAAGAATTAGTATTTTTGAACAAACAACAACAAAATGTTAAAATATAGACTAAAAAACTACCTTTTTCTCTTAGTATTATTGTTTGTTTCAACTTCTTTATCTGCTCAGAGAAAGCCACCAAAAAACATTGTTAATTCCATGAACAGCAAAGCGGGGGCTTTTATTGATGTAAATGCTGCCGGTTATGCACCTTCTAATTATACGCCGGCACAATTGGTAAAAGACATCTTGATCAACGGAGGATCTACCTGTTCTGTACCGGATGTTAGTAATGTAACTGTAACGCCCAACCAGGCGGCTTCAGAAGCCAATCGTTTTTGGGGATATTTTCATAAAGGAACTACAAACTTTCCTTTTACAGACGGTATTGTTTTAACAACAGGGCAAGCAGCACAAGCCGGAAATGTAGCTGCTAGTGCCAGTTATACCATCCCTGGCGCAGGTACAGATGATCCCGATTTATTGGTAGCAGTGCCTAATAACAGCCCTACAGATCATTATAATGATAATGTAATGCTGGAATTTGATTTTGTACCCAACTCTAATCAGGTTAAATTTAATTATCTATTTGCTTCTGAAGAATATACAAGTAATTATCCTTGTCAATATTCAGATGCTTTTGCTTTGTTAATCAGACCTGTTTCTGGAGGTCCTTATGTAAATTTAGCGGTGTTGCCAAATAATGCAGGACCTGTTGCAATGACAAATATCCGTCCTGCTATTACGGGGTCTGGAGGTTGTGCTGCGGTGAATGAGCAATACTTTGATGGATATAATTCGGCTAATATTGTGACAAATTATAATGGAAGAACAGTTCCTTTAACTGCGGTTGGAGATGTAACACCCGGTGTAGCTTATCATTTTAAAATGGTATTGTCCGACTATAGAGACTGGAGTTTTGATTCTGCTGTATTTATCGAAGGGGGTTCTTTTGATATCGGAATTAAAATCGTTGATGCCAACGGTGTTGTCTTGCCTAACGAGTTGAAAATGTGTGACAATACACCACAAACTTTAATAGCTCAGGTATCTCCCCAGCCGGGAATGACTTTCCAATGGTTTAAGGGAGGAACTGCAATCAATGGAGCAACTGGCGCTACCTATGTGGCTACATCACCAGGCGATTATGAGGTGTCGGTAATGGTTCCGGGGAACAACTGCCCGGCATCTGCTATCATTACCATTTTAGGCGGAACTACGCCAACAGCTCAGAATGCCAACTTAAAATTGTGTTCTACACCTACCAATAGTACATTTAATTTAAATGATGCTAAACCTTTAATCAGTACTACTACCGGAGCAGTGTTCCGTTTTTATACAACACAAGGTGGAGCAACAGCGCAGGATAATACATTTATCCCGGATGCTAACCTTGCAGCTTATAACGGTACAGACGGACAGATTTTATACGTTCTGGTTTCCAACGGTGCTTTCTGTAGCAAAGTGGTGACTTTAACTTTAAATAAAGAAGATTTGCCAATTGCGCAGCTTAATGCAGATAGATTAAGGCTTTGTGTGGGAGAATCTGTAACTTTAACGGCTTCTGGAGGAGTAACTTACCAATGGGGAGATACTTCTAACACAGGAGCAGTGAGAACATTAAGCCCGACTCAGACAACTACCTATACAGTATACGCTATCGGAGCTCAGGGATGTAAATCTCCAACGCCGGCGACTTTAACAATTGATGTGGTTCCTGCTATTGTTTCTGATTTAAAAGGCGGAATGATCTGCCAAGGCGATCAAATTACATTAGACGCGGGTGCAGGTCCTAATTACAGCTATATCTGGAGTACAGGTGATACTTCTAAAACCATCACAGTGAGCACTCCGGGCACTTACAGCGTGACAATTACCAATGGAGTTTGTTCAAAAACATTTACAACACAGGTAATTCGTGCGATTATTCCTGAAATAATTAATGTTGATTACAAAGAAAATGGTGTGATGACGATCACAGCGAGTAATCCAAGTAACGGACCGTTGGAGTATTCTGTTGATAACGGAGTGACTTGGCAAAATTCTAATGTATTTTCGGGAGTTCCAAGAAATACGGTGATTGCTATCCGAGTAAGAGTGAAGAGCACAAGTTGTGTAGGATTCTTAGAATATTTCACTTTTGTAATGCAGAATGTGATTACGCCAAACGGAGATAATTTAAATGATATGATTGATTTCCGAGGAGTTAGTGAGTATAAAGATTTCAAAGGATTTGTTTTCGATCGTTACGGAAAAACAGTTTTCACGGCGAGCAAAATGACCCCTTACTGGGATGGATACTTCCAAGGGAAACGCCTTCCTACAGCTACTTATTGGTATCAGGTAACATTCCAGGATCCTGCAAGTAAGTTGTTGACAGTAAAAACAGGCTGGATTTTATTGAAAAATATAGAATAAGCTTTAAATAAAATTTTAAAAAGACTAGCAATATTGTTAGTCTTTTTTTGTTTCTATGGTAAAAGTAAAATTAATATTCAGTAATAAATAAAAATATATTAGTAATAATACAATTTGCTTTGAATTGAATTTTAATTAAAAAAAATAGTATTTTTGTTTAAAATAATATAAAATGTTAAATAGGAGGACAAGAAGTTTATTTTTGACTTTGTTGATGGCCTTTGTAAGTACTTTTACTTTCTCTCAAAACAGGAAAACGGGAAGTACTCATAAAGCAACGTCATCTACAATGAAGGCAGGATCTTTTATAGACGTTAATACCACAAACTATCCCGAATCCAGTTACAGTATTACTCAGTTGGTAAAAGATGTTTTGATTTCCGGAGGTTCTACATGTGCAACGGCAAATGTAACTAACGTTGTTGTTTCTCCTAATTTATCCGTTAGCGACCAAGGTAGAAGCTGGGGCTTTTTTAATAAAGGAACTACAGCGTTTCCTTTTGATAGAGGGATTATTCTTACTACAGGGCACGCCAGAAAAGCCGGAAATGTATTTCAATCTGGTCAGCTGAATGACGGTTTGCCAACTAATGGCGATACAGATTTAGCGACTGCTTTAAATGTAAGTAATTCCGACCTTCACGATGCTACTTATATTGAATTTGATTTTGTACCGACTTCTACGGAAGTTACGTTCAGATATATTTTTGCTTCAGAAGAGTATGAAAGTAATTATCCGTGTACGATTGGAGATGGTTTTGCCTTATTGTTGAGACCTGCATCGGGAGGTGCTTATACCAATCTTGCAGTGTTACCGGGTGGGGCAGGGCCTGTGAGTGTAACCAATATTCACCCAAATACTCAGTTTAATGGTGCTCCGTTGGCTTGTGCTGCTGCCAATGCTTCTTATTTCGGAGGATACAATACAACAAATATTCAAACCAATTTCAGCGGACGTACAATTCCATTGACTGCTAGAGCAACAGTAACTCCTGGAGTTACGTATCATTTTAAAATGGTTTTGGCAGATTATCAGGATTCAAACTACGATTCTGGAGTGTTTTTGGAAGCGGGGTCATTCAATATCGGAGTTAAATTGTTAGATCCTGCGGGGGTTCAATTACCTCAATCTATTAATGTTTGTGATAATACACCTCAAACTTTTACAGCTTCTGTTCAAGGTTCTGGTGCTACTTTTCAGTGGTTGTTGAATAACGTTCCGATTACGGGGCAAACAGGACCAAGTTATACGGCAACAGCGCCGGGAACATATACCGTTCAGGTGTTTTTACCGGGAAATTCATGTCCGGGAACGGCTAGTGTAACAGTGGTGGGAGGAACTTCGCCCACGGTACAGAATTCTACCTTAACCGCCTGTTATGCGCCGGGAAATGCATCCTTTAATTTAACATCGGCTCAGTCATCCATAAGTACAACGCCGGGGGCTACTTTTACATATTATGTAAATCAGGCAGATGCTGTGGCTGGAAATGCAAGTAATATTGCAGTTCCTACCGCTTTCGGAAGTGCAGGAGGTCAAACTATTTATGTTTTGGTGAAAAATGGTTTCTGTTCTAAAATTGCAGAATTACAATTAATTAAAGCACCACAATCTACAGTTTCTATCGCGCCGCCAACTGTTTTAACTTGTACGAATTCTCAAATAACGTTAAATGCTTCGGCGTCAACTTATCCTACAGGTTCTACATTCAATTGGACGACGACGGGCGGAAATATTGTTTCAGGCGGAAATACTTTGAACCCCGTGATAAACGCTGCAGGAACATATACTTTAACGATTTCAAACACCTATCAACCAGGAAATACGGTTTGCTCTACTTCAGGATCAATCACGGTAACAGGTGACAGTGCACCGCCTACAACGGGGCTTACAGCTTCTAAAATTCAGATATGTGCCGGAGAATCTGTTACTTTAACGGCTTCCGGAGGAGCAACTTATAATTGGGGAGGCGGTCTTACAGGAACAGGAAATACACAAACCGTGACACCAACAGCAACAACTACTTATACAGTGACAGCTGTGGGGGCAAATGGCTGTGTTTCTTCAACTTCTGCAACCATTACCATTGATGTTTCACAGCCCATTACGGTGAATAATGCTTCTTTAATTAAATGTTATGAGCCTGGAAATATTACTTATGATTTAACTTCGGCTCAGCCACAAATGACAACGGCGCCAGGGGTTACTTTTGATTATTATTTGCTTCAGGCTGATGCTAATGCAGGAAATGCGAATACTATTGCAACTCCAACTGCTTATCAGAGTGCAGGAAATCAAACAATTTATGTTTTGGTGAAAAACGGAGGTTGTCACTATGTGGTTACATTACAATTGATAAGAACAGCAACCACCAATCTGTCAGTAGCAACTCCTCAAACCATTACATGTACGACGACGCAAGTTACATTGAATGCTTCGGCATCTGTAATTCCGGCAGGGTCTACAATTCAATGGACGACATCTGGGACAGGAAATATCGTTTCAGGAGCAAATACATTAACCCCGATTGTTAATCAGGGCGGAACTTATACTTTAACGGTAACCAATGTTACTTTACCACAAAATTTAACGTGCACGTTTACCATTAGTGTAAATGTAATTAAAGATACAACGCCTCCTGTAACAACGGTAGTTTCATCACTTCCACAAATTTGTGCAGGAGAATCTGTTACATTAACGGCTTCTGGTGGCGCCACTTATACTTGGGGGAATGGTCTTACGGGAACGGGAAGTACTCAAACGGTATCACCTACCTCAACAACAGTTTATACCGTAACTGCGATAGGAGCTAATGGATGTGTATCTGCAACGCCTGCCACAGTGACAGTAATTGTTGGCCCACCAGTGGCAATTTTAGCAGCTTCAAAAAGTAAAATTTGTGCCGGAGAAACAATTACATTAACGGCTTCAGGAGGTGTTACCTATGAATGGGTCGGTTTACCAGGAAATGGACCCACTCAGACGGTGACACCATTAACGACAACAACATATGAAGTATTTGCATTAGGTGGAAACGGTTGTAAAGTGGCTAATCCTACAACGATTAAAATTGAAGTAGTACCCGCGATTGTTTCAACATTAGAAGATGTGTACGTATGTGTGGGAGATACTGGAATTTTAGATGCTGGAGCAGGCCCGAATTATACTTACCTTTGGAGTAATGGTGCAACTACGCAAACTATTTCTACAAATGTTGTTGGCCCATATTCTGTGACAATCAGCAATGGGGTTTGTTCGAAAACTTTCTCAGCTCAGTTATTAAATCCAGATTTACCACAGTTTACCAATGTAGGATATGAAAACCATGTTCTTACTCTTACAACAACCAACCCAACGGGAGGGCCTTTAGAATTTTCTATTGATGGAGGAGTAACTTGGCAAAATTCAAATGTATTCTACAATGTGTTGGATAATGCAAATTATAATTTCATGGTAAGAGTAGTTGGTGCGAAATGTAGTACAACGTTACAGTATTTCACATTTGTGGTTGCAAATGCGATCACGCCAAACTACGATGGGGTAAATGATGAGGTAGATTTTACAGGAATTAGCCAGTATAATAATTTCTCTGCATCTATTTTCGATAGATATGGTGCTGAAATATTCAAGGCTTCAAAAGGAAATACCGTTTGGAGAGGTACCGTGAAAGGTCTTGTATTGCCAACTGCTACGTATTGGTACAGAGTGCAATGGGAGAATCCTGCAAGTAAAAAATTAGATCAACGTTCCGGCTGGATATTGCTAAAAAATAGAAATTAAAGAAAATTTAATAATAAAAATCATACAATCTAAAAGTCTTTCATAATTGAGAGACTTTTGTTTTTTATGATAAAAAAAGTTAAATATCTATGTGGTATATTTAAAAAAAAATTAAATTTGTTGAAACAAAAGTATTATGAGAAGATATCTACCGTTTTTATTATTTTTAGTTTCATCAAATTTCCTTTTTTCACAAAATGCTCCCCCCAGAAAAGTTAACACTAAACCCAGAAATCTAGATAAAAAAGCAGGCGCTTTTATAGATGTAAATGCACCAGGCTATGCAGAATCGGCTTACACCATTACTCAATTGGTAAAAGACGTATTGATATCTTCGGGTACCAACTCTTGTGTTACTCCAAGTGTGTCGAATGTGGTGGTTAACCCTGGATTGGCGGCGAGTAATCCTAACAGAGCTTGGGGATATTTTAACAGGGCTACAACGGCTTTTCCGTTTAAAGATGGAATTATTCTAATGACGGGGAAGGCGAGTGAAGCAGGAAACTCTTATATAGATTATGATACGCCTATCAGTACTTTGGGATTCAATTTAGGAACTCCAAGTGATCCTGATTTGGTGGCTGCTACCAATCCTTCAGTTTCTTTGCAGGATGCGGCAATCTTAGAGTTCGATTTTATACCGACCTCTTCTCAGGTTAAGTTTAATTATCTTTTTGCCTCTGAAGAATATACGGGTACTTTCCCTTGTAGTTTTTCGGATGCATTTGCTTTATTGTTAAGACCTTCTTCGGGCGGTCCTTATATTAATATGGCTGTTCTTCCTAGTGGAGCGGGGCCTGTGAGTGTAACAAACATCAGACCTGATACTCAATTTAACGGAAGCAACCTGTATTGCGGTGCTGTGAATCCAACTTTTTTCGCAGGATATAATAACGCAAATATAGAAACCAACTTCAGCGGTCGTACTATACCTCTTACTGCTACTGCAACAGTAGTACCGGGGCAGTCTTATCATTTTAAAATGGTAATTGCAGATGCTACGGATAGAAGTTATGATTCAGCTGTTTTCCTTGAAGGAGGATCTTTCAACATTGGTGTTGAATTATTAGACCCAAGTGGTGCTACGTTACCTCCTTCGGTAAATGTTTGCGACAATATTCCACAGGTGATTACGGCTTCTGTAAGTGATCCTAATTTATTATATCAGTGGTATAGAGACGGTGTAGCATTGCCTGGGGCAACTTCTAACTCAATTACGGTAGTTACACCGGGAGATTACGAAATCGAAGTTTCAGTTCCTGGAAACCCTTGTCCGGGTAAAGCATCTATTAAGGTAATCGGAGGGTTTACTCCATTGGCGCAAGATGCAACGTTACTGCTTTGTACAACGCCGGATATTACTACTTATGATTTAACACAGGCAATTCCTTTAATTAGTCCAACGCCAGGTGCTGTTTTCTTTTTCTATGAAAATCAAGCAGATGCTTTAGCTCAAAATGGAAATTATATTACCAATATTTTAAATTATAATGGAACTGACGGTCAGATTTTATATACCGTAGTTTCAAACGGACTTTTCTGTAGCAAGCTGATCGAATTAACCCTAGCAAAAGAACCTGCGCCAATAGCTCAGGTAACTTCAAATAGAGTTAAAGTTTGTCCGGGAGAATCTGTAAATCTAAAAGCAACTGGCGGTGCAACTTATCTATGGGAAAACTTCCCGGGTACAGGTGATACTCAAACGGTAACTTTAAATCAAACAACAACATTCAAAGTATATGCGATAGGGCCAAAAGGATGTAGATCTTTAAATCCTGCAATTATTACAGTAGAAGTTACCGATGAGCTTACAAGCCCTTTAAGAGATGTGCAAGTATGTTTAGGAGACAGAGTAACATTAGATGCCGGAGCGAATCCTAAATATAAATATCTATGGAGTACAGGTGCAACTACACCAACAATTGAGGTAAATCAATGGGGAGTGTACACGGTAGAAATTGATAATGGTTTCTGTAAGAAAATATTTGAAGCTAAAGTAATGGCAGCACCAATTCCTTATTTTACTTATATAAGCTATGATAACGATCATAATTTAACTTTAACAGCTGAAAATCCACCGATTAATAATATTACGGGTGTGTTGGAATATTCAGTTGATAACGGAATTACTTGGCAGGAATCTAACGTGTTCTCAGGTCTTTTAGATAATACAAACTATACAATTTTTGTAAGAGTAAAAGGAACTTCTTGTATGGGAACGATTGATTTCTTTACATTAATGATCAATAATATCATTACTCCGAACGAAGATGGTGTAAATGATGTGTTGGACCTTACAACGCTTACGAAATACAAAAACTTTGTAGGTTCTATTTATGACAGATACGGTGTTGAGATGTTTAAATTCTCCAAAGAAACCCCAATCTGGAACGGAACAGTAGGAGGTAAGAGACTGCCGACAGGTACATACTGGTACAAATTCAATTTCGACTATGATAAATCAAAAGCGAAAATGGAAAGAGCAGGATGGATCTTGCTTAAAAACAGAGAATAATTTGTAACAGATAATGCAACAAAAAAGCCTTTCAGATTTATTTTGAAAGGCTTTTTTTATTTGATGAAATTTTTGAATTCCTACATCAATTCAATCTTTACATCAAAAGAAATTATTGATTTTCTTTCCAAAGTTGAGTAAAGGCGATGAAATCTGCAACGCTCAATTCTTCCGCTCTTTTATCCATAAATTCATGAGTTTTTAAGGCTTCAGGAATATTCAATGGCTTTAAAGCATTCGACAGTTTTTTTCTTCTTTGGTTGAATCCCGTTTTTACAATTTGCTTAAATAATATTTCGTTTCCGGCTAAGCCTTCTTTTGGATTTCTTGTTAATCGGATAACTCCAGATTTTACTTTCGGTGGCGGATTAAACACGTTTTCATGCACTGTAAACATATAAGAAGTATCGTAATATGCCTGAATTAAAACAGACAAAATTCCATAATCCTTAGTTCTCGGAACCGCGGCTGTTCTTTCTGCAACTTCCTTTTGAAACATTCCTACCATTTCAGGAATCAACTCATAATGATCGATGATCTGAAATAAAATTTGCGAAGAAATATTATAAGGAAAGTTTCCGATGATGGCAATTTGTTCGTCTCCTATAAAGGCAAAATCCTGCTTCAGAAAATCTCCTACAAAAGTATTTTCTGTGATTTTAGGATAGTTGTTTTTCAGGTATTCGATAGATTCCGTATCAATCTCTGCAAGGTAAGTCGTTTGATCTTTTTCCAGTAAATATTTGGTAAGAACTCCCATTCCGGGGCCTACTTCCATAACGTTATTATAGCCTTCAAAACTAAGACCTTCTACGATTTTTCTTGCGATGTTTTCATCCGTCAAAAAGTGTTGACCAAGATGCTTTTTTGCTTTTACACTCAATGTTTTTTATGATTTTATTAACAGTGATTTTCTCTTTTTCGTTCCCAAATTTCGGAAGATTTTTTCTATTTTAGCCAAAAATTTTAATATTAATGGCTAAATCTGTAGATGAATTTAATAAGAAAAGGCTTCGTTCCAGCAATATTACAGTGGTAATAAGTATTGCCTTAGTGTTATTTTTGTTAGGATTAATGGGGCTTATTTTAATTAATGCTCAGAAATATTCCGACTATATCAAAGAACAGCTTGTAGTAAATGCTTACTTTGATGAAAATTATGATGCCAAAGATTCTGTAAAAATTGCAAAAATGGAAGCTGAAGTTCTGAAAGAAGTACAGACGTTGGCTCCCGTAAAAAAAGCGACTTATATTTCCAGAGAAGTGGCATCTAAGGAAGCTAAAAAAAGTATGGGAATTGATACCGATGCACTTTTCGAAGAAAACATTTTCCCATCATCTATAGAAGTTGCGTTAAAACCTGAATATGTAGATCCTGCAAAAATTGACGGTGCGATTAAGGTGATTAAAGCCGTTCCGGGAATTCTGGAAGTGAAGAACGACAGTACTTTAATGGTAGACGTTTACAATAACTTAAGCAGAATTTTAAAATGGATCTTAGGCTTCTCTATCTTGTTCTTGATCTTGGCGGTTGTGTTGATTAACAATTCTATCCGTCTGAAAATATTCTCAAAAAGATTTATCATTAAAACCATGCAGTTGGTAGGTGCGAAGAGAAGATTTATCTTAAAACCATTCATTATCGAAGCTATTGTTTTAGGGGCTATCGGTTCTGTGATCGGGCTTTTGGCATTGTTTGGTGTGTGGTATTATTTCACAAGCCAGATCGGTTCTGCCTTCGTTCAGGATACTAATCAATATTTCTGGTTGGTAATTTTAGTCCTTGGTGTGGGTATTTTTATTACGGTTTTAAGTACAGTTATTGCAACTTGGAGATTCTTAAGATCAAGTGTAGACGATTTATATTACTCTTAATAAAATGAGCAAAAAAACAAATAAATTTTCCGCAGAAAGCTTCGGTAAAGAAACTGCTGAAACGCCACAGGAAAACACTTTTTATTTCGGACAGCAAAACTTCAAATGGATGCTGATAGGATTAGCATTTATCGTTGTCGGTTTTCTTCTGATGATGGGTGCTGATGCCAATACGGTAGACGGAAAATTTGATCCGCATTCGTGGAATGAAGATATTTTTTCCATCCGCAGAATCAGAATTGCACCGCTATTTGTGGTCATCGGTTTTGTCATCGAAGTATACGCGATTTTAAAAAGAAAATAGAAAATAAATTTTTATTTAAAGATTAAGAAATTCAGAGATTTGGGCAGTGTGTTCTAAATTTCTCAATTTCTTAATCTTTTAATTTTAGATAAATTATGGATTTAATCAATGCAATCATCATTGCCATTATAGAAGGTCTTACAGAGTATCTTCCTATTTCTTCCACTGCACACATGGGTTTCACAGCCAATCTAATGGGGCTTGAAGAAACTGAATTTTTAAAAATGTTTCAGGTTTCTATTCAATTTGGAGCTATTTTATCAGTTGTTGTGGCGTACTGGAAAAAATTCTTTGATCTGAATAATTTACAGTTTTATTTTAAGCTTGCTTTTGCGGTAGTTCCTGCATTGGTATTAGGTTATTTATTTGATGATAAGATTGAAGCTGTTTTAGGAAATCAAATTGCTATTTCATCCGTTTTGGTATTGGGTGGAATTGTTCTATTGTTTGCTGATAAATGGTTTAAAAATCCAAAAATCGACGACGAAAAAGGAATTACAATAAAAAATGCCGTAACCATTGGTTTTTGGCAATGTCTTGCGATGATGCCGGGAACGAGTAGAAGTGCGGCTTCTATCATCGGTGGTATGGCTCAGGGATTAACTAGAAAAGCAGCGGCTGAATTCTCTTTCTTTTTGGCGGTTCCTACGATGTTGGCGGTTACAGTTTATTCCGTTTTTGTGAAAACTTGGGGGAAAGAAACTCCAAATCCGCAAAAAGGATATGAAATGATTTTGGCTTCACAAGATCACATTATGATTTTTATTGTAGGAAATGTGGTGGCGTTTATTGTAGCATTAATTGCCATTAAAGCCTTCATCGGAGTGTTGAATAAATATGGTTTCAAACCTTGGGGTTGGTATCGTATTTTTGTTGGATTAGCTTTGTTGATTTATTTTTATTTCTTTAAATAAGCTAACAACTAAAAACCATCAACTAACAACAATTTTTTCTTATAATTAATGACAGCTGAAGATTTACAATCAGGACACATTTTTTTATTAGACAAACCTTTGGATTGGACTTCATTTCAGGCAGTCAATAAAATGAAATACAAACTCAAAAGAGAGTTTAATTTACCAAAAAAATTCAAAATTGGTCATGCGGGAACGTTAGATCCACGTGCAACCGGGCTTCTTATTGTTTGCTGCGGAAAATTTACCAAGAAAATCCCAGAAATACAGGATGCTCCCAAAGAGTACTGGACTGAAATAAAAATTGGCGTTCAGACAGAATCTTACGACACCGAAAAACCTGAAATTCTTCATCAGGATATTGCTCATGTTACAGAAGAAGCGGTTAACACTGCTTTAGAGAAATTTATTGGTGAAATCGATCAGAAGCCACCTGTATTTTCAGCTATTAAAATTGATGGACAAAGAGCTTATAATCTGGCCAGAGCTGGTGAAGAGGTTGAAATGAAATCCAGAAAAACAACTATTCTTTATATTAAAGATGTAGAGATTAATTTTCCGTTGGTAAGTTTTACGGTGGGATGCTCTAAAGGTACTTATATCCGTAGTTTAGCTCATGATATCGGGCAGGAATTAGGTGTTGGAGCTTATCTTACCCAATTGAGGAGAACAAAAATTGGCGACTATAAAATTGAAGATGCAACATCTGATTTTTTAGAAAACGAGTTCAGATTTGAAAATACGATATGATAAAAAATCTATTTTTATTACTTACTTTATCCAGCTCAATGCTGGTTTTTTCACAAAATACAGAGACTAAAAAGCAATCGATGGGGTTTTATTTTAATCCTTCGGTGAATGTTGGTCTCAATTTAAAAAAAGACAGAAATACAGATTATAATTCTCAATATGTTCAACAGGAAATTCCGCGCAAATTGACGTACGGAATTAATGCAATTGGCGGTTACAATTTTCTTCCTAACTTTGCAATTGGAACTGGTTTTCGATATAGCTTTATGCAGGATAATTTCCATTTAATTTATTGGGTTATTCAGCCGAAAATTATCTTTGAACCAGGAGATCGCCCGTTTTATATTGATTTGAATTATGGAAAGCAATTGAATAATGCGGTAGTTAATAATTCTGAATTTTGGGGCGGAAGATTGGGAATGCAGGTTTCTTATTCGAAAAGATTGAGTCAGGAAGGAGGAATCTTTTTTGAAGGACATAAATTAGGAAGTTCTAACGCTACATATGTTGGTTTAAGCTACGGAATTACAATTTTCAGCAATAAAAATTATACAGGTTACGGAGAAGATTAATGGAAAAAACACGTATTAATAAATATTTATCAGAAGTTGGATACTGCTCACGAAGAGCGGCAGATAAACTTTTGGAAGAAGGAAGGATAAAAATCAACGGACAAATTCCTGAGTTGGGAACAAAAGTTTCCGATGAAGATGTGGTAGAAGTTGACGGAAAACCTATCCGCGAACCTCAGGAAAAGCATGTTTATATTGCGTTCAATAAACCTGTTGGAATTGTTTGCACTACAGATTCAAAACGTGAAAAAAATAATATTGTCGATTACATCAATCATCCAAAAAGAATTTTCCCGATCGGGAGGTTGGATAAGCCGAGTGAAGGATTAATTCTTTTAACAAGTGATGGAGATATCGTTAATAAAATTCTAAGAGCAAAGAATAACCACGAAAAAGAATATTTAGTACGAGTAGATAAGCCCATTACACCAAAATTTCTTGACAAGATGAGAAATGGAGTTCCCATTTTGGATACGGTTACAAGAAAATGTGAGGTAGAAAAAATTGATGAAATGAATTTCAGAATTGTACTTACCCAAGGTTTGAACCGACAAATCCGCAGAATGTGCGAACATCTTGGCTATGAGGTGAAAAAATTAAAGAGAGTTCGTATCATGAACATAAAATTAGATCTTCCAATCGGAAAATGGAGAGATCTTACAGAAGATGAATTTTCGGTTTTAAATAAAAGCTTAGAAAGTTCAAGCAAAACATTTTAATAATAATTGTCTTCAATTTTGAAATAAAAAGTTTCGGCTCCGCTTTGCGGAGCCGAAACTTTTACCAATATATTATTTAACATAAAGTCGCATCCTTTCTTCATATTCCGGTTTTAGTTTCAAAAATTTCCAAATTTTCTTATCATCGGGATAACTGGTGCGATAGAAAATTATTTTATCAGCAGAATATTTAAAATACGGATGATTTTTCAGCCATTCTTCAGGAGCATCAACCAAAGTATATTTCTCAATTTCAGAAGTGTTTAATTGGCAAGTTGAAATTAATTTCTGAACCAATTCTTTATCAATATTATAAGTTGTCAAAATTTGTTCTTTAGTGGCAAATCCGCCGAGTTTTTTTCTGAAACCAAGCATAGAACCAGCGGCTCTTTCGTCTAAGCCGAATTCTAAAAGTTGCTTGAACGTAATTTTATTTAAATCTACTTTTGAAAAGTCTGTTTTTTCCTGTTTAATTTCTGCTTTTGGGGCTGATTCTGTATTCTTAGCAATTGTAGCTGAATTAAGCTTTATATAGGGTTTTAATTCATTAAATTTTTCTTCCGAAATCACAAAACACTTTTGGATATCTTCTACATTTTTAAAGTTTCCTTTTAGGTTTCTATCTCTGTAATTTACAATCACTTTGGCCTGACCTTCTGAAAAACCCAGTTTTTGCCAACCTTGAATATCTAAAATATTAGGATCAAAATTGCTGTAATTGATTTTACTTTTTTCTGAATTGAAATTTTTAGCAAAACCTTTAAAATTTGCAGGTGTTTTTTCTGGAAGAATAAGATAAGGTGCTAATTTGCTGTAATTTTCATCATTAATAATAAAACACTCTTTAAACTTTTCTTTGCTCACAAAACTTCCTCCCAAATAGTTTTTATACTTTAAAATAGCTTCCGACTGTCTTTCGCTGAAACCTAATTTTATCCAATCATTTACAGAATAATGGTCTGGATTAAATTTTGCGGAAATACTTATTGATTTCTTTTCAAAAGCTTTAAATCGGTCTGATTTAGCATCTCTATTAGTTTCTGGTAAAATAATATAAGATTTCAATTCGGAAAATTTCTCCGCGGAAACGGCAAAACATTTTTTGAATTGTTCTTTGGAAATAAATTGTCCGCCAACCACTTTCTTATAATTTAAAATGGTTGCAATTTGCTTATCAGAAAATCCTAGATTTTCCCATTGTTTTTGATCTAAATCATTCGGATTAAATTCTGATAAGGCAATATGTGAAGCACTTTTCGTAATAAATTTAATATCAGAAAAGTCTTCTCTGCCTTTGCTTGTAAATTTTTGAAAGACAAAAAAGATAAGGAGTAACATCCCCATGAATGCCATTTTCTGGTAATAGTTTTTTTTCATTCAGTTAAATTAAATATAAAAGATTATCGAATGCAATAGGTTGATAATGATTGCTTTATTTTGAAAAGTGAATTTTACAAAAGTGATTTTAAAATTACGTTAAAATGTATGTTTTCTAGAATAAATTAAAAAAGGCACCTTTTTAAGGTGCCTTTTTGTATATTTTGTATTCAATTTACTCAGAATCGGGTTCTGATAAAGAATCTTTAAGCTTTAAAAGTTCTGCTTTTACAAATTCTAAACGGTCGATCAGTGTAATCGTTTCAGATATTTTACTGTTGGTCGTAAGAGCAATGCGGGCGCCGTCTAAGGTGTAGCCTTTCTCTTTCACCAAATGATAGATGATTTGTAGGTTTTTAATATCTTCGGGCGTGAAATATCGGTTTCCTTTTTTGTTTTTTTTAGGCTTGATAATAGGGAATTCCTGTTCCCAATATCTTATTAATGAAGTGTTTACATCGAATGCTTTGGCAACTTCTCCTATAGAATAATATAATTTATCAGGTAAATTTATCTTCATTTTTAAAATCCTAAAGTTCAAAGATAAAACTTTTTTAAGTTTTGAGGAAAATATATGCATTTGATTATCATGATTTATTGCCTGGTTATCTTCGTTTATCATTAATTTGAATCTGTTTTATTCCATAGTCTGATAAAGAAATATACTTTTGAAACCCGTTGTGCATTTTAAAATATACTTGATTTTAGATTGTTGATTTTTTGTTTAAATAGTTTTATTAATAAATTGAACAATTGTAAGAGCCGTAATCTTTGCTAAAACTCTTGTTTTGAATCCTTCAAATGTTTTTGCATAAGTGGTTGGGCGAAAAAACCTCTATTTGGATAATACTATTCACCTTTACCTATTTTATTCCGACAATTAAAAATAATTCCTATTTTTACAATTAACTTTTAACCAAAAATGGTCAATCTATTTTAGAATATGACCCAAAAATAGACATGAAAATAAAAAAAATAGTATTTAGCATATTAGCCGCTCTTGTTTTAATGATATCAATATTCCTTTATATGAATAAGGATAAATTTGTCTATGTAGGTTCTGTAGATATTATTGAAGTCGACTGCAGCAAAAAACGTCAAATCTTGAGTGAAGTTTTAGAAAGTGACCAAAGGATTAGAAAATCGAATGAAGTTATTAAATACGCTAAAGAAGACCATAGGAATCAAGAATTAGTGATTAGCATTATTGAAAAGTGTGGTATGCCAACATTAAAGGAGGTGGATCAAAGACAAATGGATGCAATCTGGTTGGGACTGCAACATAGTACTAAAGAAATCAGAAAAAAGTATTTTCCGCAAATAGAGAAAGCAGTTGAAAACGGAGACTTATCTAAATCACAATACGCATTGATGAAAGATAGGATGTTAATGGACGAAGGGAAACCCCAAATATATGGTTCACAAATAGAAAATGGTAAATTGTATAAACTAGAAAATCCTGAAACGGTGAACGAAAGAAGAAAAGAAATAGGAATGGAGCCAATAGAGGATTATTTAAAGAATTTCAATATTCAGTTCAATCCGAATTAACAACTTATTTCTTTGTATTCATAATGCATAACGGGTACTTTTAAAGTTAATTATCAGGTAACCTAATTTTAATGTAAAATATAGACGGTAACGATTGTTAATCCTTATTTTTATACCTACATTTGATTAAAATAATAACTGCATTGGATTCTATTTCGGTACTTAATATAGACTTGTTTCAGAAGGGAAAGAATACTTCTGATTTCTATTTTAGTACAGTGCGGAATCACTTGATTGTAGGTCATCGGCATCTCGAAAAAGCGCATCGACACGACTTTTACGCTACGATTTTATTTACGAAAGGAAGTGGAGTTCATGAGATTGATTTTCAAAAATATACGGTAGAACCCGGAAGTTTGTTTTTTATGTCGCCCGGGCAGATTCACAGTTGGGAACTTTCTAGTGATATTGAAGGTTATCTTTTCTTTTGCCTTCAAGATTTTTACGAACTTCATTATGTGAACCAAAAACTTCGCAATTTTCCTTTCTTCGGATCAGTTAATTTTCCCCGAAAACTTCAGTTAAATGAATTGGAATTAAATGAAAATTTAACCTTATTTCAAGAGTTGGAAAAGGAATATCATGCCCAAGATATCATGAAAAACGGACTGATGCTTTCGTTGATGTCTAATATTTTCATTAAATCTACAAGGCAGTTTTCCAGAGATTTTGATCATCTGGCGTCATCGGCAAGTCTTTCTTATTTTAAGCATTATCAGGAGTTTGAAACGCTGGTTGAACAGTATTTTACAAAAGAAAAAAGCATCACTTTCTATGCGTCATTAATGAATATTTCATCCAAACATTTAAATCGAATTATGCAAACGGTTGTTCAGAAAACCGCAACCGATGTGATTACGGAAAGGGTAGTGCTGGAAGCCAAAAGAATGTTGATGTATCTCGATGAAAGTCTCGTAGAAATTGCTTTTCGCTTGGGGTATGAAGAATATTCTTATTTTGTGAGAGTATTCCGAAAAACTTCCGGAATGACTCCCACGCAATTTATTAAAAAATACAAGGCTTAGTGGTTTATAGTTTTTGGTTGATGGTTGATAGCATATCCGTAAATACTCAAACACTCTGACTCTCCAACCCTAAAACCCTCTCACCCTAAAACATCACAGCAGCAATTTAAAAGGTCCTTCAAAAGTCGTTTCAAAAGAGGTTACCATTTCTCCTTTTTCATCAAAAACGCCGATTACTAGATTTTGTTTGGAAAGTTTTATTTCTTCTTCAGGGAAAGTGATGTTGATGTTGCCTTTCAGAATCTGATCGCCTTTCAAAATAATTTTACTGGAACCGAAAAATTCAATTTCTCCGTTTTTCGGACTTAAAATTTTTATCGTTAAAACTTTCTTTTCATTTGTTTTATTCAGGAAAGTGTAGATAAAAGTGTTAGTTATTCTGCCTTCTTTTACAAAAAATGTTGATCCGGCAGGTTTAATGAATTTCGCTTCCATAGAACCTCGATCGTACATCAGAAATCCTAAAAATCCTATCAATAAAGCAAGAAAAACAGCAGTTACTTTCATTCTTGAAGTAAATTTGAATTTCTCCTGATTTTCAATTTCCGCCTCCGTAGCATATCGAATCAACCCTTTCGGAAGACCTACTTTTTCCATCACTTCGTCGCAGGCATCGATACAAGCGGTACAGTTTACACATTCCAATTGTTGTCCGTTTCTGATGTCGATTCCTGTTGGACAAACCACTACACATTGATGGCAATTGATACAATCACCTTTTTCTGCCGCTTTTCGGTCTTCATTATTTCTCCATTTTGAACGGTTTTCGCCTCTTTTAAAATCGTAATACACATTAATGGTCTGCTTATCAATTAAAACACCCTGAAGTCTTCCGTAAGGGCAGATCAACGTGCAAACCTGCTCGCGAAGCCATGAGAATACAAAATAAAAAGTAGCGGCAAATCCTACCATTCCAAGGAATTTTAATGAATGGTCTAAAGGTCCTTCTGTAATAATTTTGAAAACCTCTTCATAACCTACAATATACATGAACATGAAGTTGGTAATGATTACCGAAATCAGGACAAAAACGGACCATTTTGTCACTCTTTTTCTGATCTTTTCTGAGTTCCATTCCTGTCTCTCCAGTTTCATCTGTTTGTTTCGGTCACCTTCAATCCAATATTCAATTTTTCTGAAAACATTTTCCATGAAAATGGTTTGCGGACAAAGCCAACCGCAGAAAATTCTTCCGAAAACCACCGTGAAAAGCATGACGAAAATAACCGATGTTACTGCTCCCAAGGCTAATATGAAAAAATCCTGCAGGTAAAAAGGCTGCCCGAAAATGAAAAATCGCCTGTCAATCACATTAAACAAAAAAACAGGATTGTTATTGATTTTCAGAAAAGGTAATCCGAAAAATAAAAACAATAGAAAATAACTTGTGTAATCTCTGTAATTGGTATATTTTCCTTTAGGTTTTCGTGGAAAAACCCACTTTCTTTTTCCGGTTTGATCCATTGTTCCTACCGAATTTCTGAAATCATCATAATCTATGTCAGCGGCAGAAAAATTGTCGGATGGTACACTCATCGTCTTAAAATTTTATAATAAAATTGAGATATGAGCATTTTTCATATATAAACAAATACTCATTTTAAAAATTGCAGCGAAGAAAATTGTTGAGTTTTCTTCTTATGCAAAGCTCTTAATTAAATCATTTTATTACTAATATTATCTACTTCTAAAATGGGATTATTCGGACATTTTTAAAATATCATTCAATGTTTCAAAATGAGAAAATAATCTTTGAATCTGTTGCTACATATCGTAAATTGTGCTCCTTAAAATTGTACGTAATGAAAAATATCTTGAAAACAGGCTATATTGGTTTGGTTTTAGTATTACTCAACTGTAAATCAGTAAATAGTAGTACTATGTTTTATGAAGATGTAAAACCGGAAAAAATTTCGGATCAATTTAGTTTTACGGAAGGGCCGTCTTCGGATAAAGAAGGAAATGTGTACTTCACCGATCAGCCGAATGATAAAATTTATTATTGGGACTGGAAAACGAATAAAATTATTCAGTTTCTGGATAAAACAGGCCGTGCCAACGGAACGCATTTCGATAAAGATGATAATTTAATTACCTGTTCAGATGATAATGGGGAAATGTGGAAAATATCTAAGGACAAAAAAATTCAGGTATTATTTAAAGATTTTGAAGGCAAAAGGCTGAATGGTCCCAACGATGTCTGGAATGACGAATTCGGCGGAATGTATTTCACAGATCCTTTATATGAAAGAGATTATTGGGTGAATTTTAAGCAGGAAATTCCTAATAAAAGTTTGTATTACAGAAATAAAGAAGGGCAAATTTCAAAATTGGAAACCTTTACACAACCCAACGGAATTGTAGGAAGTGAGAAGTTTAAAAAATTATACGTTTCAGATATTGATGCCGGAAAAACCTATGTTTACGATATTCTTGGCGAAGGAAAGCTATCAGAAAAGAAACTTTTCTGTGAAATGGGCTCCGACGGAATGACCCTAGATAAGCACGGAAATTTATATTTAACCGGAAAAGGCGTTCATATTTTCAACCGCGACGGTAAGAAAATCTATCACATCCCGATTGAAGAAGAATGGACATCCAACGTAACATTCGGGGGAGAAAATAATGAAACTTTATTTATCACTGCTTCAAAATCGGTGTATACTTTACCGACAAAAGTAAAAGGGGTGAAATAATTTGAGGTTGAGATTAAGGCTGAGGTTAAAACACAACGTTAACTTTAAACCTTAATCTCAACCTTAACCTTAATAGGCAACCTCCATTTTCACTTTCTTGCCTTTCAGCTTTTCATGAGCGAGTCTTTTCAGCACATCGTTCACGCGGTTTCTGGCAACCGCAACATAAGAAGTATTATCTTTTACTTCGATTAATCCAAGTTCTTCTTTTTGAAGATCTCCTTTTTTCAGCAAATATCCCACGATATCCACTTTATTCACTTTATCTTTTTTTCCGGCGCTGATGTAGATCGTCTGGAAAGGTGTTTTTTCAGGAACTTTGGTAAATCCTACCACACTTTCTTCGGGAACATCGTTTTTTATGAAAGGGAAATTGTCTTCTTCTTTCATAATTAGGTACGCAAAACCCTTCGCATTCATTCTCGCGGTACGTCCGTTTCTGTGGATGAAAGCATCTTCTTTTGGAGGAAGTTGATAATGTACAATCGATTCAACTTCCGGTACATCCAAACCTCTTGAAGCTAAATCTGTAGTGATTAAAATTCTCGCAGAATCGTTTCTGAATTTCAATAAAGCACGTTCTCTTTCGTCCTGTTCCATTCCGCCGTGGAAGGTTTCTCTGTCGATTCCTTTTTCGCGCAATAGCTCAGAAATACGATCAACGGCTTCTCTGTGATTACAGAAAATTAAGGTTCTTTTATTCCCGATCTTGCAAATTAAATTGAACAAAGTATCCAGTTTTTCCTCGGAAATCGTCATTACTTTTCTCAACTTAATATCCGGTTTCGCTTCACCTAATTTCAGGAAATCAACCAGTTTTTCATTTTTCAAGCCTGTAAAAGCCGGAATTTCATCCATCGCGGTTGCAGAGGTTAAAATCCTTTGTGAAAGACCTTTCAAAGAATTAGAAATAAATTCCATATCATCGTGAAAACCAAGTTCTAAAGCCTTGTCAAATTCATCCAAAACCAAAGTCTGAATGGTTTTCGGATCAAAATTATTATTTCTTAAATGATAAACCACTCTTCCAGGAGTTCCGATTAAAACAGCCGGAGCTTCAATTAAATTATTAACCTCAATCTTTTTATCATGACCTCCATAACAAACCGAAATCTTAAAATCCGTTCCCATAGATTTGAAAACCTGCTCAATCTGCAATGCCAATTCTCTTGCAGGAACCAAAATTAAAGTCTGAATTCCCGAAGCATTTTTCTTAAGATTTCTAAGAACCGGAAATAAAAAAGCCAGCGTTTTCCCCGAACCGGTAGGAGAGAGCAGCACAACATCCTGTTGATTTTCTGTTGCTTTGAAGGTCGATTTCTGCATCTGATTCATCTCCTGAATCTGCAGTTTTTGATAGATTGATTCTAATTCCATTTTGCAAAGATAAGGATTTAGTTGATGGTTGATTGTTGCGTGTTGATGGTTTGGAATTTAATGTTCAAAATTCTAAGTTTAAAGTTTAATGTATTTATTATTCACGATCATGAAGTATCCAATCACTATCAACCAAAAACGATCAACCATCAACGATTTTAGGAGCTATTTCCGGCTTTTCACTATATCTTTTGGGTTACGGCCTTCGCTTCGCTCCGGCCGCAACCCAAAAGGATGCCGTTGCAATCCGGGCTAGGGATGAAGTATGTAATTATAAATGGTCTGCGCATCATTTATATTTATCGAAGGTTAAAATCCCTTCCTCTCTGCAAATAATGATGCTTCGACAGGTTCGGCATGACAACGCTAATACCAATGTAGTTTAATTAATATTTGATTTTCAGTGAGTTATGCTTATTTTTAACATAGTTGTAATTATTGGTTATCTCAAATAAAATACCTATCTTTGCACCCACTTTTGTGGCGAAAAGGTTTGATGAGTAAATTACTTATAATTAATAACTTCCGTATTTTTCAATTCACATTTATTCAGACCGTTGAAAAAGAAGGAATACAAATTTTATTAGAAAATGTCAAAAGAGACAAATTCAGCAGAGGTTTTATTAAACCAAAACGTAGCACCAGAACAATTTGATTGGGATTCTTTCGAATCAGGTCTTGATGCAGATGCGAGAAAAGAAAAAAGCGATTTAGAAGAAATCTACAACGGATCTTTGAACAACCTAAGCGATAACGACGTTTTAGTTGGTAAAGTTGTAAGATTAACTGATAAAGAAGCTATCGTAGACATCAACTTCAAATCTGAAGGTGTTATTTCTCTTAACGAATTCCGTTACAACCAAGGCCTTAGTGTAGGTGACGAGGTTGAAGTAATGGTAGACAGAAGAGAAGACAAAACAGGTCAGTTACAGTTATCTCACAGAAAAGCTAGAACGCTTAAAGCTTGGGATAAAGTAAATGAACTACACGAAACTGGAGAAATCGTTAACGGTTTTGTGAAGTCTAGAACTAAAGGTGGTATGATCGTTGACGTACACGGAATCGAAGCATTCTTACCAGGTTCTCAAATTGACGTTAAGCCAATTAAAGATTACGATCAGTTCGTAGGTAAAACTATGGAGTTCAAAGTTGTGAAAATCAACCCTGAGTTCAAAAACGTAGTTGTATCTCACAAAGCATTGATCGAAGCAGATATCGAAGGTCAGAAAAAAGAGATCATCGCTCAGTTAGAAAAAGGACAAGTTCTTGAAGGTACTGTTAAGAATATTACTTCTTACGGTGTATTCATCGACCTTGGAGGTGTTGATGGATTGATCCACATTACAGACCTTTCTTGGTCTAGAGTGAACCACCCATCTGAAATCCTTGAGGACGGACAGACTGTAAAAGTTGTTATCCTTGACTTTGATGATGAGAAAACAAGAATCCAATTGGGTATGAAGCAATTAGAAGCTCACCCTTGGGATGCTCTTTCTGCTGACTTGAAAGTAGGTGACAAAGTAAAAGGAAAAGTAGTAGTTCTTGCTGACTATGGTGCATTCGTAGAAATCGCTCCAGGTGTAGAAGGATTAATCCACGTTTCTGAAATGTCTTGGTCTACTCACCTGAGATCTGCAGGTGACTTTGTAAAAGTAGGTGACGAAGTAGAAGCTGAAGTACTTACTTTAGACAGAGAAGAAAGAAAAATCTCTCTTGGTATCAAGCAATTAAGCAAAGATCCATGGGAAAACATCGAAGCTAAGTATCCTGTAGGATCTAAGCATGTAGGAACTGTAAGAAACTTCACTAACTTTGGTGTATTCGTAGAGTTAGAAGAAGGTATTGACGGATTAATCTACATCTCTGATCTTTCTTGGACTAAGAAAATCAAGCACCCATCTGAGTTCTGTGCAGTTGGTGATAAATTAGATGTTGTTGTTCTTGAACTAGACATCCAGGCTAGAAGATTATCTTTAGGTCACAAACAATTGACTGACAACCCTTGGGATGCATTCGAAACTAAATATGCTGAAGGAACTGTACACACAGGAACTGCTGTAGAAGTTCACGATAAAGGAGCTTCTGTACAATTCGAAGATGCTGAAGTTGAAGCTTTCTGCCCTTCAAGATTATTAGAGAAAGAAGATGGATCTAAAATCAAGAAAGGTGAAACTGCTGAATTCAAAGTAATTGAATTCAACAAAGAATTCAAGAGAGTAGTTGTTTCTCACACAGGTATCTTCAGAGACGAAGAGAAGAAAAACGTAAGAGAAGCTTCTAACAACAGATCTAACAATGTATCTTCTTCTTCAAACGAAGAGAGATCTACTTTAGGAGATATCGATGCATTAGCAGAATTGAAAAGAAAAATGGAAGAAGGTAAATAATCCTTAGTTTCATTTTAAAATATGAGCCACTCGTTTGAGTGGCTTTTTTTATGCTTGAAAGTTTAGATTTTGATTAATTAAAAATATTTCAAATTATTTCACGATATAAAGAAAAATATATTATTTTTAACATAACTTAATTAACAAAATTTTTAATCCATGAAAAAAACATTTCTTTTGTTTCTGTTGGCATTAAGTATGTCTTTCGGAAAACTTTCGGCACAGGCTCCGGGCAGCGATTACATTATCTTATTAGACAATGGCTTTTCCATCAATGTTCAGACTTTCAGTGAAATGAAGCTGGCTGCCAGCAAATTTATCGAGTCTTTATTGTCTTGCAATCCTAAAAATAGAGTAGCGGTAGTACATTATGGCGCTGGTTTATATGGTGCTCCTAACACAGGCTTTATGCCAAGGATTTATATTGAATCTGATTTTACTAATGATCACATAGCGGCAACAAATTTTCAAAGAAGATTATACTTTGGAGATCAGTTTCATGAGGCTTTAGGATTGGTGGGAGATGCAATAGATCACAATCCTAATCTTAGTATCATAAGTCCGCAAACGACATTAAATTTAGATCATCATCAGCCTTTGCACATTATTACTTTTACTGATGCAAGTCGAAATACAGGTACAGCTCCTATCAATAGATCATATTTGGTAAACGAAGCTAATACCAACTTTAATAATGATGGAGCATTTGTAAATGTTACTAAATTCAAAGCTGCAAGGGATGCCAGATTTGTTATGTTCCATTATACTCCGACTCCAAATCCTACAGCTCAAAATGCGGCGGCTGTAATTTCAAGTCCGGGAGGTACTTATATGGGAGCACTTGAGAATTTTCCTGGTGATTTCGATGGTGGAATAACTCCAAGAATGTATTATAACAGAACCAATGGTTTTAGTTTATATCAAACGGAAAGTAATCTGTGGGTAGAAACGGCAAACAGTATTTGTAATTCTACAGGTTTGGGACAAATTACGTCAATGTTCTACGAACCAAACGGTTGTGGATTAAACGGAATGCAGGCTGTAAACTGGACATATTCTTTGCCAGTAGGTGCAACTTTGGATGGTTTTAAACTTGAGATTATTAATAATGATACCGGAGATGTTTATCCTGTGGATTTGAGTAATGTTTCACAATGGGGAACTACAGGGCAATACTATAATTATCTGTATCCTGCTGATTTTGGCGCTTCTTCCGCAGCAGGAGCCACTGGCCAATATAGATTAAGGTTGAATATGTTTTATACACTCAACGGGAATACAATCATGGTGAGTAATTATAATAATTATCCTTATTTTGATTATGATATTGATTTAAGCTGTGTTTTAAGATCTGCTTCAAAAGCTGAAACTACGCCTTTATTCAAATTAACTCCGAACCCGACGGATGGTTTATTTAAAGTAATTTTAGATAAAAACATTACTTCCGGAACATTACAAGTGATGAATGTAAGTGGTAATGTAGTTTACAATAAAGCTTTCCGAGGAGAAAAAGAACTGGAAATTGATATTCATTCTCAAAATCAGGGAATTTATATTGTGAAAGTGGTTTCTGATAAAAATGAAGTGTATACTGAAAAGTTAATTAAAAAATAAGCATTTTTAAAATATATTGTTTTGAATCGGCGCAAGCGAAGCTTGCGCCGATTTCGTTTATCTATCATATTAATCTCCGCTATTATTTTGAATTTTAAGTCGTACCTTTGCAGGCTGTTCAAAAAAAATTATGAAGAAGAATATATTAAAAGGAGTTTTATTTGTAGGAATTGGAGCCAGTATATACGGTATGTTGGCGACTTTCGTAAAATTAGCTTATGAAGACGGTTACACAACTTCAGAGGTTACCACATCACAGTTTATTTTAGGATTGGTAGGACTATTGATTCTGAATATTATCCAGACCATTACCTCAAAACAAAAATTATCCTCGCCAACATCCAAAGAAGTAAGAACATTGCTATTGGCGGGAACGTCTTTGGGATGTACAAGTTTATTTTATTATATCGCCGTTCAATATATCAATGTTTCAATTGCGATTGTTTTGTTGATGCAGTCCGTTTGGTTTAGTGTGGTGGTTGAAAGTTTCTTAACTAAAAAATTGCCCAACGCAAGAAAAGTTGTTTCTGTTATCATTGTTCTAGCCGGAACTATTTTGGCTACAAACCTTATCAATACAGAAATAGAACTCGACTTCAAAGGGGTTTTCTGGGGATTAATGGCGGCTGCTTCTTATACCTTAACGATGTTTACATCCAATACATTAGCAACGCATTTACCCGTTTTCCGAAAAAGTTTTATTATGCTTTGTGGAGGTTCAATTATTATTTTTGCCTTCTTATTTTTCGCGCAAATCGGACCTTTACATTTTGATGGATTAAGATCATTTTACTTAAATTTCACTGAAAACACAGAACATATTCACAGTTTCAATTATTCAATTCTGTGGAAATATGGATTGATTTTATCACTTTTTGGAACTATTATTCCGCCGATTTTATTTAATGTCGGCTTCCCAAATGCAGGTTTAGGATTAGGAAGTATTGTTTCGTCCTTGGAACTTCCGGTTTCTGTGACGATGGCTTTTGTTTTATTAGGTGAAAAAGTAATCATGATTCAATGGTTGGGAATTGCTTTGATTCTTTTCGCCATTGTTTTAATGAATCTTCCAAAAAAAGAAGAAAAGGTAGTTGAATTTTCTTAAATAAATGATAATTAACACATACGAACCGTTTCTTTTGAAGCGGTTTTTTTATTTTTATATAAATTAAATTTTTTATGAAAAATTTTAAAAATGCTGCTGTAATTATAATGCTATCGATTTCATCAAGCTTTATGTTTTCTCAGGTAAAGCCTTTAGATGCAGAATTATCTAATTATAAATATCCTTATGAAGTCCATTTTTTGAATCTGAAATCTCAAAATAATGATTTGAAAATGGCTTATATGGATGTAAAACCCAAAACATCCAACGGAAAAGTGATTATGCTTCTTCACGGGAAGAATTTCAATGGAGCCTATTGGGAAAGAACGGCTAAAGATCTTTCAGATAAAGGTTTTCGAGTGATTGTTCCGGATCAGATCGGATTTGGAAAATCTTCAAAACCTCAGAGTTATCAGTTTTCATTTTCACAATTGGCGGATAATACAAAAGCGATTTTGGATGAACTTAAAATTGATAAATTAATAGTTTTAGGACATTCAATGGGAGGAATGGTTGCCACAAGATTTACTTTGCTTTATCCGAATATGGTTGAAAAATTAATTTTGGAAAACCCGATTGGTTTAGAAGATTACAAAACTTTTGCCTCATATCAAACCATAGATCAAGCCTATAAATCTGAGCTTAAAAATACGGCAGAAACCTATAAAAATTATCAATTAAAGTTCTATTACGATAATAAATGGAAAGCAGAATATCAACCTTGGCTGGATTTAATTGCAGGCTGGACTTTACATCAAGACTATCCAAAAGTAGCTTGGGATGCGGCCTTAACATCGGATATGATTTACAATCAACCGGTTTGTTATGAGTTTAAAAATATCAAAACTCCAACCTTGTTAATTATTGGAACAAGAGATAGAACGGCCATAGGAAAAGACAGAGCTCCAAAAGAATTGCAGCCAAAAATGGGACAATATCAAGAATTAGGAAAGAAAACGCAACAACAAATTGCAGGTTCAAAATTAATTGAAATCGAAAATGTGGGACATCTTCCTCACATTGAAGTCTATGATAAATTTTGGAATGCGTTGTATGAATTTATAAAGTAGGGAGGCCGGAAGCTGGATGATGGAAGTTTAAATGATTGAGAATATTTTTACAAAGAAATAAGAAAAATATATTACGTTTAAAATTCCCCTCCTTTGGAGGGGTGGCGAAAATTTCAAAGAAATTTTTGTCGGGGTGGTCAGAAAGTGAATAGTAAATAATCAATTGACATTTAAAACGTTTCGCTTTTCCTAGCCCCGATTGCAGCGACATCCTTTTGTGTAGCAAAGCGAAACAAAAGATATAGCGGAAAGCGGGAAATAGCTCCTAAAAAATACTCCAAAAATAAAAAGAGACCACTAAAAATTAGCAGTCTCTTTTTGTATGTATTGTTGTCTGAATTATTTCTTCTTGTAAGCAGCGTCTTTAATTCTCGCTTTTTTACCTCTAAGGTCTCTGAAGTAGTAAATTCTAGATCTTCTAACTCTACCTCTTCTGTCAACTTCAATTTTCTGAAGAGCTGGCATGTTGATTGGGAATACTCTTTCTACACCTACATCACCAGACATTTTTCTGATGGTAAAAGTTTTTGTAGATCCAGTACCTCTCAATTGGATAACAGTACCTTTGAAGAACTGAGTTCTTGTTTTTTGACCTTCTTTAATCTCGTAATACACAGTGATTGTATCACCAGCTTTGAATTCAGGGAATTCTTTTTTTGTAATGTACTTGTCTTGTACGTACTTTAATAAATCCATTATTAATAAATAAAATGTTTAGGCTAAGCAACTTACACGGACTTCGTCAGAGGTTGAATAACAGGTTGCAAATATACAGAACATTTTTTGAATATCCCAAACAAATTATTATTAAATCTTATAAAATTTCATGTTGATTTTCAGTGGAAAAATTAACACTTCCTTGAAGTTCCCATCAGATAAAGTTTACATGAGAATTCTACTTTTGCCCGAAAATAAAATCAGCTATAATCATTTAAAAATAAATGATTTAAAAACTTTACACACATTTAAACTGAAATTTTTTATGAAACACTATTTCTTCTTTTTCTTTTTTGCCGTCCAGATGGCGTTTGGGCAGGTTTTGTATCCTTATTTACAAAATCCGACACCAAATTCCATGATTGTGAACTGGAAGACTTCATCAAATAATGAAACTACGGTTACCTACGGAACTTCTGCTAATAATCTGAACGTTACGGTAACGGGAACTACCAACATTTTTCAGATACAGGGTATAACAACAATTATTATTACCACACGGCAAAAGTTACCAATCTTCAGCCTAATACAAAATATTACTATAAAATAAAAACAGGAACCAGCGAATCTGCGGTGTACAATTTCAGAACACTTCCTTTGCCAGGACAACCTGTGACGGCTGATGGAAAAATCCGTTTTCTGATCATGGGAGATAACCAAATCAAGGCAGAGCCAAGATATGATACTTTAACTTTAAATGCTTATAAAAAATTAAAGGAAAAATTTGGGGTAGATTCTGATCCTTCTGATAATATTGCATTAACGTTTATGGTTGGAGATCAGGTAGATGTGGGAACATTAGATCATTATGAAAATGTTCACTTTAAAAAGAATATTAAGCTTTCGCCTTATCTTCCGATCCAGACAACGGTGGGGAATCATGAAACGTATGGTAGTTTAGGGATGAACTCTTATTATGCTCATTTTTATATTGATGAAATTAAATACAAAAATATTTCTTCAGGAAATGAGAATTATTATGCTCAACAAGCTGGAAATGTTTTATTTGTAAGCTTAAGTTCAGAACATACAGGTTCGGCTCAGCAAACTTGGCTTCAGCAAATTTTAAACGAAGCAAACAACGATCCTACGGTAGACTGGATTATTTCTTTAAGTCACAGACCTTATCAGGCGGAACAATATGTGGGAGATATTTCGACTTGGGTGAGAAATACGGCGGTTCCTCTGTTAACGACTTCTAATAAATATTTAATGCACGTTGGGGCGCATCACCATTTATATCACAGAGGTCAGTTGAAAGAATCTCCGAATTATCAGATTATTTCCGGTGGAGTCGCATGGGACCAATATTGGGGAATGTCGAATGAGCAGGATTTTGACGATGTTCAGAAAACATTGACAGATTGGACTTACCAAATCGTTGAAGTAGATGTAAACACAGGAAAAGTTGATATTGAAAGTTATTCAATTGGTGGTGTTTATCATAAAAAGTATAATGAATTGGTTGATACTTTTCACCGATATAAAAATCAGCCAAAACCAGTAAAACCTTCCATTACAAACACTTTTTCAGCTCCGATTACGTTACCTATAACATTAAATGGAAGCACTTTTACCACAACAAATTCAGAATTATTAAATACCACACAGTTTTTAATCAGTAAAGCTGCCGATTTTTCTGTTGTTGAAAAAGAATTTTACAGGGATTACGAAAACTGGTTCGGAAAAGATGGTAACGGAACGCCCGATATTACTAAAAATCTAAATGCCGGAGTTGATATTACCAAAGCTACAATTGCTGCCAACTCAATCACAAACGGAATTTATTATGTGAAAGTTCGTTACAGAGACAGAAATTTAGAATGGAGTGATTGGAGTGATGCAAAACAATTTGAAGTAACAGGAAGTGTGGTTTCAAATCCTTCATTCAATTTAAATAAATCAGAATATACTCAAAATGAGCCGATTGTTGCTACATTTACAGACGGTCCCGGAAATCAGCAGGATTGGATCGGAATCTATAAAAAAGGTCAGAATCCAGCTTCGGTAACGTCACAAGCTTACCTTTATACCAACGGACAAACTGCCGGAACGACAACTTTCCCCAATGGAATTTCAGCTAAAGGTCAGTATTTCGCAGGATTTTTTGCGAACAACGGTTATACAGAAATTACAGCCAGAAAGAACTTTTATGTAGGGCCAAAAGTGGTGCTGAATACTTCTGCAGATACTTATCCTGTTGGCGGAAACGTAGTTGTAAATTTTAACAACGGCCCGAATTTAACCAAAGACTGGATCGGGATTTACAAAATGGGACAAGTTCCGGGGCCAACCCCTTCTATAAAGTGGAGTTATGTAACAACAGCTTCAGGAACATTGAATTTTACAGGTCTTCCGAAAGGGTATTATTATGCTCAGTATTTTCTTGAAGATGGCTACACGACAGTAGGAGAGAAGGTTTTCTTTAAAGTTGGTGACATCGTTACGGAACTTTGGACGAACAAACCTGTTTATACATTAGGTGAAAATATTACCGCTTCTTGGACGGATTCTCCGGGAATTATCAAAGATTGGTTAGGAATTTATCCTCAAAATATTCAAACGCCGGATGATAATTTTGTGTCTTATACTTATTTTGACGGAATTGTTCAGGGAACGAAAAATATCAATGGTGCTGCATTGCCTACAACTCCCGGAAATTATTATATGGTGATGTTTACCAATGATTCTTATACTGAGGTTTCAAACCGAGTTCAGTTTCAGGTGCAGGGAGCAACTTTAGGAATGGATGAAACAAAAAATCATAATGAAAAAGCGGTTATTTTATATCCAAATCCGACAAAACCGGGACAGCCAACGTTTATAAAAAGTGATTATCCAATTGAAAAAATAGAATTACTTTCTGCCAACGGAGATTTATTGTACAAATCTGAGAATGTACAAAATCAACGATTTTCTTTGGTGAATGAAAACCTACCGAAAGGGGTATATTTTGTGAAAGTTCATTCAAGAAAATTATTTACGTTGAAATTGATTATTCAGTAAAATATAAAGGTCAAAGAAAGAGTCCCGAAGGGACGATTTACATCAGGATTGGATGCGAATCCAATTATGAATTATCAATAAAGATTAAATTGATTTAAAAAGGTTGAATCATAAATAAATCCTCAATAAATATTTTCAAAAAATAGTTGAAAGGATCAATAGAAACGGGCTTTAGCCCGTTTCTTTATTTCCTAAATTCATAAGGCTTTAGCCAAAACTTAATTTTTAATTATAATCAAAAAAGTTATTCATCAGTCGATTTTATTGCCCATGCCATTAAAGGAGCCTGCATAAAAAGTCTTGCAAATCTTGCGTTATCAGTATTCAGTCCAAAAGAATCTCTTCTGTTTTTATACTGAGCAATATTTCCGGGGAGAACGGCAGCAAAAAATCCGGCAACCACTTGTCCCATTGTTTTTCTATATTTTTCAGGAGTAAGAATTACTGCTGCTCCCAATGCAATCTCAGCAAATCCGGAATAAACAACGGTATCGTCTTTTTTCAGAGGAACCCATTCCGGAACCTGAGCCTGAAATTCTTTTCTTGCGAATGTTAAATGACCGATTCCTGCCGTAATTAAAAAGGTACCTAAAGCAATTCTTGAAATGTCTTTCGTTTCCATAATTTTAATATTTTTTGTGATGTTGATTATAATTAAACCAAAATCAGACCATGACAACGAAATATATTTTCACTAATTTAAAATATATAGAAAGAAAGAGTCCCGAAGGGACGATTTAAATCAGGATTGGATGAGAATCCAATCAAAAAGATGATTGTTAAAATAAAATCGGGAGAAAATTTTTAATTTTCCCCCGATTCCTTTATCTGTAAATATTCCTTTTCTTGTTTAAAAACCGATCAATTCCAAAGATCTTATATCCATATAATGAAAACATTCCCAACAGCATTATAAATAATACCTGAGGTAAAAAGAAGAAATACGTAAGCCATGTAAAATTGTCCATAGGAATGTTCCCTATTTTAGGATCAATGGGAACCAATTCTATCGGAATAGAATGGATATCTTTTGAAATCAAAGCGACCAACATGATAACAATTAATGCAAAAGAACTTATCCTTGTGAAAAGCCCAATCAATAAAAATAATCCCCAAACCATTTCATTAGTTGCTACAAAATGAGCCATAAATTGTGGATTTGAGAAACCCAGACCTTCCATTGTTTTCAGCATATACCCTTGAAAAACGGGATGGAAAAGTTTGTTGAAACCAGTAATGAAGAAGAATAAACCAATGCTCATTCTGCAAAGTACATAAAAAACATCTCCTGCTTTGTTTAAATTTTCCTGTTTCATTTGTGTAATAATTTGTGAGGTTAAATTTTAAATCAAATACTTTTGAGTAAAAGATTTGACAGTATTTATAATTATCAAATGTATAAAAAGTTATCATATCATCATCAAAAAAATGCGGAACATAGGATATTTGAGAAAAATTATTAAATTTAAGCCAACAGAAAATCTAATATTTCATGATAGATAAAAGAGTAAAAAATGCAAAGGAAGCCATCGAAGGAATTCAGGATGGAATGACGTTGATGTTGGGCGGATTTGGACTTTGCGGTATTCCTGAAAATTCAATCAATGCTTTGGTAGAGAGCGATGTGAAAGATCTTACGTGTATTTCAAACAATGCAGGGGTAGATGATTTCGGGTTGGGATTATTGCTTCACAAAAGACAGATCAAGAAGATGATTTCTTCTTATGTGGGAGAAAATGCTGAGTTTGAAAGACAGATGCTTTCGGGAGAATTGGAAGTTGAGCTGACTCCACAGGGAACTTTGGCAGAAAAATGCAGAGCTGCACAGGCGGGAATTCCTGCTTTTTATACGCCGGCAGGTTTCGGAACTGAAATAGCAGAAGGGAAAGAAGTAAAAGATTTTAAAGGAAAACCTCATATTTTAGAGCACGCTTACGAAGCAGATTATGCAATCGTAAAAGCTTGGAAGGGCGATCATGCCGGAAACCTAATCTTCAAAGGTTCGGCGAGAAATTTCAATCATCCGATGGCTGGAGCAGGGAAAATTACCGTAGCGGAAGTTGAAGAATTGGTAGAACCAGGAGAATTGGATCCTAACCAAATTCACATTCCGGGAATCATGATCCAAAGAATTTTCCAAGGAGAGAAATTTGAAAAAAGAATTGAGCAGAGAACGGTTAGAAAAAAAGATTAATTTTTTCATCAGCTCTAAAAAATAATACCCCGAAATCAATTTTCGGGGTAATTTATTTATTTTCAAAGTTGTCATTCCGACGAAGAAGGAATCTCTGTTTTCAATCAGGTAAACCTCCAGCTTCCATCACTTAACTTCCATCCTTTTAAATCAGCGTTTCAGCAATTTTTCTTTCTCCAATTTGCTGTCTCCACATGGCGTAATATAAACCTTTTTCTTCAATTAACTGGAGATGTGATCCCGTTTCTACAATTTGTCCGCGTTCCAGAACATAAATTCTGTCGGCATGCATAATCGTACTTAATCTGTGCGCAATAAGAACGGTTATCTGTTCTTTTTCTTTAGAAACTTCCTTGATAGTCATGGTAATTTCTTCCTCGGTAATACTGTCCAAAGCGGATGTTGCTTCATCAAAGATCAATAAATGCGGTTTTCTTAATAAAGCTCTGGCAATGGCAATTCTTTGTTTTTCACCACCGCTCAATTTTAATCCACCTTCTCCGATTACGGTTTCAATTCCGTTTTCAGCACGTTCTAAAAGTGCCGTACAGCTTGATTTTTTTAAGGCTAATTGCAAATCTTCCTCTGTTGCCGATGGATTGACAAATAAAAGGTTTTCTCTGATGGTTCCTGCAAAAAGCTGAGTATCTTGGGTTACAAATCCGATTTGATTTCTTAATTCATCAAAATCAAATTCCTTTCCATCAATATTATTATAAAGAATAGCTCCGTCCTGAGGTCTGTACAAACCCACAAGCAATTTCACTAAAGTACTTTTTCCTGATCCACTGGGACCGACAAAAGCAATGGTTTCTCCATTTTTCACATCAAATGAAATCGAATTGATGGCTTTATAATGAGCGCTTTGATGCTGAAAAGAAACACTTTGGAATTTCAGATCTTCAATAGCACCGATTTTCTTGGGAGTTAAAGGTTTAGGTTCCACTTCTTTTTTCATCACGCGATCGAAATTATTCAACGAAGCCTGTGCTTCACGGTAAGAAATGATGATATTTCCAATTTCCTGCATCGGTCCGAAGATGAAGAATCCGTAGAACATCAAAGATAAATATTGTCCCGGCGTTACAATGTTTTTAAAGATCAACAATAATAAAGTGAAGGTAATCGTTTGCTGTAAAAAATTAACCAAAGTTCCCTGAACAAAGCTTAAAGAACGGATGCTTTTTACTTTTCTTAATTCTAAATTTAAAATTTTATACGTATTGTTATTCAAACGTTCAACTTCCTGATTGGTCAGTCCTAAACTCTTTACAATTTCAATATTTCTAAGACTTTCGGTGGTGCTTCCGGCTAAGTTTGTTGTTTCAGTAACAATACTTTTCTGAATATTTTTGATTCTTTTGCTTAATAAATTGGTCACAACTGCAATAAAGATAATCCCGACCACATACACCGGCATGATCGTCCAGTGCAAACGGATGGCGTATACCGAAACGAAAATGATACTTACCAAAATTCCGAAAAATACATTGATGAAATTATTGATAAACTTCACCGAATCTTCACGAACTTTTGTTAAAATGGAAAGGGTTTCACCACTTCTCTGATCTTCAAATTCCTGAAAAGGCAGTCTCATAGAATGTTTTAAACCATCCGTAAAAATCTTTGCCCCAAATTTCTGGATGATCACATTCACTACATAATCCTGAAAGGCTTTTGCAATTCGGCTTATCATCGCCGTTCCGATCAATAATCCTAAAAAATAGAATACTCCGTGATAAAGATCGGTTCCGTTCAGATATTCAGTCATATTTCTCGGAAGCGTTTTTTCTTTATCAAAAAAATTAGGATGGGTAACCAGTTTGTCTAATATATTTCCCGTAATGGCAGGCGCAAACAGTGAAAATACCTGATTGATTGAGGCTAATAAAAGGGAAGCTAATATCAGCCATTTATATGGTTTTAAATAATTTAATAAAATTTTCATTGCTAAAATTAAAAGTCCACAAATTTACAACAATTTGAAAAGGGAAATTTATCATAGGATAAGAAAAGAAATTTTTTTGTAATTCTGAAAAAATGGCTAATTTGGCGGGATAAGATAAAGCTATGTTAACTAAAGAACAAATTGCACAAAGAATTTCCAGAGAAGTAAAAGACGGGTATTATGTAAATTTAGGAATCGGGATCCCTACATTGGTGGCCAACTACGTTCCGGACAATCTTTCCGTAGAATTTCAGAGTGAAAACGGAGTATTGGGAATGGGGCCTTTTCCTTTCGAAGGAGAAGAAGATGCAGACATCATCAATGCCGGAAAACAGACGATCACGATCTTGAATGGAGGTTCATTCTTCGATTCTGCCTTCAGTTTTGGGATGATCAGAGCTCAAAAAGTAGATTTAACAATACTTGGAGCAATGGAAGTTTCAGAAAACGGAGATATTGCCAACTGGAAAATTCCGGGTAAAATGGTAAAAGGAATGGGCGGTGCAATGGATTTGGTGGCTTCTGCGGAAAATATTATTGTAGCGATGATGCACGTGAACAAAGCGGGAGAAAGCAAAATTCTTAAAAAATGTACGTTGCCTTTAACGGGTGTGAATTGTGTGAAAAGAGTAGTGACAGAATTAGCCGTTTTAGATGTCACGCCTGCCGGATTTAAGCTTGTTGAAAGAGCTCCGGGAGTTTCGGTGGAACATATTATTCAATCTACAGAAGCAGATCTGATCATTGAAGGTGATATTCCTGAAATGCAGTTTTAAATACTAGTTTAGAAGAAGGAGACTTGAAGCTGGAAGTTTAAATTGATGACTTTAGTATAAATAGTTCTTGTTTACTATTTTGTTAAAAGGATAATCACTTCATCAACCTGGCTCTTTTTACCTTTTACTTTTGCCTTTAATTCATAAAAAAATCCGTCTCCACATTTGCGAGACGGATTTTTTTGTCGAAGTCATCTTGACTTTTATTTTTTTTTAACGCAAAGATTTATTTACATGATGATTTTTTTTAGTGAGCCAAGAGTAATCAATTAGATTGATTTGATGAAGCGGTATTTTCAAGCTTCGCGAAACAAATTTTATTTGTCTTTGCCTCCTATAAATTAAAAGTATCTGAAGTCACCTTTGCGTTAAAAAACAAAATCAAGATCAATCATATTATTCCTGTTTTAATACGCAGGGTTTTGTGGAAAATCTTTATTTTGATTTAAATCTAAAACCGTTTGAGGAATCGGTCTTAAAATTTTCTGAACGCCATTATTTCCATTAAAATTAGAAGCGCTGGTAATCTTATAATTATACTGAACGGCTCTTGAAACCAAAGTTCCGGTACGTTTTAAGTCAAACCAGCGGTTGTATTCTCCCAGCATTTCTCTGCCTCGTTCATCCAGAATATAATTGATATTGAATTCTGCTGCTGTTGCCGCTGCCACACCTGCTCGTGCTCTTACCACATTTAATCTTGCCAGTCCTGTCGCCGAGTTTCCTGATTTCAAATAGGCTTCTGCTGCAATAAGATACGTGTCTGCCAATCTGGAAATGATGATGTCTCTTGTGCTTACCGCGCCTGTGCTGGCTGGCGTAGTGGTTGCCGGATCATCAAATTTCTTCACCGGAATTGTTTGATAATCTAAGTTTTTAACTAACGTATAGGCTGCATCATAAGTTCCTTTGTCGTGATAAAGAAATCCTGTGGCTAATTTTGAAGCGTTCGCCGTCATCCATGCCGTTTTATCGGCTGCGGTGTACCACATTGGCTCATAAAAATGTTTAATTTTCAGATCCGATTTATCAGCAACTCTGAAATAGTCGTAATATTTTTCATAGACAACATCCATAAAAGTGGCTTCCCATCTTAGATCGCCTTGCTTGAATAAGTTGAGAGCATAGGCTGTCGGGCAAAGATTGTAGCTTCTCAAAGGCGCGCTTCCATTGGTTTCTGCACCTCCCAAATACGAGCTGAAATAGTAAAACTGCTTATTTCCCAGCGTAGTCGGAGAGGTTGAGGTAGAATTAAAGTCATATTGCACCGAGAAAATGGTTTCTGCATTCAATTCATTTCCTGGATAAAATAGTTTAGAAGGTTCTACTGTCAGACCTTGTCCGGCAATGGCAGCGTCTGCATACGTCGCCGCGGTGGCAAAATCTGTACTTGCTCCAAAGCTTTCATATCCTCGCGTTAAATATACTTTAGCCAAAAGATCATTTACCGCTTTCTTGTTTACTTTACCGCTGGTAGCATAAGCCGTAGTTCCAACAGCAGCAAGTGATGCCTCTAATTCTTTAATGATATATGTATAAACTTCTTCTGCAGAATTTCTGTTGAATTGTAAAGTGGGAAGCGTAAAATTTTCCTCAACAATAGGAACTCCGCCATAGGTCTGCACCAATAGAAAATAAGCCTGAGCTCTCAAAAATCTTGCTTCTGCCACTAAAGTGGGAACACTGGAAGTCTGCTCAGTTATCGCGGAATAATATACCGTTTTATTAACCGACTGAATCAACTGATAACAAGCCATATATAATTGGTCAACTCCTTCCGAGGCAGGAATTAGCTGCGTGTATTGGCTGAGACCAGCCGGCTCAGGCGTTCTTCCTTCGGCATACATATCGGTTCCGGCAACAAAAAGCCACGGATCGCCTCCATAAATGCCTTTTAGCCAGGCATAATTCGTATTCACAAGCAGCTGAAAGCCAGTAGCTGTTTTATAAGCTTCATCAGCGGGTACGTTTGATAAACTTTCTTCTTCTATAAAATCGCTGCACGAGTTGAAAATCGCTGTAGCCAATACGAGTGTAAATATTATTTTTTTCATGATCGTTTAATTAAAATTTAGCGCTTAATCCTAATTGTGTTGTAATGGCAGCCGGTCTGTTGACTCCCATATTAGCAGCTGCCCATTCCGGATCGTATCCATCGAAATTGGTGAATACAAAAGGATCAAGAACATTGACGTAAACTCTTAAGCTGCTCATTTTTACTTTTTTCAGGAAGTCGGAATCAAAAGTATATCCCAATGAGATGTTTTTAATTTTCGTAAAAGAAACTTCTCGGTAATAGCCAAATCCTGTTGACCAAAATGCACCTGCTCCAGTGGCTACAGGTCCTGGTCTTGGGTTGGTATTATTGGCATTAGAAGCAAGTCCGGCACTGTTGGTAGGTACAAAATAATCCATTGCCATTTTTTGGCGTCCGCGGTCTGAAACATCAGCAAAATTCTGATGGAAAGTACTTAAAACTGTTTGCCCTTGGCTGGTAATAATTGAAAAATTAAAGTCAAATTTTCCTATCGTAAATCTCGAATAAAAACTTCCTTGCCATTTTGGAACCGAACTTCCGATGGTCGTTCTGTCATTAGCATCAAATTTTCCGTCCCCATTGATGTCTTTCGGTCTTGCCTGTCCGGGAGCCATTCCGTAAGCTGCTGCCTGTGCGGCTTCACTTTCCTGCCAAACGCCGTCGTACACATAATTGAAATTCGGATTTAAACTGGAACCTAAAATAAGATTATTCCCTCGGTCGCTCACCTGATCCTGATTATAGATCGATTCAAGCTTATTGACGTTTTTAGTAAAGGTAAAAGTGGTTTCCCAATTGATGAGTTCACTTTTTATATTTTTTGTGGTTAAAAGTACTTCAACCCCTTTATTACTTACCGATCCTACGTTGGCATAGGTGTATTTTACTCCCATTTCGGCAGGTAACTGTTGTTTATAAATTAGATTTTCTGAGAGACGGTCGTAAACATCCACGGTACCCGTAATTCTGTTTCGAAGAAATCCAAAATCCAATCCAAAGTTAAGTTCACGTGTTTTTTCCCAGGTCAGCAAAGGATTGGCAAAAACTGAAGACTGTAATCCGGGAACCAAAGTAGATCCATTAGCATAAAACGTCTGCTGGTCTAATAACGCTAATGATTGATATGGTGCCACATTATCATTTCCTGTGTAACCGATACTTGCCCTTAGTTTTAAGTCTGAGATCGCTTTTACATTTTCAAGAAAAGATTCTTTATTGACTTTCCATCCTAAGGCCAGAGAAGGGAAGGCAGTCCATTTATTCCCTTCAGACAATACCGAAGATCCGTCCCATCTTGTGGAGGCTGTTAATAAATATTTGTCTTTGTATCCGTAGTTGAGCCTTGCAGCAAAAGAGTTCAAAGTCCTTTTCATATAAGGCGGCGATTGGAGCTGAAAACTGCTTGGTAGCCCAAATCCTAAGTTATAATATTCTGAATTAAAAGACTGTCCGTGCGAATATCCGTAAGACGACTGATCTTCATTGGAATATGTACTTTGAAGCAATAATAAACTTACATCATGTACATCGCTGAACGTATGTTTTAAGTCGATTTGATTATCCCAAGTATAATTAAAGTTTTCAGTTTTGCTTAAAGAAGCGGAGTTTTGTTTATTAAGAGCAATCCCGATATTGGTATCTGCCGTATTCGATATTCCTAAACTTGAAGTTGAAAATCCTGCAGCAAAAGTAGTTTTAAATGATAACCACTTCATTGGTTGATACTGGAAAAATATATTTCCTAATGTCTGCCAGGTTCTTTCGGTTTGTCTCGAATTGGCAATTTCTAATAATGGATTGATCGTACTTGTTTTATTAATTGCCCAGGCTCCGTTAGGATAAGTTAATTTTCCTGGCAGTAAGAACAACTGTCCTTGAATATCATTGCCATTGGAATCGATTGCATAAGGGGATAACAGCGGACTGAAGCTGAATGCAGAACGCATCGCCGTATCACTTCCGTATTCTGTAATCGTTCTTGCTACGGTAATATTGGCTCCCGTTGAAAATTTGGAATTTATTTTATGATTGATTCCGAGCTTAAAAGTATATTTATCATTAGAATCGTTGGCAATTAAACCTTCATTTCCCTGAACACCAAAAGACATATTATACCCCAATCCGCCATCAGATCTTCCGGAAATATTCACATAATGATTTTGCATGGTTCCGGGTTGTAAAACGGCATCGTACCAGTCAAAATTATATCCGTTATTGGCTCTTTGTACCAAAAGCGGACTTTGATTTCCTGCTAAAGTTGCCAACTGTGCCGGTGTCTGGGTATTCGGAGTTGCACTAAGGTAAGCTGCCTGATGGAAATTCCACCATTCTGCGCCGCTCATCATTTTAGGCAAGCGGGCTGCAGTTCGTACACCATAAGAAGTTTCCAATGAGACATTGATTCCTCCTTTTGCGGTTGCCCCATTTTTAGTTGTTACCAAAACCACACCACTTGCTCCTCTGGAACCGTAGATTGCTGCTGAAGAGGCATCTTTCAAAACATCCATTCTGGCAATATCCTGAGGATTCAGAAAGTCAATATTATCAGTAGGCACTCCATCTACAACATACAAAGGATTTCCTGATGAAATTAATGAGTTATTTCCACGGATGGTCATTTTAAAACCGTCACCCACTCGTCCTGAATTAGACGTAATCTGTACTCCGGGCATACTTCCCTGTATCGCTTCGAGAGGACTTGTTGTATTTCTTTCTACAATTTTGTCGGAGCTCAAAGTATTCACAGAACCTGTAAGATCTGACTTTTTTACGCTTCCGTATCCTACCAGTACTACCTGCTCAATGGTTTTTGTTCTTTCTTCCTTTAGCGGAATGGCGATAAAAGAACGGTTGTCCACAGCGATGATCTGCGACTGAAAACCTTCATTTTCAACAGAAAGTGAAGACTGATCTTTTAATAATGTAATGATAAATTTTCCTTCAGCATCGGTAATAACGGTATTTTCTGTACCTTCTTCCTTTACCGTTACATTAGAAAGAGGAGCCTGTTTGTCGTTGGTTATCTTTCCGCTTACCTCTTTACCCTGCTGCGCAAAAACCACTCCAGAGGAAAACAGAAACAAAACAGCAAGCTTTTGACGAATCCTAAAACGGGATTCTGCTATTTTTTCACATGACATAGTTTTAATTTTTTGAGTTAAATTTTTACTTCCCAACAAGAACTCTGAGATTAGCTACTTCTCATCAAATTTGTTGAAAAAATTAATTAAAATTTAAATGTAATCGATTGCGCATTTCGATTAATATTTTTTTAGTTTTCTATATTAAACTTTTTTTAATAAAATTTTCATTTTTTTTAACGTAATGTTAATTTTAGCGATTAAGTTTTTAAAAATCAGTGGATTAAATTTTGTTTGATTTGTTGATTCAACATGATTTTTGTCATATTTTGTTCGTTTTTAGCACCCGTTATTTCCCCAAAATTGATATTAATATTAATTTTTTCTTCTTTTTGTGAAAAAAAACATTTGCATTTCGGTTGATTAAACGATTAAAATAATTCGTTAAAAATGCACAACAGAAAAGTGCGACTTATTGTAAAATATAATTGTTGATTTTAGATGAAATTTAATTTATCAAGAACAAAAAATCCATCTTACAAAATGGTAAGATAGATTGTTATTTTTTGAAAGTATTGTCTGAATATTTACTTCGTTTTTTTGCCTTGAAAAATGATGCGTTACAAAACTTGGAGAGTAGGCAAAAAGTTTGTCATCCCTATAGTAATCTAGGCATAGTACTAGAGAATAATTCTTTATTTTTTTTAACGCTATCGATCGCTAAAGTTTGCATCCTATTTTAAATATTTTCGGTCGTAATGGCGTTCTACTCAGCAAATGATAGCAATATTAAACTCGCTTAATGATAAAAATTCAAAGCTTTAAACTTTGAACAAAGTCCACAAAGTTTTTTTGACTTCCATTTGTTTTAAGCCTCACAAAACAAAGTTTCGCCGATTCAGCTTAAATCAATTTTATAATTGAGGCAAAGCCAATCTACTTATAAAATACAATAAAAAGTTGATCTACTTTCGCCCCAAGTTTTGTGATTGAGTTTTAAAAGATGAAAAAATTTGAGTGGATTTTTTTCTATTTAATGATATGTTGAAATCCTAGCCCCGATCGCAGCGTTTGTTTGAGCTCATTTCGTTAGGTTTCGGCGCGGCAGCGAAGCTGCCGCGCCGAAACCTAACGAAATAGCGAGTGCGGAGAGCGGGAAATAGCTTCAAAAGCTATTTGCTATCCTGAGCTCCGAAAACTTTCTGTAAAATACTTGTGGTTCTCATTGCCGGCGTATTTCTGATGCCACTTTCCTTATCAGCCACCATCTTGAAAACACCGTTGATGGTTTCTGTGGTCACATATTCATTAAGATCTGTCGTTACAGCTTGTCCAGTGAGCATATTATATTTTGAAATCAAACTTTTCCAAACCGAATCTGCACCTACTTTTCCTAATGAAGCCTTTACTTTGGGCTCAAAAGCAGTAAATAACTGACTTTGGGTTTTCCCCTGCAGATAATTGGTCGCAGCATTATCGTTGCCTAAAAGTATGTTTTTGGCATCGGTAATCGTCATAGAGGTAATCGCTCTGGTAAAGATCGGAGTGGCTTCTGTTACTGCATCTTCCGCAGCTCTGTTCAGTAATTTTACGCCTTGATCTGCCAGACTTCCTAAACCAACTGAGCGTAAAGTAGCATCTACTTTTCTTAATTTTTCGGGCATTAAAATTTTCACGGCTTCATTCTTCAGGAAACCATCAGTCACACCTAGTTTTTTCACTCCTTCACTTACGCCCATGCTCAAAGCCTCTTTTAATCCCGATGAAATCTGAGTTGATGTTAAACTTCCCAAATTGATAGGCGAAGTCCTTGTCGAAGTTTTTGTAGGAGTTGTAGAAGTGGTTGTTCCTTTTACAGGAGTGTTGAGGTCGATGCCTGTTTTATCTTTTACCGTAGATTTTATCACATCTAAAATCTGCGCTTGTGTTGAAACTGAAAATAGTAATCCGCTAACCAATAAAATCGTTTTTCTCATAAGATATTTTTGCAAATTTAGATGTTTTCTGATGCAAAAAGTTAAATTGTTTACAGAAGTTTTCATAAAATAATTATATTAGCTAAAACCTAATCAGAACCAATGATACGCGCTATTTTAATATTTTTTGTATTACTTTCAAATACAATTTTTTCGCAAAATAAGTTGAATTTAATTCCTTATCCCCATAATGTGAATATAAATGAAGGAAATTTTACACTTCCCGAAACATTTATACTTAATAGTGAATTACCTAAAAATGAAACTGAATACTTTAAAAAAAGGTTAAGTTCAGACCTGAAATTTAAAGAATCTAGCAAGTCAGACGCTAATTTGGTGTATTCTCAACTGCCAAAATCAGGAAAATCTGAACAGAATGATGAGTTTTATAGCTTAGAAATCACTCCAAAACAGATTCAGATAAAATCTTATACAAAACAGGGATATTTTTTAGCATTACAAACGTTAATACAATTAATCCAAAGTAATCAAAAAGATAAAAAAATTCCTGCGGTAAAAATTGAAGATCAACCGAAGTTTGCCTGGAGAGGAATGCACTTAGACGTTTGTCGTCATTTCTTCACGGTTGAAGAAGTGAAGCAGTATATTGACTATTTAGCAATGTATAAACTGAATACTTTTCATTGGCATTTAACAGACGACCAAGGTTGGAGAATTGAAATTAAAAAATATCCGAAATTAACGACTGTTGGTGCAAAACGTAAAGAATCGATGATTGGAGCGTATGTAGACAATACGTTTGACGGAAAACCTTACGGACCTTATTTTTATACACAGGATCAAATTGAAGATGTGGTAAAATACGCAACAGAAAGACATATCACGGTTGTTCCGGAAATCGAAATGCCGGGGCACGCTTTGGCTGCTTTAACAGCTTATCCTGAACTGGCTTGTACGAAAGGTCCTTTTGAACCGGCTACGAAATGGGGTGTTTTTGATGATGTTTTTTGCCCCAAAGAGGAGACTTTCAAATTTTTAGAAAACGTTTTGGATGAGGTGATTGCGCTTTTTCCTTCAAAATATATCCATATTGGTGGCGATGAATGCCCGAAAACAAGATGGAAAGAATGTGCACATTGTCAGGCTTTAATCAAGAAAAATAACCTGAAGGATGAACATGGATTGCAAAGTTATTTTATCCAAACGATTGAAAAATATGTTAATTCAAAAGGTCGAAAAATAATTGGCTGGGACGAGATTTTGGAAGGTGGATTGGCTCCCAATGCAGCTGTCATGAGCTGGACAGGAATAAAAGGTGGAGTAGAAGCTGCAAAATCAGGACATTTTGCGGTGATGACGCCGGGTTCTTATTGCTATTTTGATCATTATCAGGGAGATCCTCAAACAGAGCCTCTTGCTTTTGGAGGTTTTACACCTTTAGATAAAGTATATTCTTATAACCCGATTCCTGAGGAGTTGAATGCGGAGCAGGCTAAATATATTTTGGGAGTTCAGGCAAATCTTTGGACAGAATATATTCTTGATTTTAAAACAGTTCAATATCAAGTTTTTCCAAGAATGATGGCGCTTTCGGAAGTAGGTTGGGGTACTTCGGATTCTAAAAATTATAAAGAATTTGAAGGTCGTGTTATCAATCAATTCAAATTGTTGGATAAAATGGGCGTTAATTATGCGAAAAGCATTTATAATGTTACCGGAAAAGTAATTTCAGCTACTCATGGGATTTCTTATGAACTTTCAACTTCGCAAAATCCAAACGGGATTCGTTATACTTTAGACGGAACAAATCCGACTGCAAATTCTCAGGTTTATCAAAATTCAATTCCTGTGTCAAAGTCCATGACAATAAAATCTGCTTATTTTGAAAATGGTGAATGGAAAAGTGCGGTTTCTTCACAGGAATTTATAACATCAAAAACGACAGGAAAAACCATTACTTTGGAACAGCAACCCAGTGAAAATTATTCTTTCGGTGGCGCATTTACCTTAATTGATGGAATTGTCGGAAATGTAAAGCAACTGGGAAAAACATGGCTGGGCTTCCAGGGAAAAGATGTGGTTGCAACGATTGATTTAGGACAGAAAACTCAGTTTTCAGAAGTATACTTTAATACTTTAGATAATAAAGGAAGCTGGATTCATTTTGCAAAATCGGCTCAGGTTTTTGTGTCTGATGATGGAAAGAGCTTTAAAATGATTAAAGAAATCGGAAAAGATGAAATTCTGGCAGCGAAAGGAAAAATTAAACTCAACGTGGGAAATCAAAATTCAAAATATCTTAAAATTAAAATAGAGAATGCGGGAATAATTCCGGCAGGAAATCCGGGAGCAGATTCAAAAGCGTGGCTTTTTGTTGACGAAATTGGAGCTCTATAAAATTAAAGGTTCTATGTTTAATGTTCAAAATTTAAACATAGGACTTTACCTACTTTTCTTTAAACCTTGAACCTTGAACAAAGAACTTTAAACCTTAAACTTAAATGAACTCAAGAAGAAAATTTCTTAAAAATACAGCATTGGCATCTTCCGCCTTATTGTTGAATCCGTTGGATTTACTGGCTAAAGATTTGCCTGAAAACGAAAATAAAACGATCAATAAGCCAATCGTTCTTTCCACATGGAACTTTGGTTTAAAAGCGAACGAAGAAGCCTGGACGATCCTTGGAAAAGGCGGAAAGGCTTTGGACGCGGTGGAAAAAGGCGTTCGTTTGGTTGAAAATGATCCGACGGAAAGAAGTGTAGGCTACGGCGGCCGTCCTGACCGAGACGGAAAGGTGACGCTGGATGCCTGTATTATGGATGAAAACTATAATATTGGTTCGGTGGCTGCTTTGGAACATATTAAAAACCCTATTTCTGTGGCGAGGGCGGTAATGGAAAAAACACCTCACGTGATGTTGGTGGGAGACGGAGCTTTACAATTTGCCGTTTCTCAAGGTTTTAAAAAGGAAAACATTTTAACTGCCGAATCCGAAAAAGAGTGGAAAGAATGGCTTAAAGACAGTAAATATCAACCCATTGTCAATATTGAAAATCACGATACGATTGGAATGATTGCTTTGGATGCACAGGGAAATCTTTCAGGAGCTTGTACAACAAGTGGAATGGCGTTCAAAATGCACGGAAGAGTAGGAGACTCGCCAATCATCGGAGCGGGTTTATTTGTTGATAATGAGGTAGGTGCAGCGACAGCAACAGGTCATGGTGAAGAAGTCATTAGAACGGTTGGAACTCATTTGGTTGTTGAATTAATGAGACAGGGCAGAAATCCTCAACAGGCTTGTAAAGAGGCGGTTGAAAGAATTGTAAACATTACAAAAAGAAGAAATAAAAACTTAAAAGATATTCAGGTTGGCTTTATCGCGATTAATAAAAAAGGGGAATATGGTTCGTATTGTATTCAGGATGGATTTAATTTTGCGGTGTATGACCAAAAGGGAAACCGTCTCGAAAAACCTGAGTTTGCTTTGAAATAACTTTAAATTTTAAACATTGAACTTTAAACTGAAAGAATGTCAAAAATAGAAATAGCATGCTTTAATCCTGAATCAGCCATCATTGCGTTTGAAAACGGAGCCGACAGAATAGAATTATGCGACGGATTAAGCGAAGGCGGAACCACACCGGATTTCGAAATTGTAAAACAGCTTCGAGAAAAAATCAATATCCCGATTTTTGTGATGATTCGCCCTCGTGGTGGCGATTTTACGTATTCTAACACGGAATTTGAACAAATGAAATCGGATTTAATTCAGTTAAAATCATTACATGTAGATGGTTTCGTTTTCGGAATTTTAGATAAAAATGATGAGGTTGATGTTGAACAGAATAAAGAGTTGGTTGAATTGGCGAAACCCTATCCATGTACTTTTCACCGTGCTTTCGACAGAGCAAAAGATTTAGAAAATTCTTTGGAAAAAGTCATTGAATGTGGTTTTAAAACAATTTTAACCTCAGGACAAAAACCAACCGTTTCAGAAGGTAAAGAAAACCTGAAAAAGCTGGTTGAATTATCCAACGGAAGAATCGAAATTCTTGTCGGTGGCGGACTTCGTTCTTCGAATATCGGAGAACTTAGAGAGTTTACAAAAGCCAGATATTTTCATTCTTCTGCAATTACTGATGGCGAGGCTTTTGCAAATGCGGATGAAGTGATTGCTTTGAAGAGTAAATAAATATTAAAAAAATATACGTTTAGTTTGTCATTCAGAACGAAGCGAAGCGTAGTGAAGAATCTAAACTTAATATTCTTAAAACTAAACTTTAATCTTAATGGTTTAGATTCTTCCTTCGTCAGAATGACAAGCATTCCGTTAAATACCAATATAACTCAAATTATTGATGAAAAAAACTGTATTTTTTGCGTTTCTTTTTATACAAACCCTAATCAATGCTCAGTTTTCCGAACGAAATTTATCCTCAGAAAAATGGATTTTTAAGAATAGTAAGGATAAAAATTGGCTCACGGCCACCGTGCCGGGGACAGTACATTTGGATTTGATGAATAACAAAATTATTCCCGATCCGTACAAAGATGAAAATGAAAAAAAAGTACAGTGGGTGGAAAATGAAGATTGGGATTATCAGACTTCATTTAATATTTCTTCGAACGAATTAAAAAATCAGAATATTGAATTGGTTTTTAATGGATTGGATACGTTTTCTGAAATTTATGTAAATGAAAAATTACTGCAAACCACTGATAATATGTTCAGAAAATGGGAAATTCCTGTTAAGCAAAATTTAAAAATTGGTGAAAATATTTTACAGATTAAATTTAAATCGGCAGTAAATATTGGAAAAGAATTAGCAAAAAAAGTTCCGTTTACAATGCCTGAAACACCGAGAAGTTTTGTGAGAAAAGCACAGTATCAGTTTGGATGGGATTGGGGGCCGAGATTGGTGACGGCAGGAATCTGGAAGGAAGTGAAATTAAATTTCTGGAATCAGGCCAAACTTGAAAATGTAAAAATTGAACAGAAAATTGTAACAAAACAAAAAGCAGATTTAAAAATCCATGCTGAAATTTTTGCGGAAAAAGAAGGAAAATATAGTTTTTTAATTAATGGAAAATCTCAAAGTATTAATTTAAAATTAGGCTTAAATCAAATTTCAATTCCTTATGAGATTCAAAATCCAAAATTATGGCAACCCAATGGTTGGGGAGAACCGAATTTATATGATTTGAAGATTTCATTTCAAAAAGATTCGAAAACTATCGCTGAAAAATCTGAACGAATTGGATTGAGAACAATTGAATTAATTCAGGAAAAAGACGGGAAAGGAAAATCTTTTTATTTTAAAGTCAATGGAAATCCAATGTATGCAAAAGGTACGAACTGGATTCCGTCTGATAGTTTCACGCCAAGAATTACCAAAGAAAAATATCAAAAGCTCATCAAAGATTCTAAAGATGGGAATATGAATATGATTCGCATCTGGGGAGGCGGAATTTACGAAGATGATGAATTTTACAAAGCTTGTGATGAGAACGGAATTTTGGTTTGGCAGGATTTTATGTTTGCAGGAAGCTTTTATCCGGCAGATGAAGATTTTCTTAATAATGTAAAAGAAGAAGTAAAATATCAGGTAAATCGGCTTCAGAATCATGCATCATTAGCCTTATGGTGTGGAAATAATGAAATTGATGAAGCCATTGTGAATTGGGGATATCAGAAGCAGCTTAATTATTCCAAAGAAGATTCTTTACAAGTTTGGAAAGATTATAAAAAGCTTTTTCATGAAGTGATTCCTAATGTAATTCATGAAGTTGCTTCAAAAGATAAATCGATTTATTGGCCGAGTTCACCATCCACCGGTTGGGGACATAAAGAAAGCTTAACAGAGGGAGATTCTCATTACTGGGGCGTTTGGTGGGGCGAGCAGCCCTTTGAAATCTTTAATGAAAAAGTTCCGAGGTTTGCGTCTGAATACGGTTTTCAGGGAATGCCAACGTTGGAAACTACAAAATCGATGTTTTCAGGAAAACCGGATTTAAGTTTACAAAACGAAATAATTAAAGCGCACGAAAAACATTCGAGAGGTTGGGAAATCATCGATAATTATATGAAAAGAGATTATAAAATTCCGACAGATTTCGTGAAATACAACTATGTTTCTCAATTGCTTCAGGCTCGTGGAATGCAGGTTGCTATCGAAGCGCATCGCCGCGCAAAACCTTACAATATGGGAACTTTGTATTGGCAATTAAATGATTGTTGGCCAGTGGTTTCGTGGTCGTCGATTGATTACTTAGGAAACTGGAAAGCATTGCATTATCAGGTGAAAAGAAGTTTTGAAAACCTTTTAATCTCGGTTGAAGAGAAAGAAAAAACGTATGCTATTTATTTCATTAATGATTTATTAAATGATATAAAAGGTAATGCTGAATTAGAATTATTAAATTTTGAAGGCAAGGTTTTATGGTCAATGTATACTGCCAATATTGTAGAAGCCAATTCAAGTAAAAAACAGTTTGAAATAAAAAAAGAAGATTTTACAAAATTCGATTTGTCTAAAGCGGTTTTAAAAATTAGTTTTAATACTACGGATAAAAAATCCGAAAAATTATTCTACTTTAACAGACCAAAGGATTTAAATCTTTCAAAGCCAATCATTCAGATCAAAAAAGTAACCTCAACCGAAATTGAAGTTTCAACAAACGTTTTGGCGAAAGATGTTTATCTAATTGGAGGTACTCATTTTAGTGATAATTTCTTCGATTTGCTTCCGAAAACCTCGAAAAGAATTAAACTTTCAAAACCTTTGGAAAAAATTGAGGTGATGAGTTTGTTTGATACAATGAACTAAGATATTTAAAGCTTCAAGGTTTCAAAATCTTGAAGCTTTCTTTTAAAAAACTAAGCCGTTTACAAAAATCAACCGTAAATTAGTCTCATATTTTTCAATTATGGTAAATTTTGTTCTGATCGCAGTATGCATTATCGCGGGAATGATTTTCAAAGCAACAAAATCCATCCATCCCGATGCGCACAAAGGCATCAACACGTGGATCCTTTACCTTGCGCTTCCTGCGGTTTCGTTCAAATATTTACCGAAAGTTCACTGGACAACGGAGATGCTATTTCCTATTATTGCTACATTTCTTACGTCGGTTTTCTGCTTTTTCTTTATGATGTTTTACAGCAAAAGCAAAGGCTATTCCAGGCGATCCAGAAGCACTTTGGAATTGGTTAGCGGTTACAGCAATACTTCATTTGTAGGTTTTCCTTTGGTCGCGGCATTTTACGGTGAAAGTCTTTTAAGCATTGCAATTATCTGCGATCAGACTATGTTCTTTTCACTTTCCACATTGGGAATTATAGCAGCTTTAAAGGGCGGAAGCCGATCAGGACAGATAAGTGCCGTATTTATTTTAAAAAGATTGATCACTTTTCCTCCGTTGGTGGGTTGTATTGCTGCTTTGATACTATCTCAGTTCATAGATTTCACTTCTGCAGAGCCATTTTTCGATAAATTGGCAGCAACAGTGAGTCCGTTAGCATTATTTTCGGTCGGATTACAATTGAAATTCAACGGTTGGAAAAAGCTCATTCCGCAAATGTCGGTTTCCATGTTTTACAAACTGATTCTGGCTCCGGCAATCACTTTAGGATTAGCTTTTTTACTAGGAATAAAAGGAAATATTGCAAAGATAACCATCTTCGAATCTGCCATGCCGGCCGTTCTTACTTCAAGCATTATCGCAGAACAATTTAGATTAAACACAAAGCTTACCAACTTAACGATCGGCTTCAGCATCATCGCTGGACTTTTTACCTCTGCAATTTGGTATTACATTATTGAATTTATATTTTAATTTAACTCAAAATCATACAAAATGATAGAATCTATATTATCTTGCCATTGTTCTACATGAGAAGAATTACTTGCAGATGGTAAAATGGAGGTTGAGTGATATTGAGAATCTCCTTTGAATCTTATTTTAGCTTTGAATAGCATCTTTTTTCCTGTTTTTTGAATTGTAAGTAAAGCATAAATAGAAGATGTCATCATTTTAGCTTCTGAAAAAGTAAATTCAATACTGTTATCTTTGATGTTGTCTTTCTTGAAATTTTCCATCATATCAAAAAGATCTATTTTTTCTGCTAGATTTTCTTCCTTAACTATTTCAAAATGGATAATTTTATCATTCTTGATTTGTGGTTTAAGTAAAACTTTTTTACCGATAGGAATAGTGATTTCGTCCTTATCCAAAGAAATTTTTTCCTGAGCCTGAATAATAATGATAAGAAACAAAAATAATGATGCAAAGATCTTTTTCATGGTTAGTTTTATTAGATTGAATTGATATAAGAACGATAAAAATAGAAAATATTGCAGTTCACAAAAGAAAAAATTAATTTTACATTTTAAAAATTTCTCTTGAATTACGCTCAAATTGTTTTACCGCTAAATTTAAAAGGATCTTTCACATACAAAGTTCCCGAAGAACTGTCATCTCAAATTCAGTTGGGAATGCGGGTTTTGGTTCCATTTGGCGGTAAGAAAATTTATACGGGAATTGTTTTTGAGCTTCATGACAAAGAACCTATTGAGTTTGTCGCGAAAGAAGTCATCAGTATTTTGGATGACCAACCGATTGTTCCTCAAGAGCAGATCAAATTCTGGAACTGGCTTTCAGATTATTATTTATGTGGATTGGGGGAAATTTATCGTTTTGCGTTTCCGTCTTCTTTAAAGCTGGAAAGCGAAACCTATTTAAAATTAAAGCCCAATATAAAAGTTGAATTTGAAAATCTCGATGTCAACGAAATGTATCTTATTCAGGCATTGGAAGTGCGTCAGTTGATTAATTTAACGGATATTGAAGCATTCATTCCGAAGAAAGATATCATCAAGACCATCAATTCGTTGATTGATTTGCAATATATTGAAATTGATGAAAAAATTGCTGAAAAATACAAGGCAAAAGAAGTTGCTTATGTGAAAATCAATGATGAGGTTTTGCAAAGACAAAATCTTACGGAAATCCTTTTATCATTAAAAAGAGCGCAGAAGCAGAAAGATCTTTTTTTACATATTTTAGAAAAGCAGACTGAAAATCCAGATTTGCATATCAAAAAATCTGAATTGTTTGAAGACGGATATTTTGGAAGTTCCCATTTTAAAGCGTTGGCTGATAAAGGTTTGGTGGAAGAATATTATATGCAGAAAGACCGGATTGAAAGCTATGAAGGCGAAATCGAAGAAATCGAAGAACTTTCCGAAGCGCAGAAATCGGCAAAAATTGAAGTCGATGAAGCTTTTGAAGAAGGCAAAAATGTATTGCTTCATGGCGTTACTTCTTCAGGAAAAACACATATTTATTTAGAGAAAATTGAAGAATGCATTCAAGAAGGCAAAAATGTACTTTTTTTGCTTCCTGAAATCGCTTTAACTAAACAAATTACTCAACGTTTAGAAAAAAAATACGGTCGACAGCTTGGTTTTTATCATCAGAAACTAACCGATTTTGAGCGCGTGGAAGTCTGGAGAAGAATTCGTCAAAATGATATTAAAATCCTGATTGGAACACGAAATGCACTGTTTTTACCTTTTCAGAATTTAGGATTAGTTGTCGTAGATGAAGAGCACGATTCTGCTTACAAACCGAGAGAAGCTTCACCTTATTTTAATGCAAAGGATGCGGCTTTGGTTTTTGGACATTTTTACGGAGCAAACGTGATTTTAGGTTCTGCAACACCTTCAGTTGAAAGTTATTACAATGCCAGAAAGGATAAAATGAAATATGTTTTTCTGGAAGAGCGCTTCGGAAATGTAAATCTTCCTGAATATGAACTGATTAATTTTAAAGAAGCTCAGGATTCTAAAAAAGTTTCGGGGAATTTTTCTCTGCATTTAGTTGATGAAATTAAGAAAGTTGTAGACGAAAAAAATCAGGCAATTGTTCTTCACAACCGCCGTGGTTATGCGAATGTTGTTGAATGTGAGACTTGCGGTTACGTGAATTATTGTTCGAATTGTGACGTGGTGATGACCTATCACAAAGCGGCGAACGAAATGAAATGCCATTATTGTGGTCAGAGAGCTTCAAAACCAAAGACTTGCCCGAAATGTCATTCTGAAAATCTGAACGAAAGAGGAGTGGGAGTTGAGCAAATTCATGAAGAAGTTGTCAAATTATTCACTGAAAATGAAGTAGATAGGATGGATGTAGATTCTATGCGAAAGAAATTTGCCTACGAAAAATTATACGAAAAAATTGAAGATCGGGAAACGGATATTGTGGTTGGTACTCAAATGATTTCCAAAGGGTTGGATTTTGATCATATTGAATTGGTGGCGATTCCAAAGGCGGATTCTATGTTATATGTTCAGGATTTCAGAGCGGAAGAAAGAGCTTATCAACTGATTACACAGGTTTCCGGAAGAGCGGGAAGAGTTTCGGGGAAAGGAAAAATTTTAATTCAGACTTTTAATCCAGATCATTCTGTTTTTCAATTAATTAAAATGAATAATCCTGCGAAGGTTTATAAGTATATTTTAACGGAAAGACAAAAATTCCATTATCCGCCATTCACAAAATTAATTATGATTGAACTGAAACACCGAAGAGAAGACAAAGTAAACCGCGCTTCTCAGTTTTTAGGTTCAATTTTAAGAAAATATCTGCCTGAAGATTGTGTTTTAGGCCCTGAAAAAGCACAGATTGCAAGGTTGAATAATTTGTATCAGTTTCAGATCATGCTAAAACTACCGCGAGGAAAAAAGTATGAAGAATATAAGAAGCTGGTTTTGTTAAGTCTAACAGAATTTGAAGAAATTACTGCTTATCAAAGCATTAAAAAAGACGTTTTTGTAGATTTTTAACAATTTTTAACAAACTTTATAGCCTTTTATAATAGTCTACTAAACTACTATATAACAATATTTTCTACTTTTGACCGTTGATTATATGTTTGGAAATTTAATTTTCAATTTAACCCATTGATTTTTACTTTATCCAAAATATATAGCAAAATGAAAAAATAGATGGTAAATTTCAGAAAATATATTTCGAGCGCCGCGGTACTGGCTTCAGGATTTTTCCTTGCCCAGTCTACCGTATCTACAGTTCTATATTCTCAGGCTTACGACAATCAAAAGAGCAGTTTAAACTTACCTTCTCCCATTACTTCAATGGTGGAGAAAACTATTTTGTCGCCTAAAGAACTTGTAGACATTAATGTAAACACAATGATGGCAGATCCCGTGCTGAAAAATGCAACCTGGGGATTTGTAGTGTACGACCCGAAAACGAAGAAAGTAATCTCTTCGTACAACGAAACCAGCCCTTTGGTTCCGGCTTCTACCACGAAATTATTAACCACAGAAACCGCGATGAATCTGTTGGGTGAAAATTATCGTTGGATGACGCAGTTGGAATATTCAGGAACGGTGGATGAAAATGGAGTTTTGAACGGAAATCTTTATATCGTAGGTAGCGGAGACCCTTCTTTGGGAACAAATAAAGCGGGAGCTGCGCCGTACAGAGATATTGTTTCAGACTTCGTAAGCGGAATTTCTCGTGAAGGAATCAAAAAGGTAAACGGTGATATTATCATTCAGACAGCGCTTTTCAAAGGTAACATTTCGAAGCTTCCGGAAAATGTTGTGTGGTTGGAAAATAATAATTATTACTTACCGGCAGGAACCACAAGAGAAATCAATCCGGCTAATGAAAAGCTGATTGTAAAGAAAAACGGATTCTCGACAGATAAGAAGTTTTTCTATGTGTCGCCGTATAACAATCAAATGGTATATGCCGATAAATACGAAGGTGACGGAATTTTAACTACAAAATTGCCCGATGCACCAGCTTATTTGGCAAACTCTTTCAGAACGACTTTGGTGAAAAGTGGTGTGGCTGTTACAGGAAAAGTAACTCCAAAAATGACGGATGCCACGCCTGAAACGAGAAAATTGCTTTCTGCTTACAAATCTCCGACTTTGGGAGATATTATTTATTATACCAATCAGCACAGTGACAATGGTTTAGCTGAAGCTTTATTGAAAACTGTTGGTTTCCAGAGTTTAGGTGATCAAACGACTGAATCGGGAAGAAAAGTAGTGACTAGTCATTTGAAAGATGAAGGTTTTGATATGTTGGGCTTAAATTATATTGATGGAAGCGGGCTTTCAAGAGCAAATAACGTGACTCCAATTTCTCAGGTGAAGTTCTTGACTTCTTTGATGGATGAAAAATATTATCAAACTTATTTAACTTCATTACCAATTGGCGGACAGTCGGGTACATTAAAAAGAATGTTTCTGGGAACCGGAAATGGACAGGTTTTTGCTAAAACAGGAACTTTAAATAAAGTGAAAACTTTGGCAGGTTATCTGAAAACAAATTCAGGTAGAACGTTGGTTTTCTCTTTAATGGTAAACAATTATGCAGGTTCTGTAGATATGGTGAAAAAAAGAATGGAAAAAATTCTTGAGCCGGCTTTAGACCTTTAAAAATATTTATTTAACAATATAAAGACCTTTTAATCATTGATTAGAAGGTTTTTTTTATCTTTGAGTATAATATTCTGAATATGAGAAAATTCTACTTCCTGTTTTTAGCCTTGCTTACTTTTCAGCAATTTTATTCTCAGAATGAAAATATCGAAAGAAAAGCTTTAATTGAAAAAGAAATGAAGTCATTTACTCAAAAAATGACGACATACAATATCAATCCGAATACCTTAAATTATGATTTGCAATATCAGAGAATGGATGTTTCTCTAGATCCTGCACAGTATAATATTTCGGGTTCTGTGACTTCTCATTTTAAACCGAATCAAAATATGAGCAGTATTTATTTTGATTTGACGAATGTTTTAACGGTTTCTCAGGTTCAGTATCACGGAAACAATCTCCCTTTCCAGCAATTGGCTACTAAGGAAATTAAAATAGATTTTCCGGTTTCTATTCCAGCGAATACCTTAGATTCCTTAACGATACATTATTCAGGAGCTCCGGCGACGAATAACAATGCGTTTTCTACAGGTTCTCAAAACGGGAATTTAATTTTAGCCACTTTAAATGAGCCATTTGGCGCGCAGGATTGGTTTCCGACAAAACAAAGCATGAATGATAAGATCGACAGGTTTGATTTTAAAATTACCACGCCCAATCAATACAGCGTGGCGGCAAACGGAAAACTGATGTCTGAAACTTCGCTTCCTGATAATAAAAAACTGACTTTCTGGAGAACTCAATATCCAATTACCGCATATTTGGTGGCTTTATCAATTACGAATTTTGTTAAGCTGAATGACACGATGGGAAATCCGCCCTTTCCTTTTGTGAATTATCTTTATCCGACAACAGCAAGTAATACGTCAATTATGGCTGATATTAACTGGACAAAAGATATTATGAATGTTTTTGAAACTTATTTCGGGTCTTATCCTTTTAGAAATGAAAAATATGGCCACATGGAATTTCATTACAATGGAGTTTGTATGGAACACCAAACGATGTCTTCAATGGCTGGCTGGAACAGACCCGTAATTGCTCACGAGCTGGCTCATCAATGGTTTGGCGATAAAGTAACTTGTGGCGCATGGAACGACATTTGGCTGAATGAAGGTTTTGCAACTTTCGGAGAGCATGTGGCACGAGAAAAGCTTTTGTCCACACAAGCTGAATTTATGTCTTTCCTTTCGAATCAAATTGATTATATTACGCAGGTTCCTACAGGAAGTACGTATGTTTCGGATGCCAACGTTGGAAATCAATCGTATATTTTCAGTGGAAGATTGTCGTATGCAAAAGGAGCTTATATTTTAAGAATGATGAAATGGATTTTAGGAGATGATGTATTTTACCAGGCTGTAAAAGATTACCATTCGAGACCTAATTTAGCGTATAATTATGCAAAAACTTCAGATTTACAGGCTTCAATGCTGCAGTCTACAGGTAAAGATTTTACAGAATTTTTTAATGATTGGGTATATGGTGAAGGTTATCCAACCTATGATATCCGATGGGTGCAATCTGGTACAAACCAGGCTTTGACCTTTAAAGTTTCACAAACACAAAGCAGCCCGACGGTAAGCTTTTTTGAAATGCCTTTGCCGATAAAAGTAAACGGAACCGGCGGCCAAGTGGCTTATCTTACATTAAATAATACGAGCAATAATCAATATTTTACAGAAGCAGTTTCATTTCCTGTGGCAAGCGTTCAGTTTAACTATGAATATCAGATGTTGGAAAGAAATTCTACGGTAACAAAAGATACAACGTTAGGAACAGCTGATGTTAATGTTGAAAATTTTGCATTATATCCAAATCCTGCGAAGAACGAATTGTTTGTAAAAGGAATCACCAGATCAACAGAATACACAATTTATTTTGTTGATGGAAAACTGGTTGAAAAAGGAAAATATCAACCCGGAAAATCAATTGATATTCAGAAATTAATCCCCGGAACGTATGTTTTTAAGATCAATGATAAGAATATTAAATTCCTGAAAAAATAAAAATGAGCTCGGCTCAATCTTTAGATTGAGCCGAGTCTTTTAAAAGTTATAGAATAGGATAAAACGATAATAAAGATCTTTCTGATGAAAGCATAGCATATAATAATTCCATAGCAAGTAGTTTTATGGGTTAATATTGTGATGATTTATATTTGAAAACTTTTCTGTCTTTTGATGGCTCGATTTGCCTTTCGCGTGGCTTTTCTTACTTTAAAATTGAACCATTGATCTTTAAAAATATTTCTCATGGCATTATCGAAATGTCTGATCAAAACTAAATTTCTGAAACCTCGCCATTTTTCAATAAAACTGGAAGGTAAAGCTCTGATAGAAACAGAATATCCTTCAGTTTCATATTGAATATAATGCCACCAGCCCGATGGGATATAAAGCGTTTCACCAGGTTTTATAACAGCTTCGTAGCCATTTAAATACTTTAGACCAGGAAATTCATTATAATCAGGCTCTTTAATATTGGTAATACTGTGAAAATTATAAGGAAGTTTATACAGCAGATCCGATTGTTCCCAAGGAAAAAGCCATATTTTTTTAATTCCCTGAAACTGTGTAATAAAAACATGCGACATATCAATATCCACATGATTTCTTGTGATAGAACCTTCACCTCCGAAAAACATAAATGGCAGCCATTTTAAAATTTTTCCTTTAGTGACATCATTATAATGTAAATCGTTTTTTAATTCTGGTTTTATGCTTAATAAATTAAATAAAAAAAGTCTGCGTTCTGTAGGGGAAGCCGTGATCAGATCTAGATATTCTGCAAATGTGCTTTGTCCGATAGGTTTACTCGCAACACGATCTAAAGATTCAATTTCGCTTCCGTAAATATTCACTTTATTGTCGCCTGCAATTTCTTTAAAGTAATCATAATTCCATTTCGTAAAGGCCGGACTTTCCGGATCAACAAAATCTTTCATAATAACCGGCTTGGCAGGTTTCATGTAGAGGTTAAGAAAGTCTTGGGTTGAAATATTTTTAAGTTTTTGTACTGGTGATAATCTCATTTTCCTGAATTTAAAAGAACAAATATAATAATTAGTCTACTAAAATTATAGACTATTTGTGTTTTTTTCTTTGATTTATTAAAAAGGTTTAAAATTTAAAGTTTGAGGTTTTTGTTTTTTAGTTGCTGGATGCTAGCTTTTTATTGTCATTTTTCCGTTGATAATAAAAAAACAGGATAATTAATGTCAATTTTCTTTTTAAATCTCTGCTATCTTATATAAGTGTAATGGCTTCGTGAAACTTAAAAAACAATCAGTAAAAGAAAACTCTGTGCTCTTTGTGTTCAAAATATCAGATCGTACACAACTGTTTTCGCAATAAAAATCATAATCGTGTTTAGTTTGCGCGATTTTATTAAATTAGCACATCTAAAAAATTACTTACAATGATCTCTAAAAAGTATCTTGAAAATTTACAGAACGAACTTCAAAATATTGATAACGACGGACTTTACAAAAGAGAAAGAATCATCACTTCTCAGCAAAGCGCAGAAATAGAAGCCAATGGAAAGAAGCTGTTGAACTTTTGTGCCAACAATTATCTGGGATTATCAAACAATCCGGAAGTCATGAAAGCTTCTCAGGATATGATTGAATCTCACGGTTACGGAATGTCTTCTGTTCGTTTTATTTGCGGAACTCAGGATATTCATAAACAACTTGAGCAAAAAATTGCAGACTTTTTAGGTCTTGAAGATACCATTCTTTATGCTGCTTGTTTTGATGCAAACGGAGGTGTTTTCGAACCTTTATTTACTGATGAAGATGCCATTATTTCTGATGAGTTGAATCATGCTTCAATTATCGATGGAGTGCGTCTTTGTAAAGCGGCGAGATACCGTTATAAAAACAATAATATGGAGGATTTAGAAGCTCAGTTAATTGCGGCTTCTGAAAAAAATCATCGTTTTAAGATCATCGTTACAGACGGAGTTTTCTCAATGGACGGAATTGTTGCTGATTTAAAAGGCGTTTGCGACTTGGCAGATAAATACGATGCTTTGGTGATGGTTGACGATTCTCACGCGACAGGTTTCATCGGGAAAACAGGTCGTGGAACGCACGAAGCCAATGAAGTAATGGGTAGAGTAGATATCATTACATCTACGCTAGGAAAGGCTTTAGGTGGTGCTTTGGGCGGATTTACTTCCGGTAAAAAAGAAATCATCGATATGTTGAGACAGCGTTCAAGACCTTATTTATTCTCCAATTCATTAGCTCCGGGAATTGTAGGTGCAGCTTTGAAAGTGTTGGATATGATCTCTGATGATACTTCACTTCGCGATCAGGTAATGGAAAATGCAGAATACTTCAGAACGGAGATGAAAGCTAAAGGTTTTGATATTCCAGATGGAGATGCAGCTATTGTTCCGGTAATGTTGTACGACGCACCTTTGGCTCAAAAAATGGCAGAAAAATTAATGGATGAAGGAATCTACGTAATCGGATTCTTCTATCCTGTGGTACCAAAAGGAAAAGCGAGAATCAGGGTTCAGCTTTCTGCAGCGCATACCAGAGCGCATTTGGATAAAGCGATTGCTGCTTTTGAAAAAGTAGGAAAAGAACTGAATGTGATTTCTTAAAAATAAAATTGCTCTACAATTGTAGAATTAAAAACAGGATTTCTTATATTTACAGAAATCCTGTTTTTTTATGAATAAAATAATTCTCTTTTTGTCCTTAATTTTAGTGATTTCATGTAAAACTAAAATGAATCAGTATATTCTAACAGATGATAAACACAAGAAAAGACATGGGAAATGGAAGGAAGAGTATTCGGCCGACGATGGAAAACTTACCGCCATTGGAAAATATAATAAAGGTGAAAAAGTAGGAAAATGGAAAATCTGTCTGGGAGATAAGCCTTACGAAAAAAATAAAGTCCGAAAAGATATTACAAAGATCAAAAGATATTTTCCTGATGGAAGACTCATGGAAAGCGGGCAAACAAAGCTGGACATTTCAGCAAACGAGCGCCATTGGTATTACTTCGGAGACTGGAAATATTTTAGTAAAGAAGGCAAACTTTTATACATCAAAACTTTTTATCGAAACAAAAAAGCAGACAGTATATCTTATGTAAAGTAGTTTTTATCAGGAGCTTTTTCCGGCTTTCGCTACTCGCTTTTTTCGATTTCAGGGTTGCGGCTGGCGGAGCCAGCCGCAACCCTGAAATCGAAAAAGAGCTCAAACATGCCGCTCAATCCGGGCTAGGAAATGGCTGTTTCAATTCACTATTTACCCTTTTATAAGAAGACAATTATTTAAGGTTTAGATTCAAAAGAATAATTAATTCTAAACCTAAAACAACAAAGGCAATATTTATTCTATTTTCTATCAAATATTTTTATCATTAACATTATATTTGCCATTATTTTTTTCAAATGCTTTACACTATAATAAAAGCGCTTCATATTATCTTCATGGTAAGCTATTTTGCGGGGATTTTCTATCTCGTGAGAATTTTTGTTTACTATAAAGATACCGATGAATTCCCCGAAGAAAAGAAGAATATTTTGAGGGAACAATATACATTCATGGCGAGAAGACTGTGGAATATCATTACCGTTCCGGCGGGCGTAATCATGGCGGTTTGCGGTTTGGTGATGATCTTTTTGAATTCCGGACTGATGAAGATGCCTTGGTTTCATTTAAAACTGACCTTCCTAATCGGTTTGGCGATTTATCATTACTGGTGCTGGAAGAAGGTTTTAAAACTAAAAGAACTCAACGGAAGTACACTGGAAACAGCGAATATAAAATTAAGACAGGCCAACGAGATTGCAACCTTCATTTTGTTTCTGGTTGTCTTCACCGTGATCTTAAAATCTCAGGTAATTGAATATTGGTGGCAATTAATCGCCGGATTTTTCGTTTTGGTATTTTTAATCATGATGACCGTGAAACTGGTTAATAAGAATAAAAAAAAGTAATGATTTGGTTGCTGGTTAACAGTTTATAGTTGATGAATGAGAAATCTAGCAACGATCAACCAACAACAATCAACATTTGACAATAAAACTATGATTGCAATTTTTAAAAAAGAACTTTGGAGTTACTTTGGAAACTGGAGCGCGTGGATCATCATTGCCGCATTCAGTTTAATAAGTACTCTTTTTTTGTTTTTTTTCGATAACGATTCTAATATTTTCGAAATCGGACTGGCTTCTTTACAAAGTTATTTTGTTTTAGTTCCTTGGTTGCTGATGTTCATCATTCCGGCACTTTCCATGAAAACTTTTGCGGAAGAACAACAAACGGGAACCCTGAACTGGCTTTTTTCTCAACCTCTGAAAGTTTCAGATTTGGTATTTGGGAAATTTCTTTCCGTTTGGGTAGTCGGGATTTTATGTCTTATTCCGTCATTAATTTACCTTTATACCGTATACGTTTTAGGTGTTCCGGAAGGAAATATTGACATGGGAATGACCTTCGGAAGCTATTTCGGATTGATTATCCTGATTGCAACTTTCTCAGGAGTTGGTATTTTAGCATCTTCACTGTCTCAAAATCAGATTATGGCGTATTTGTTGGGCGTTTTCATGTGTTTTATCATGTATTTCGGTATCGAGCAGTTAGCAAGTTATAAACTATTGGGAGGCGCAGATTTTATTCTTCAGAACATTGGTTTCTACCAGCATTTCTTAGGTTTTACAAGAGGGCTGATCGATTTTAAAGATATTGCGTATTTCGTTTTTGTTATAGGTCTTACATTAGCATTGTCCAATCATTTTATCAATAAAAAGAAGTAGAATTATGAAGAAGATATCATTCAAATCTCCATTAGGAATTTTACTGTTTGTGATCCTTCCGTTAGCTATCATTTTAGCAGTTACGGGAATCCGATTGGATTTAACAAAAGAGAAAAGATATACCCTTTCCGATAATACGATCAAAGTATTGGAATCTGTGAAAAAGCCCGTAACGGTGGAAGTTTATCTTGAAGGAGATTTCCCTGCGAGCTTTAAACAATTGCAGAGTGAAACGAAATTCATGCTGGAAAATTTCAGAAAAATAAATCCGAAAATAGATTTTAAATTTATTGATCCCATTAAAACCAAAATGTCGAAAGACAGCCTGATGGCCATGGGAATGCAGCCTTCCGTTCTTCCGGATATTAAAGACGGGAAAGTTTCGCAAATCGTGCTGTTTCCTTATACGGTGGTAAAATACGGCAGTAATGGGGTTTCGATTCCATTGGTGGTTCAGCAGACAGGAATTGATGCAGACGAGCAGTTGAGAAAATCAATCGAAAATCTGGAGTATAATTTTGTTTCAAATATTAAAAACATCGCGGTTGATAAAAGAAAGAAGGTAGGAATTCTGGTGAATCAGGATGAATTAAGTCCTGAGGAATTTCAGGGTTTCATGCGTCTGGCATTAGAAAATTATGATGCCGGACCTGTTATTCCTAAAAATCAGACAGAGCTTACATTGGCAGATGTTCCGTTATTGAAGCAGATGAGCGCTTTGGTCATTGCAAAACCGAGAAAAGCATTTACCGACAATGAAAAAGTGATTTTGGATCAATATATCATGAACGGCGGGAAAACACTTTGGATGATTGATGCCGTAAATGCTGAAATGGATACTTTGATGAGGTCACAAAAAGTAATGCCTTTCCCTGTAGATATCAATATGACTGACTTTTTCTTTAATTACGGATTAAGAATCAACCCGGCATTGGTGAAAGATGTAAAGAAGTTCGCTTTGCTAAAGCTGGTAACAGGCGAAGTAAGCGGGAACCCTCAGTTTACAACACTTCCGTGGCCGTATTATCCGTTGGGAATTGCTGAAAATGATCATCCGATCACAAAAAATATCAATCCGGTAAAATTTGAATTTCCGACTTCCATTGATACATTGGGCGGAAGAAAAAATATCAAAACAAAAGTTCTTTTCGAATCGAGTGAAAGAACCTTATTGAAGCAGGTTCCTAATTATGTGGAATTGAAAGAGGTAGCAAGCGTAGACAGCCTTGGGCAAATGGAAAAACCAAGTACTCCGAAAATTTACGCAGTGGCTTTGGAAGGCAAATTCAACTCGGCCTATGCTTCAAGAATTGAAAGAAAAGGATACCCGAATTTTAAAGGATCAAGTCCTGAAAATAAAATGATCGTCATCGCAGACGGTGATGTGGGGCGAAATAAAATCGTAAAGGGCGAAGCATTACCTTTGGGCGTTGATCTAATGACCAACGAACAGTTTGGAAACGAACAATTCCTGAGAAATGCATTAGATTATTTGTTGGATGACAGCAATCTGATCGATCTTAGAAACAGAAATATCGAAGAAAGGCTTCTCGACAGACACCGAATTAACGAAGAGAAAAACAACTGGCAGTGGTTTAATTTGCTGCTTCCGCTCGTAATCATCGGAATTTTAGGAGGTTTATTCTTCTGGTTGAGGAAGAAGAAGTTTGGATAAATGATACAGAAAAAGAGAAGTTTTTGGCTTCTCTTTTTTTATGATGCTTTTATGAAGTATGATCTGAGTTTATTTAATAGAATTGATTGTTTAGTGAAATTTTTTTCGCTCATTATTTTATTAAATAAATCGAATAATTCAGATTGAGATAGTGCAATTGGCTCAATTCCATATTTGTGGATTTTGCGATTTAGTTTACAAATATACATTGTGTAGGTTCCTTTTGGAGTTAAATCAATATATATATCATCACAATGGAAAATATGCTCATCATAATTGTCGAAGTGCGGATGAACAATTAAAAAAGAATCTTTTGATCTCGGATACTGCTTGTAAGCTTTGTTATTACTAATTACTTTATCAATATTCCCCTCTACTTCTTTATTCTTTTTAATCTCGTTACAATCACTGCATATAACACATAAATTTTTTGGTTCAAACATAAATTTTTTATTCGAACTTTTTGGAATAATATGTTCAATATGGCAATTATTTGCAGATTGTAATGAAATTTCTTTTCTACAATAAGAACATTTCTTTGTTAAATCTCTATAATAATCTCGAATAAATTTTCGAATATCTTTAAGGTCTTCATGTGACCAATCTTCTATTTTAAAAGTTGGATCTGATAACTTTTGAGAAATTCTTTGAGTAAATTCAGATGTGAATTTGATTGGTTTATCAATATCTGCCATTATTTCTTCAATTCTTTAATTAAATTAAATAAACTAATGATAGGATCGTTTTTATGAAGAAATTTAATTTGAGATTTTAATACATTATAATTTTTAACATCTTCTTCATCAAATTTTTTAGTTTTACCTACTTTTGAGATAATGGAAAATGAAATCCTACTTAAATATTCATTTTTAAAACCAGGTGAATTAAAAATATTTGCTAATTGAAAATCGATAGAATTATTTGCGTATTCATTTGCATTCATTAATTCTTGATTATCCATTTGTAAAATATAACAGTTTTCGGTAGATAATTTAGAAATTAATTGAGGTGAATGAGTTGCAATTATAAAATGACAATTTTTATAATTTTGGAAAGTTTCAATTAATAATGTAATATATTTTTCTTGCCATTCAGGGTGTAAAGAAATTTCGGGCTCATCAATTAGTATTAAACTATTGTCAGAAATATTGCAAGCTATACCAACTAATGTTGTGAATATACATTGCTGGCCAGAGCTGGCATCGCTAATTTGATGAATTTTATTTGACTTTAATTTCTTTAATCCTACATCACGTAATTTTGCAAGTCCTGAATCCATCAAAAAAATTAAATCATTTATTTCTATTTCTGAGTCGGTAGATGAAGAGTTAACTACTGCTTCATAAATTCTTTTCCTTCCTCCAAAATTATAAGAATGTAAAATTTTAAGAAGCTTATCTATTCGAACTTTATTGAGTTCATCGGATTCTGCATCTTTAAAAAAGGAGAAGTTTGGTTTGTAGAAGCCTGTTTTAGAGAGGATTTCCATAAATTCATGCTCAAGAACATCTGCTTCAAACAATCTTTTAATTTGATTATTTAATAATCTAATTTCAAAAACTAAATGAATATCTTCTGAATATTCTAAATAGTTTAATACCTGAATAATTTTTGAAAATTGTTTGGAATCATTGTTTCTAATATTTAATAGTTGATTAATTATTTTCGACATAAATCCAAGAGAGAAATTGGAGGTTTTTAGATCTCTGATTCCTACATAAGAATAGTTTTTATACTCATAGTCATATTTACGTTGATCATTGATAATTGGAAATTTATCGTATGGACTTGTAGATACTGCAATGATTTTTTTAGGAATAGAAAGAAATTCCAAATCATTAGTATTAAATAAATCTCTTTCAAGCCTAAAGTATTCAATTACTTCATTTAATAGACGACTTTTACCAGATCCATTTTTTCCAACAATAACAGTGTAGATATTTTGATGATTATTCCGTTTGGGTTCATAAAAATTATAAATTTTATTTCCTTTTTTATATCTTACTATCATATTTAGTTTAAATGATTATATAGTTTTTTCAAATATATTCAAAAATAGCCAAATAACTATTTAATAAAAAAAAGGAAAACCGTAAAGCCTCCCTTATATTTCAATTAAACAACCTCCTAAACTCCCCCGGCGACTGATTCGTCTTCTGTTTAAACAACTTACTAAAAGACTGAGGATGTTCAAATCCCAGTTCATAAGCAATTTCACTCACAGATAAACTCGTTGTGCTTAGTCGCTCTTTCGCATGGTCGATCAGTTTATTCTGAATGTGCTGCTGCGTATTTTGTTGGGTATGAATTCGGAGTAATGTTCCCAGATAATTGGGTGAAATATTCATCTGTTCAGCGATGGATTTTACAGAAGGAATGCCGTTTTCTATAAGATTTCTGTTTTCAAAATATTCGGAAAGTACTTCTTCAAATTTATCCAACAGTTCATGGCTTGATTTTTTTCGTGTAAAAAACTGTCGCTCATAAAAACGTTCAGCATAAATCAGAAATAATTCAAGTTGGGCAACAATCAATTCCTGAGTAAACTTATCAATATTCGTCTGATATTCTTTTTCAATGTTTTTAAATAAATCAACAATAATTTTCTCCTCTTTATCAGATAAAAAAAGCGCTTCATTGATCTGATAACTGAAAAATTCATAAGACTTAATCTTCTTTATCAGAGATGTTCCCCAAAGAAAATCGGGATGAATCAGCAATAAATATCCGGTAGGTTCCACTTCGACATCGGGCTTCATTTCAAGGCTTAAAAACTGAAGCGGCGACACAAAACATAATACACCAGAATCGAAATCATATTCCTGTTGTCCATAATTAAACTTGGCATTCACATTCCTCTTCAAGCCGATGGAATAAAAATTCTGAATCCATTTCAGCTCTGTATCATCCGTAGGATAGTTCACTTTACTGTAATCGATCAAGCTGATCAACGGATGCTCAGGATTTGGAAGATTGCAGAACGCATGAAAATCGGAAAGCGTATTAAAACGAAACGTATTTTTCATAATGACTAAGTTATTTAATTATTTTGAAAGGTGGATTGAATTTTAAGTAGTAAGATGATGAGGAGATCCTTCGACTTCGCTCAGGATGACATCGCTAATACTAACCGTTACAATTATTACGGAAAGTTTTCACGGTGTCATCCTGAGCACGAAGCAGTCGAAGGATCTTATAAACTTTAATTAATGAGTTCTGATTACGTCAGTTCGAGTGTTTTTCGAAATGAAATGAAGAAAAATGTATCGAGAACTTTAATTTAAATAAACTTCTCGATACGATTTTTTTCAAAAATCTACTCGAAGTGACGTTGTGTTATAGCTGAGTTTTTATTTTGGAGTGAAAGAAAAATTAAATCACAGTAGAAAACGTCAGTTCACTCCATTTCTCTGCATCGTCTGTAATGGTTTTAATTTTGTTATTCAAAAACTCATCAGTTCCGCTTCCCAATAAGAAATGTACAGGCGGATTTTCAACTTCGCTGATGGCTATAATAGCTTCTGCTCCTTTGTCGGGATCGTTGGGCTGATTTCCATTGATTTCATCCAGATGAGCCTGCTCAGAATTTCTTGCCGCTTCGTATTCAGGAATTGAATTTTCCGGAGTTCTGACAGATTCTTTTGATAAGAAATCAGTTCTGAAATATCCAGGATAAACCACAGTTGCTTTCACCCCAAAGTCTTTCACTTCCTCAGCTAAAGCTTCCGTTAAGCCTGCCACGGCAAATTTTGTTGAACAATAAATTCCCCATCCCGGAAAGTTTCCTGAATATCCACCGATAGACGAAATATTGAAGATATGTCCGGATTTTTGTATACGGAGATGAGGCATTGCGTTTCTAATTACGTTTAATGTTCCAAAAACATTTACGTCAAAATTAGCTCTTGCTTCTTCATCAGAAAGCTCTTCCAAAGTTCCCAATTGACCGTAACCTGCGTTGTTTACCACAACGTCTACCTGTCCGAAATGTTGAACCGTCTTTTCGATGGCCGATTTTACATTTTCATTGTCGGTTAAACTTACTTCAAGCGGTAAAAATGTTTCCGAAATCTCTCCGATTTCAGCGATCAATGACTGTACATTTCTTGTGGTGGCAGCCACACGATAATTTTGTTCCAGTAATTTTTTAATTAAAGATAATCCTAATCCTTTTGAAGCTCCTGTCACAAACCATACTTTTTTTGTTTCCATTTTTAAATATTTTATTGTTGTTAAATGATGATACAAAGATGGCAAGATGGAAGATGGTAAAAGTAGCTGGATCAACGAATGATGTATCTGAATCGTGAATGTTTCATTTTTAATGAAAAAAAATATTCACGTCTGAGTCTCAGACGAGTCAAAATATTTTCCCTACGTCTGAAGTTCAGACGAGCCCAACCTAAACTAGTTTAGGTAATCTGGAACTCAGACGAACAGAACTACTATTGCTTTATACTTTCTGAAGTTCAGACGGGCAGAATCATAACTGGTTTAAAGAATCTGAAGTTCAGACGAAGATATTTTAAATACGTTGAGGTTTTCTGAGAATCAGACGGATAAAATTTATTTTTTGGGAGCTACTTATAAATAAAAAAGAGAACCCCCGAAAAGCTTCTCTTTTTGATATATTTAAACAAATTCTACCATGGGCTTACTTCAATACCATCTTTAATTTCATTGCTGTAGAACTTACCTGTAGGCGCATCTTTATCCGTTAATGTATGTTTAATGATAAATGTTGCAGCACTTTCTACAGAACCGGTACCGTTGTGATGGTTGAAATCTGTGGCGGTATATCCGGGATCAATAGCATTTACTTTAAAAGGCAGATCTCTCAGATCATAAGCCAAGACGACGGTATAGGCGTTCAAAGCTGTTTTAGAAGTACCATAGGCAGCTGTTTTATAATCGTAATATTTCCAGTTAGGATCGCTATGGAATGTTAAAGAACCAAGTCCGGAAGTGATATTGGAGATTCGTGGACTGTCGGATTTTTTTAATAATTCCAAGAAAATCTGAGTGACATTAATGGTTCCAAAGAAATTGGTTTCAAAAACTTCTTTGATATCTTCAATCTTAGTATCTAAAGAATTCTGAGGAACTTCTCCTAAAATCCCGGCATTGTTGATGAGGATATCCAGTTTTCCCTGTTCTTTTTCGATATTATTTTTAGCAGAAAGAATAGATTCTTCTTTGGTGACATCTATTTCGATGGCTTTAATATTTTCAAATCCTTCTTTTGTTAAATTATTGACAACAGATTCTCCTTTTGCAAGATCACGGCTTCCGAGATATACAAATAATCCTTTTTTAGAAAGTTGTTTTACGATTTCCAAACCAATACTTCTGTTGGCTCCGGTAATTAATGCTGATTTCATTTTTTATGTTTTGAATGATGAAGCAAAATTCAGAATTTTAAAAATGAAATCTTTTGCCATTTGACAAAAAATGAAATTTTTATGAGATAGGGGTTGAAAGTTTAATCTTTGAAGCTAAATTTATGCTTCGATCTTACTACTTTAATTAATATTTTTCCTGATTCTGCTTAAAGAAGATTGCGTCACTCCTAAATAAGAAGCAACATAAGATAGCGGAATCTGGTTTATAATATTTGGATAAATTTCCAGAAATTTAAGGTAACGTGTTGTGGCATCTTCTGCAACTAACGGGCTTCTTCGTTTTATTTTCTGAAGTAAAGCATGAGAGATCATTTTATTAACCATAATATTCCATTGTTCAATTTCTACAAGAAGTCTTTGCCAGTCTTCCCTTGAGAATACAATAAATTTACAGTCGGTCATTGCCTGAATGCTTCCATCTGAAGGGGTGAGGTTATTAAAACTTTCTATATCAACCACGAGATTATTTGCTTCAACAAAATATTTGGTTATTTCTTCACCTTTTTCGTCATGATAATAAACACGAAGGATACCTTCAAAAATAAAGGCTACCTTATGATGAATTTTTCCTATCTCAGAAAAATGTCCGTTTTTGCTTACATTCAAAGTGGTCACATTACTTAAAATAGTATTGATTTCCTCTTCTTTCAACTTGCCGAATTGTAAAAAGTATTGTATTAATTCTTTCATATCGGAAAGTTAGCTAAAAAGATGCACATCAGGTAAAATAAAAAAGAGAAACCCGAAAGCTTCTCTACCTATTGTTTTCAAATTAAAATTAATTCTGCAAAATAGGAATCAAATGTTCCCATTTTAGTTGTTTAGCATAATCTAAAGCCGTTTTTCTGTTGTTTGCTTTTAAATTTTTATCGGCTCCATGCTCTAAGAGTACTTCAATCGAGCTTAAATTTCCGGCAATTGTTTCTTTGTGAAGAAGAGATAAACCTTCCTCGTCCAGATTGGTCAATTCATTCGGATAATCCTTTAAAAAAGTGATAAAACTTTCCTTCATATTCTTGCTCATGGGATGTTCAGTCAGGTTTTCAGGATGTTCCGTTTGCTCGTAAACGACTTCAATATGATTAAAATCTCCAAAATCAAGCCCCCACATGGCATCGTGTTCCTGAAGTTCTTGATCAGACTTCATATCGGCGCGCATTTTATGAATCGTAAATCCTCCGTATGCTTTTGGAATCCGCTCTTCTGAAGAAGAAAATAATTTGGAAAGACCTTTTGGTTTTTTAACAGGGGGTGTCATCGCGAAAAGCCAGTCGCTGATCTCATGCAGAGGAATTTCAAAATAATCACCTGCCTGAATGCTGCTAAGGTTATTGGGTTCATTGATGAGGTAGCCTTTTATGGTATCTCCATTAAAATCAATATCATTGATCCACATATGTTCAACGATTTCTTCTCGGGTTTCGGGATGTTTTTCAGAAAAAGAAGTTTTTACACAGGCAAGGCTCATCGCCGGAATAATTCTTCTGTATTCCCAGGACAGTTCTCTCCAGAAATATTTAAAAGTATCCTGCGCTTTTTGGTAAGCTTCAATCATTTTAGGATCGGCTCCGTCTGTGAAGATGAACGTGTTTTCTTCCATGAAGTTAATATTTTTTGTGATTTAATAATTAGAAATGTCAATGTGAATTTTACTGAAAAGCATTATGAATACTTACCAATTGATATTTTTAGTTTGACTAAAATACAAAAATTATTTAAACGGAAGTTTAAGTTTTATGTGAATTTTAGAACTGTCTTTTATTACCACATTTAGGACAATACGATGCAGTATGAGTTCTGTAAGGTTTTCCACAATTTTCACAATCAGGACCGTATAAATCTATAAAGTGATGCATGATTGCGTTTGGATTGGTTTCCCCAAAACCCGTTAATTCATTATAATAATCAAGAAGTTTTTTGAAATTTTCCTGAAGAGGAGATTTCATCGATTTTTTAGATTCCTGAAATCCTTCAGCTAATAGTTTTGAAGCAATTTTACTTTCTTCTTTATCCAACATGGGAACATCCATTCTGCATCTCCAACAATATCTGATTTTCATGGTATGTTTATTTTATTTGTCCTGATTTTAGATTGCTTTATGAAAAATAATTTTACTTTCCTGTACAAAAAAACAGGAAGCTTGAAAAATAGTAATTCAAATAAAATTTCTGCTAAAATTTCAAGAATCATAATTGTTAAACATCTTTTATAAAATCTTCATATTCATAATAAAACCTTTCAAACCCATCCATTTTATCAACGAAGAATTCAAAAGCTTCCTGCCATGTATTTTTATTGAAAACCGAAATTCCTTCCTTTTCTACCCAAATTCTGCTGATGACTTTTCCGTTTTCCAGTGTATAAAATTCCTCTTTATGGAAATCACCGATAAAATCTTTCAGAATATCTTCGAGAGACCAGATCTTGTTGTAATAAGCATCTCTGAAAACTTCATCTTTCATTTCTATATCTAAAGAAACCTCTGCTTTTTTCTTATCTGCATAAAATTTAAACGAGAAATCTTTGATCTTGGTATCATACAAAATCCATTTTCTCGGAAAAGACTTTCCGAATGCCGTCCAAAACTCTTTTTTTAATTTTTGCGCTTCCTCTTTACTGAACATGATACAAATGTAGGAAAAAAGTAAGAAGCAAGTAGAAAGGTAAAAGAGCCAAGTATATGAAAACTTTGAAAAATTTACGCTCCAATGATAATTCTTTTCACCCTTACTTTTTACTTTTAACTTAATTCTTTTTTCTTAATTTTGCTGTAATGCTGTCAAAAAAATCTCAATATGCTTTTAAGGCGCTGTCATATCTTGTAGAAAAAAGGAATGACGGGCCTATTCTGATTTCTGAAATCGCGGAACACAAAAAAATTCCGTTAAAATTTCTGGAAAATATTTTGCTTGAATTAAAAAAAGCAGACATCCTCGATAGTAAAAAGGGAAAAGGTGGCGGATATTTTTTCAAAGAAAATCCTGAAAATGTGAAGCTTGCCAAAATCATACGATTGGTAAACGGACCTATCGCCATGCTGCCTTGTGTAAGTCTGAATTTTTATGAAAAATGTGCCGACTGTAATGAAGATCACTGTAGTTTGCACGATGTTTTGATTGAGGTTCGGGATGCATCTCTTAAGATTTTGGAAGAAAAAACGTTACTGGATTTGATCGACTGATCTAAATCCTTTTTTTTGAATAATTAGTCTACTTGTTTGGTAGGATAATTATTTTATCAGATATTTGCATTACTTCAAATGAACAAAATATGATTTCAACAGAAGATGCAGATATACTGAAACAGCTTTCAGCAGAGGAAGGATTGAAATTCATCTCCGAAAAATTCTCAGAGGGAGTTGTTTTCTCCACATCTCTTGGTCAGGAAGATCAGGTGATTACAGATATAATTTTCAGTCAGCAACTACCGATAAAAGTGTTCACTTTAGATACCGGAAGACTTTTTTATGAACATTACGATTTACTTTCAAAAAACAATTCAAGATATAAAATAAAAACGGAAGTGTATTTTCCGGAGGCTTCTGATGTGGAAAATTACGTGAATGAAAAAGGGATAAACGCCTTTTATTATTCCGTAGAAAACAGGAAAGAATGTTGTTTCATCAGAAAAGTAAAACCGTTGAACCGTGCATTGGAAAATGCAAAAGTATGGATCACGGGGTTACGTTCTGAACAATCTGAAAACCGTGAAAATATGCAGGTTTTAGAATGGGACGAACAAAGAAACCTTTACAAATACAATCCACTGATCCACTGGACTTATCAGGATGTTTTGGATTATCTTGAAAAAAATAAAGTCCAAGATTTGCCTTTGCATAGAAAAGGATTTATCAGTGTGGGTTGTCAGCCTTGTACAAGAGCAATTGACCCCGGAGAAAACCCTCGTGCTGGACGTTGGTGGTGGGAAAGTTCACGTAAAGAATGCGGTCTGCATTCAAATTAATTAAAAAATCTTTCAAATAATAATGAGTAATTATACATTAGATTATCTGGAGCAGCTGGAGGCAGAGAGTATTTACATTATGCGTGAGGTGGCTGCACAGTTTGAAAAACCGGCTTTGCTTTTCAGTGGTGGAAAAGATTCTATCACTTTGGTTCATCTGGCGAAAAAAGCGTTTGCTCCGATGAAGATTCCGTTTCCTTTGGTACATATAGATACGGGGCACAATTTCCCTGAAGCCCTTCAGTTCAGAGATTATCTGGCTGAACATTTAGGTGCTGAACTGATTGTAAGAAAGGTAGAAGATACTATTAAAGCTAAAAATTTAACCGAACCTAAAGGAAAATTTGCTTCCAGAAACTGGCTTCAAACACATACTTTATTAGATACGATCGAAGACTTTCAGTTTGATGCCTGCATCGGCGGAGCGAGAAGAGATGAAGAAAAAGCAAGAGCAAAAGAACGTTTTTTCTCGGTTCGTGATGAGTTCGGGCAATGGGATCCGAAATTACAGCGTCCCGAATTGTGGAATATCTATAATGGAAGAATAAATAAAGGTGAAAATGTAAGAGTTTTCCCAATTTCAAACTGGACGGAACTGGATGTTTGGAATTATATCCGAAAAGAAAATATTCAGCTTCCTTCAATTTATTTTGCGCACGACAGAGAAGTGATTAAGTATGACGGTCAGTTAATTGCCGCTTCCGATTATATTCAGATTGATGAAAGTGATGAGGTGATTACGAAAAGAGTTCGTTACAGAACCGTCGGAGATATGACCTGTACAGCAGCTGTGGAAAGTGATGCGGAAACTTTAGACAGCGTGATCAACGAAATTATTGCTTCTAAAATTTCTGAACGTGGCGAAACCCGAATCGATGATAAAGTAACGGAAGCCGCGATGGAAGACAGAAAAAAAGGAGGTTACTTTTAATAAATAATGGGCAATGAGTAATAAGTAATGCAAAATATCCTGTATATTTTACTCATAGCTTAATATTAAATTATCAAAGATGAGCGGTTTGAAAGAAATTACTCATTACCAATTACTCATTACTAATATTATTTACGTGGACATACTAAGATTTATAACTGCCGGAAGTGTAGACGATGGGAAAAGTACCCTGATCGGAAGACTTCTGTACGATAGTAAAAATATATTGATTGATCAGCTTGAAGCTCTTGAAAAACAATCAAAAAATAAAAACGAAAATGGAGTAGACCTTGCCATTCTTACAGACGGACTGAGAGCCGAAAGAGAACAGGGGATTACGATTGATGTGGCTTACCGCTATTTTTCGACTCCAAAAAGAAAATTCATTATTGCCGATGCGCCAGGGCATATTCAGTATACCAGAAATATGATCACAGGAGCTTCTAATTCACAGTTGATTATTATTTTAATTGATGCCAGACAAGGCGTTATTGAGCAAACGAGAAGACATTCCATCATTGCTTCATTATTAAAGATGAAAAACGTGGTGGTTGCCATTAATAAAATGGATTTGGTTGATTATTCCGAAGAGATTTTTAACGATATTAAAGCACAATATCAGTTGGTTGCTCAAAAACTAGAGTTGGAAAATGTAAATTATTTCCCGATTTCTGCTTTTTACGGCGATAATATTGTAGATGAATCTGAAAGAACACCTTGGTATGAAGGTCCTACGTTGCTTGATTTCCTTGAAAATGTTGAAGTAAATGACAATACGAATCTTGAAAATGCAAGATTTCAGGTACAGTATGTGATTCGTCCCCAGACAGATGAACTGCATGATTACAGAGGATATTCAGGCGAAATTATTTCAGGAATTTATCAGAAAGGCGATCAAATTACCATTCTTCCGCAAAATATTGAAACAACCATTTCAAAAATTGAAACAGGCGGAAAAGAGGTTGATCTTGTTTTTGCCAATCAGCCTGCCGTATTACATTTGGAAGATGATATCGATGTAAGCCGTGGCGATTTTTTTGTGAAAACCGAAAATCAGCCCAAAGTAGAAAATGAAGTAGAAGCCATTGTCTGCTGGCTGGATAAAAAAGAACTGAACGAAGGCAATAAATATTTCATTCAACATAAAAGTAAGGTTGTAAAAACCATCATCAAAGAAATTGAATATAAAATTGATGTCAATACCCTTGAAAATATTCCGATTTATTCTGGGATTAAGCTGAACGAGGTGGTAAAAGTAAAATTGAAAACAGCTTCACCCCTTGTTTTTGACAGTTTTAATGAAAATAATGATACCGGAAGTGCTATTCTGATTGATGAAACCAGCAATTCTACGGTGGGAGCTGTAATGATTTTATCATGATGGTGATCTCAAGAAAAATCCAGATGAGGCTCAACGTTCTTTTTGTAACGGTTGCCGTTTTGTTCATTGTTGCTTTTTCAATGTATGAAATGGGCTATTTGGATGAGCTTTTTGTAATATTAGCCAAAGACGATTATATTTTTTACTGGATGATGCTTGTCGGAGTATTGGCCGAAATCGTTGCGGGATCAATGGGGATGGGCTATGGCGTAATTTGCACAACGACGCTTTTATTCCTTAATATTCCGCCGCATGCTGTAAGTGCCAGTATACATTCTGCGGAAAGTTTTACCACTGCCGCAGGAAGCGCGAGTCATATTAAACTGAAAAATGTAAGTAAAAGTTTAGTTAAAAAACTGGCTATTCCGGGGGTGATTGGGGCTATTCTCGGTGCTGTTGCCTTAACGTATCTGGGTGAATATTTTTCTAAAATCACGAAAACAATTATTTCTTTTTACACTTTATATCTTGGTATTAAGATTTTATCGAATGCTTTTCAAACCAAACAGGATAAAAAACTGAAGAAAAAGACGAATCTTACAAGATTAGGGGTAATAGGAGGTTTTATTGATGCCTTTGCCGGCGGAGGTTGGGGACCTTTGGTGACAGGAACTTTAATTAAAAATTCTTTTACTCCGAGGTTTGCGGTGGGAAGTTCTACGGTTGCAAAATTTATTCTGACGGTTACGGCTGCGGTCACATTTATCTTTACGTTGGGTGTTCAGCATTGGAATATTATTCTCGGACTTTTAATCGGCGGAATTTTTACCGCTCCTTTTTCTGCAATGCTGACCGCGAAACTCCCTGTGAAAAGTATGTTCGTAGTCATTGGAACTTTGGTGATCGTTATGAGTTCGATTACGATTTACAAATCTGTTTTTTAAGCATAAAATCTGTTAAAGTGGAAAAATAAAGCGAAGAAAAAATAATTTGACTTCGAAAATAATTTACTTTTACAGTCTAATTTAACAGTACATGAATTTACATATCGTTGCGCTTTTTAAGTTTAATGAAAATTACTTGATGGAAGCGGTAGAATTGTTTCAGAATTTGGTGAAAGAAACAAGAAAAGAAGAAGGTTGTCTTCAATATGATTTGGTTGAAGATAAGGATAATAAAGGAACTTTCTTCCTGATCGAATTATGGGAAAGCGTAGAACATCATAATCGTCACAACGGACAAGATCATTTGCTGGATTTCCGAAAAGATGCTTCGAAGATCATGGAAAAATCGATAGAAGTGTATAAAGGATTTAAGATTTATTGATTTAAAAAGATAAAAGATAGAAGATAAAAGATAAAAGAATTTCGTTAACTTTAGCTTCTATCAACTATCAACTATCAACTAAAAAGTATAAAAGGCTGCCTTACGATCTGTAAAGCAGCCTTTATTAGAAAAAATAGAAAGTATTAAAATTTAGATTTTTGAATTGATATTGATCTGAACTAAAAATTCATGTTTGACCATTTACAATTCATTTTTTTATTTTACAATCAGCTTTTTGGTTTCTGAACTTCCACCGTAAGTGATTTTAACTAAATAATTTCCCGGGATTAGTCTAGACAAGTCTAAATCCTGTTTGTAGAATCCCGCCTGATTGGTTAATTCAGCCTGATAAACCTGTTTTCCTGTAAGATCAAATACCTGTACAGTTCCTTTATTATCAAGTTTTTCTTTAACATCAAATAAAACAGTCACTTTTTTATCAGCCGTTGTAGGATTTGGATAAATACCGAAAGAAGCTTTTTTTCCAGCAATATCTGTAACACCTAGCACAGAAGTGATATTTTTATATTTAAAGTACATGTTTCCTGTAGTTGCTCCTCCGTTTGAAATGAAGTACATTCTGTAATATTCACTTCCTTTTTTGATATAATAAACAACGTCTGTATAGAATCCTTGAGTAGGTTTCCAAGAGTGACCAATGGTTGTAATATTTTGGGAAAAGTTTGTACTTGCAGGAATTGAGAATGTAGAAGTCTCCTGTGTTTCCGGACGAACTTTTGCCACTGTGATATTTGGACTTTGAATCACTCCTGAAAGCGGATACATCATGATATTATTATAGAATGTATAATATTTTGTAAACATGAAATCCCAGGAAGCTTTTGGTGGTTCAAGATTTTCAACTTTTGCACCTGTCGTAAAAGAGAAATAGTTGAAGTAAGCATCATCAGACCCATTGGCGATTGTTCTTGTTTCTGTTGCTCCCCAAGTTGACGTAGCAGCATTCCATTTAGAATATTTGAAAGTATAAGCACTGAAATAGTCTGTAATGGCAAATTTAATATAACTATCATCCGGATACTGTAAAACAAAAATAATTGTTCCATCCACATGGTGAGTTCCTCCATTATAATTACCCCAACCAAAAGAAGCTGAACCTTGTTCAAAAGCACCGTCTGCAAGAGATGTTGTTTGATCCGGATTGTAAATAGGAGCCCCCCAAGATGATAAATTGGCAATATTGATATTATCCCATTGGCTCATATCATTAGATGCCTCATATACTTTGATATCTTTAGCATCATTTACTCTTGAACCAAAGCTCGTTGCAGAATTTCTAAAGAATGCAATGTCCCAAGAATTGGCAGGTTGAGAAACCTGATTATTATTTTGTAGACCAAAAAAAACACGATTTTGATATTGACTTCCCATCGACATATCCACCTGCGTGTATCCTAAAGCATCTGTCTGAGCTAAAACCGTTTGTTGAACCGTAAGAGCCAATAAAGAACTCAAAAGTAGTTTTGTTTTCATAATCTTAATGTTTAAATTCTTATTTAGAATGATTCCACAAAACTATAAATTTATTTTTATTAATTCTAAATAAAAACATGATATTTATCTTGTTTTTATATTAATTTTTTGAAATATTGAGATTTAATGGGCTTTTTGAAGTGGTGTAAAAAGAAAAAGTCGACTTATGAAAAATTCATAAATCGACTTCCCTGATATAGTAGTCTAATAAAATCTTTTATTTCTTGATAAATTTAGATTTTGTAGCAGTACCATCTGCTTCTTCGATAAGAACAAAGTAAACTCCTGATTGAAGTTCGCTGATGTCTAATCTTTGATTGTTCAATTTTCCGTCAGCTACTTTCTGTCCTAAAGCTGAATAAACCTGAACATTTTTAGGATCTTTCTTAGTTACAAACTGTAGTGCAGTGTTGTCTGAAGTTATAGCAAATTGAGTTTTAGTTGAAGATTTTAAAACATCTGAAGTTCCTAAAACACTAGTAAAATCATATACTACATCATCAAAATCAGCTGCAGTGTGTTGAGCTCCAGCTACAGTATTAACAGTTTTGAAAACAATATAAGATGAAGAAGAACTAGGAATTACTCTTGTAAACGTTTGAAAAGTAGTTTGTTGAGTAATTATAATAGGATCTCCTACAGCCACAAAAGTAGTCATATCTGTAGGGCTCGATGCTAAACCTACTTGTAGTGTTACCTGTGCCGTGTTAGAGCTATTTAATCTTGTTTTAAAGGATAAAGTCTTATCACCTGTCGGAGCTACAATTTGTGGTGAAACTAAATATTGAGGAGTATCCTTATTACCTCCAGAGTATGATGAAACGTACTTATCAGAAGCATTTCCTGCAGTTTCATAAACAATCATCATTGGTGGGGGTGGGCTTGGTGGCATATTCATTGGAGGAAGTACCGCAGACCAACCACCTTGTGGAAATGTTGTATTCCCTGCAGTGAAGTTATTAAAGTTTTCATTAATCGTAGCTACTTGCGCATTAGCTGTAACAGCCGTTAGCATTAAAGTCCCTAAGAGTAGTTTTAAATTCATAACGTTATTTTTATTTAGAATTATTCCACAAAAATACATATTTATTTTTAATTGTTCTAAATAAAGCGCTATATTTGCGAAAAATTTTTGCGTCTATGAAGAAGAAAATGCTTTCTATACTGTCATTGTCTGCCGTTCTATGGGTAAATGCACAGGAAAAAGATTCTCTACAACAGAAAAAAATAGAAGAGGTTGTCATCACAGGGCAGTATATGCAACAATCGATCAATAAGTCTATCTATAAAGTTGAGGTAATTGATGCTGAACAAATAAAAAATATGGCAGTAACTACTGCAGCTGAAGTACTTAATCAAAATCTTAATATTTTAATTGAACCTAATAGCGGAACAGGAGATTCTGGTGCCAGTATTATGGGATTGAGCGGAGCTTATACAAAGATTCTTATTGATAATATTCCTGTAGTAAATGATAGAGGTGTTGGAAATCAAGTAGATCTTAGTAAAATTAACGTTAATAATATTGAACGTATTGAGATTGTAAAAGGTGCAATGGGGGTTGAGTATGGTAATAACGCGGTTGCTGGTGTAATCAATATTATTACTAAGAAAAATTATTCTAAAAAATTCAATGCTTTAGTTTCTTTACAGGAAGAAACAATAGGTAAAGATTATGATTGGTTTAAAAAAGGAAATGGTCGTCATATTCAATCTTTAAATTTAGGATATAGAATCAATGACAATTGGTCGGTAACAGCCGATATTAATCATAATGATTTTCAGGGTTATAAAGGGAAATATAATGGATATAAATATTTTACTGAAGGTAACGACGGAAAAAGAGGTTATGAATGGTTGCCAAAAGATCAAACAACAGCAAATGCAGCGATTCGTTATTCTAAAAATAGTACAACTTTCTTCTATAAGATCAACTATTTGAGTGAAGAAGTTAATTTTTATAATCAATTAGTTGAAGATTTACCTCTAGGAGCAGGGAACAGAACCTATATTTCTAAAGATAAAGATTATTTTACTAACAGATGGATTCATCAATTTAATATTCAAACGAAATTAGGATCTAGAATCAATTATAATGGCGATTTTTCTTACCAGACTCAAGAAAGAAAATCTCAGGATTATGTTTATGATGTTCCTAATAGACAAGAGATTTCCAGAGCGGATAAGTCGACTTATTATGATTCTAAGATATTATACTCACGAGGGATGTTTAGTAATTTCCTAGATAGTGATAAAGTTAATTTCCAGATTGGATATGAGTTGGAAAGAACTAGTGGTTTTGCTAATGCTTCTACGTTTCAAAGTGTTTCAGAACGTCCGGATGTAAATAGAGCAATATTCAATTATTCTAATTTTGTTTCTGCAGAATGGAGAATTACAGATAAGTTTTCACTTCGTCCAGGAGTAAGATTAGCTTTAAGTGATAAATTCGATAGTCAATATAACTATTCACTTACAACAAGATGGAATACTTCTGAAAACTCTGATCTACGTGCTGTTTTTGGTTCTTCTAATAGATTTCCGACTTATGAAGAACTTTACACCTATATTGTAGATAATAATCATGATATCAGAGGAAATGAAGATTTAAAGCCAGAAACAGGGTACTCTTTAGGTGTATTTTGGGATTATAAAACAACAATGTCAAACGCTTGGAAATTTAATTTCAGTGCTTCCGGAATGTATCTTGATGTAAAAGATAGAATTCAGGATGTAATAATCAGCAATAGTCCGTTGCGATATACATTTTTAAATATAGATAAATATAGATCTCTTTTATTTGGTGGTGCAATTACGGCTAGAAAAGATAATTTTTCACTAAATGCAGGGATTTCTGTAATGGGAATTTCGCAGGTTCTTAATGCTGCAGGCGTTGTTTCTCCAGATGATTATAATTTTTATACTGAAGCCAATTTTTCAGCAAATTATACATTACCAAAGATAAAAACATTATTTGCTCTTTATTATAAGTATACTGGGGTAAGAAAGCAGTATACCCAAGAAGTTACATCAAATCTTGCTGCTGAACCAAAATTCTTTTTAGGCGAAGTTGGAGATTTCAATATGATGAACTTCACGGTAACACAGCCATTCTTCAACAATCACGTAGAGTTTAGTTTAGGTATTAAAAATATTTTCGACGTATCCAGTGTGAGAAACTCAATAGCTTCTGGAAATGCACATAATGCAGCTCCGGATAATCAAAATCTTTTTTATGGAAGAAGCTATTTCGCACGGTTAAATTATAATTTTTAAAGTTTTAAAAATGAAAAAAATACTATTTGGTCTTTTAGTAGGAGCATCTTTTATCTCTCAATCATGTATTAATGATAACGAAGATCCTGTTGCAGTATCTCCTATAGAAGGCGCAATCGTAAATCCTGTTGTTGGCGGTGCTACGCAGCCAAATCAGGTATGGTTTGATTTAAGTGAAGCAAATGAAGTTCTCACAAAAAGAACTGACTGGGATTTGGCATTATATTCGGGAAGTGCTTTTAAAGTTGTTTTAAACTCATCAATTATGATGGCAGCAGCTAAAATTCCTAATGCAACAAATATAGATTTGGTTACAGACGCAAGTGTTGCAACTTTGAAAACGCAGGTTCAGGTAGCAAATTTTAATCCTTCCAATGAGGTTTATATAGATGATGTTAAAGGAAATTTTCCTTCTGGATATACTGCTATAGAAGAAATTAAAGCAAATGATTCTGAAAATGCAGTGTACTTGGTAAATATGGGTAAAGAGATTTACACAGGTTCAGTTCCAATTGGTTCAGTCTCTACAGGTGGAGACAGTAGAGGTTGGATGAAAGTACAGATCGTAAGATCTGCTGATGGCTACAAAATAAAATATGCAGAGGTTACTTCTACTACACACCAAGAGTTGAATGTTGCTAAAAATGTGACATATAACTATAATTTTGTAAGCTTAAAAAATAATAAAGAAGTATTTATTCAACCTGAGAAGAAGAAGTGGGATTTATGCTTTACTGTATTTACCAATGTTATTGCAGGAGCAGGAAGTTACATTTACGCAGATTTTGTTACGAATAATAATGTAGGTGGAGTTGGAGCATATGAAGTGATGGTTACTTCGGGATCAGGAGTTGAGGCTTATAATAATTTTAAATCTTCTGATATTGATCAATCTAAATTTATATATAATGACCATAGAGTAATTGGAGCAAACTGGAGAAATCCTGTAGGTACTAATGGACTGGAAGTATATGGAGATCGTTTTTATGTCATTAAAGATTCCGATGGGTATTACTTTAAATTAAGATTCACGAGACTTACAAAAAGTGATACAGGAGAAAGAGGATTCCCTCAATTCGAATACAAACCTTTATAAAATCAAACAAATAGTATATCATGAAAAAATTCATTTTGGCAGCATCGGTTCTTATTGCAGTGTATTCATGTAAAAAAGAAACCGGAGCTAAAACTGAAACTACGACAGAAGTAAGTTCTGAAACACCAAAATCAAATAATAAAATTGTAACGTTAAACGGAGGAATTACGGAAATCGTAGCCGCTTTAGGTCACGAAAAAGAAATCGTAGCAACCGATGTTACAAGCACCTATCCTGAATCTTTAAAAACAACGGCTAAAAATTTAGGACACATGAGATCGATGACAATCGAGCCGATCATGTCAGTTAATCCAACATTGATTTTAGTTTCAGATAAAGATATTAACCCTGAATTGATGGGTAAAATCAAAGCTTCAGGAATCAAGACAGAGACTTTTAAACAAGAGTTTACGGTTGACGGAACTAAAAAATTAATCGCCGACGTAGCAAAAGCGATCGGAAATACAGATTATCAGAAACTAACGGATAAAATCGATGCTGATTTAAAACAAGTTCAGCCTATCGCTAAAAAACCTAAAGTATTATTCATCTATGCAAGAGGAAATATGCTGATGGTTTCAGGAACAAAAACTCCAATGGACGCATTGATCGGTCTTGCAGGTGGTCAAAATGCCGTAACTGATTTTGAAGATTTCAAACCGTTAACGCCTGAGGCTGTGGTAAAAGCAAATCCTGATGTTTTATTCTTCTTCTCAAGCGGACTGGAAAGTGCGGGAGGTAACGAAGGAGCATTAAAAATGCCGGGTGTTTCTCAAACCAATGCCGGTAAAAATAAAAATATTATTGCAATGGACGGAGGTTTGGTTTCCGGTTTCGGACCAAGACTTGGTGAGGCTGTTTTAGGATTAAATAAATTATTAGTTGAAAGCACAAAGTAAATTATACTTTTACATTACAATGAGTTCCACACTGCTTGTCATTCTTGCAGTATGGTCTCTTAATACAGGGGTTTACGACTTTGGTGGTAAATCTGCGTTTGAGGTGTTGGGTAAAGTAATGAAAGGAGATTCAACGTTGTCGTTGAGTGATAAATATGTAGTTTGGGATGTAAGAGCAGCCAGAATTATCATGGCAATTCTCATCGGAAGCATGCTTTCGGTATCCGGAACGAGCTTACAGGGATTATTCAGAAATCCATTAGCAACAGGAGATTTAATCGGGCTTACCGCCGGAGCTACATTAATGGCAGCCATTACCATTGTTTTAGGAGGATATTTCAGAGAATATCTTCCTGAAGTAGTACAGTTTTCGCTGGTCGGGATTGCAGCTTTCATTGGTTCGCTTTTAGCCATGCTATTGGTCTACAGAATTTCCACAAGCGGTGGCAAAACCAATGTGGTGATGATGCTTTTAACGGGTGTCGCTATTTCAGCTATTGGATTTTCCATCGTAGGTTTTCTGATTTATATTTCGAAAGACGAACAATTGCGAGATCTTACCTTCTGGAACATGGGAAGTTTAGCCGCTGCCACATGGACGAAGAATATTATTTTGACAGTGATTTTAATACTTTCGTATTCCATTCTTTTGCGAAAAGGAAAGGCGTTAAATGCCATGATGTTGGGTGAAAAAGATGCTCAGCATTTAGGAATTAATGTTGAAAAGCTTAAAAAACAAATCGTCATTATCGTATCATTAATGGTGGGAAGTTGTGTGGCTTTTTCCGGTACAATTGGCTTTGTAGGATTAATTGTTCCTTATATTTTAAGGCTTTTATTTAAATCAAATTACAACTATATTTTACCTTTATCAGCCATATTGGGAAGTGTTTTATTACTGGCGGCAGATACTATCAGTAGAAGTATTGTGCAGCCTTCCGAATTACCGATCGGGATTTTAACAGCTATGATGGGAGCTCCAATTTTCATTGCTATTTTAATGAAATTTAAAAAATCAATGTAATGGTTAAAGCAGAACAGATCAGTTATAAGCACAAGGATTTTTTTATTCTGAATGAAGTTGATGTCACTTTAGGCTATGGTGAATTTTTAGCCATTGTTGGTCCCAACGGCGCCGGAAAATCAAGTCTTTTGAGTGTTTTGGCGAATGAAGTAAAGTCGGATCAGAAGATTTTATTTAAAGATAAAAATATCCGCGATTGGAAGGTGGCTGAATTATCTAAACATAAAGCTAAATTCTCCCAGCACAACAGCAATGATATTCCACTTGAGGTAAAAGATGTCGTGATGATGGGGCGCTACCCTTATTTTGATGCACAACCAAGACAGGAAGACCATGAAGCCATGAATAATATGATGTATGAGACAGATGTTTATCATTTAAAAGACAGGGAGTATAATACTTTGTCCGGAGGTGAAAAACAACGTGTACATCTTTCAAGAGTAATGGCTCAGTTGCAGAATGATATTACCAATAAGCTTGTTTTTTTGGATGAACCTTTGAATAATTTGGATGTTAAACATCAATACAAAGCATTAGAAATCATTAAAAATTTCACCAAAAAAGAAAATTCGGCGATTGTTGTTTTGCATGATTTAAATCTTGCCGCACAGTTTGCAGATAAAATTTTATTGATGAAATCAGGAAGAGTGGCTTCTTACGGAACACCAACGGAAGTTTTTACGGCAAAAACCATCAGTGATGCGTATAATTTTCCGTGTACCATTTGCGACCATCCGATCACAAGCAACCCAATGATTATTTTTGGATAATATGGACAAAGAAAACTTAAAAATATTAGCTCAGAATTTAGCCAATCCTCAAGGTGAAAAAGGAATTGAGATCGGCGAGATGATGAATGCCACCAATATCGGGATGACGCTGGAAAGCATTAAAACACTTTTAATTGAAGATGACGAAACAGTTCTCGAAATCGGGCATGGAAATGCAGCTCACGTTAAAAGTATTTTAAACAAAGCTCAAAGCGTGAAATATACAGGGATTGATATTTCTGAAACCATGCATAACGAAGCCAAAAGATTAAATGAAGAGTTTAAAAATCAGGCAGATTTTGTTTTGTATGAAGGATCTAAATTGCCTTTCGAAGATAAAATTTTCGATAAAATATTTACTGTAAACACCGTGTATTTTTGGGAGAAACCGATTGAATATTTAAATGAAATTTACAGAGTGTTGAAAGACAACGGAACTTTTGTTCTTACGTTCGGACAACGAGATTTCATGGAAACTTTACCTTTTACCCAATTCGATTTTACATTGTACAATACTGATGAAATGGAAGAAACCGTTTCTAAAAGTCATTTCAAAAGAATGAAAATTTCTGAAAAGGAAGAAGAGGTAAAAAGTAAAACAGGAAACGAAACAATGACAAGAAATTATACAGTTTTAACCATAAAAAAATAAAATAATGAGCACATTAGTTAACGATTTAAAGGAAAAATGGGAAGCTCTGAAAGCTGAAAATCCGCATTTGAGAATCAGAAATGCAGCTGCGCAACTTGAAGTAAGTGAGGCAGAATTATTAGCAACAAACGTAGGAGAGGGCGTTACCGTTCTTAAACCTGAATTTCAAAATATTTTAACAGAAGTTGAACAGTTAGGTAAAGTGATGGCTCTTACGAGAAACGACGAGTGCGTTCACGAGAGAAAAGGAACTTATCTAAACGGAGATTTCAGCAGCCCGCACGCTCAGCTTTTTGTAGGGGAAGATATCGATTTAAGAATCTTCTTAAACCATTGGAAATTCGCTTTCGGTGTTGTGGAAGGTGATAAAAAAAGTCTTCAGTTCTTCGGAAAAGACGGTTTGGCACTTCACAAGATTTATTTAACAAAAGACAGTAACGACGCTGCTTTTGATGTGATTGTTGAAAAATTTAAGGCTGATGAGCAAAATTCTACATTAGAATTAGAAGCTGTGGCTCCAAAAGCTCCTGAAAAAGCCGATGCTGATATTGATGTGGAAGGCTTCCAAAAGGCTTGGTCTGAACTGAAAGATACGCACGATTTCTTCATGATGACAAGAAAATTCGGAGTGAGCAGAACGCAGGCTCTGAGATTGGCTCCGGAAGGATTTACCAAAAAAATTGATAATTCTAAAGTAGTAAATGTTCTTGAAGATGCTTCTGAAAAAGAACTTCCGATTATGATTTTCGTTGGAAACAGAGGAATTATTCAGATTCATACAGGAAATGTGAAGAAAGTTCTTTGGCACCAGCAGTGGTTCAATGTAATGGATCCTGATTTCAATTTACATCTTGATGTAACTAAAATTCATGAGGCTTGGATCGTGAAAAAGCCAACGGAAGACGGAGAGGTAACGGCTATTGAAGTATTTAACAGTGAGGGTGACTTCATCGCACAGTTCTTCGGAAAAAGAAAACCTGGAATTCCTGAATTACAAGAGTGGAAAGACCTTGTAGCAGAATTGGAAAAATAAATAGTTAGATGATTTTATAAGGCCGTTTTGGAATTTTCAAGGCGGCTTTTTTATTAGGCGGAAAAGTTAAATTGTAAAAAATGTAAATTTATCAGCGTCTAGTTTGTCATTCTGACGAAGGAAGAATCTCAATTTTATTTTTAGAGATTCTTCACTATGCTTTGCTCCGTTCAGAATGACAGCTAAGTATTAAATATGAAACTAAAAAAAATAAAAATATGAAAAACATTTTCATCGCGATATTATTAGCAGGTTTTTGCTCATTACAGGCACAAAGCTTCAAAGCCTATCAGTTTTACGATAAAAAAGGAAAAGAAATAAAGACTGAAAAATTGATCAAAGAATTGGCCGATTACGATGTGGTTTTCTTTGGCGAAAATCATAATAGCTCAATCAATCACTGGCTTCAGTTGAAAATTACAGAAGCTTTATTTGCTCAGAAAAACGGTCAGCTTATTTTGGGTGCTGAAATGTTTGAAAGAGATAATCAGTCTCAATTAAATCAATATTTTAACGGGAAATTTGATGCGAAAACATTGAAAGACTCTGCCCGTTTATGGAATAACTATGCAACAGATTACAAACCGCTGGTTGATTTTGCTAAAAGTAAAAAGCTGAATTTCATTGCAACCAATATTCCGAGAAGATATGCTTCTCAGACGGCAAAAGAGGGCTTGGAATCTTTGAATAATTTAAGTGAAAAAGATAAATCTTATATTGCGCAATTACCGATTAAAGTAACATTGGACACACCGGGTTATCCTGAAATGAAAACCATGATGGGCGACCATGCAGACGGAACAAAGGTTATGAATTTTATTTCTGCACAGGCAACGAAAGATGCCACAATGGCGGAATCTATTTTGAAAAACTTTCAAACCGGAAAAACGTTTATTCATTACAACGGAAATTATCACAGTAAGGAATTTGGCGGAATTTATTGGTATATCAAACAGAAAAATCCAAATCTTAAAATGGCAGTGATCTCTGTTTTTGAATCTGAAAATCCTGAATTAAAAGTTCCTGAAAAAGAGTATGTCCCAACAGATTTTAATCTGATTATCCCGAGTGATATGACGAAGACTTTTTAATTTCAAAATCTTACAAAATATAAAACGAGTTAACGCTCGTTTTTTTTTATTTAAAATTTAGCAGAAAAGTGTGTTTTTTGAATAAGTTCAATTTTTTTCAAGCTCTATCTTTCTAGATTTGTTTTCAACAAAATACCAAAACATTCGTGTAAGTATAAGAGCAGACAGATAAGAAAGTATTGATTTTAAAGTGTATCGTAGCACAATTATTGTGCAGTTATTATAGGTATTTGTTGTTTTGGAGACTTCGGTCTCCTTTTTTGTGAATTGAAATAACATTTTTATGCTTTTTTGAACTAGTTCAAGTTTTTTCAGGTCTATTGTTTCTAATTTTGTTTCAACAATTTACCAAAGCAAACACACAAAAAATGAAAAAAAATAAATTTAATTAAAAAAAATGTAGAGCATATTCATAACTGTGCATCGACAATAAGGTAATATTGTAAACCGAGGAAGCGAAAGCTTCCTTTTTTGTTTGATTCCTTATGATAAATAAAAATAGTTTAAATTTTTAATGGATGATGTTTTTTGAACTAGTTCAAACTTTTTGAATTTAAATGCATCTAAATTTGTCTCAGCAATTTACCAAAGCACAAGTATTCATGATGAAAAAATATAGAATTTAATCTTTTACATTTTACAAAGGGGTAAAATCAGAAGAGGGGGGAAGTCTTTGTACTTCCTTTTTTTGTTTGTTAGTTTTTCTCATAAAAAAATAATGATTGATACTTTTTTGAACTAGTTCAAACTTTTTCATCTGAAATGCTTCTAAATTTGCATCATCAATTTACCGAAAGCCAAAAATACAAATGATGAAAAAAAACAAAGAAACACGGTAAAGTTTGATTCTTTACATTTTAAGGGGTAAAATTGAAAGGAAGGAAGTCTTAGTACTTCCTTTTTTTATTTTTTATAATGAATATTTTTTATCAATTACAAGTGAATTATTTTAACTTGAATTTTTTATTTAATGTAAAATATTTTTGATAAAAATTGTTTTTTGAACTAGTTCAAGTTTTTTCTATTTCAATGAAGCTATCTTTGTATCAACAATTTACCGAAAATAAACACAAATACACAAATGATGAAAAAAAAAAGGGTAAGAGTTTTTTTCTTACAATTAATAAGGGGTAAAATTGGGAAGAAAGGAGACGAAAGTTTCCTTTCTTTATTTTTATAGGATATAGATTTTAGATAAATAATTGTACGGTTGATGTGATTAATGTAAATTTTAGAAATGATTAAAAATATTTTTAATAAAAATTACTTTTTGAACTAGTTCAAGTTTTTTACAATTCAATGTAGCTACATTTGTATCAGCAAATTACCAAAACGTAAAAACACAAATGAAAAACACAAATGATGAAAAAATATGAATTCCAAAGCGCTATTGTTTTGAATTTATTTATGGTAACTTGACACTAAGGAGGAAGCAAAAGCTTCCTTTTTTTGTTTTTATAAGTAATGAAAAATAAATGTATTAGCTATCTTTGTGATACATTATATCAGAATGAGAAAATTATCCTTTTTATTTATTCTTTTCATTGGTTTTATTCATGCTCAGCAATTAACTCAAGCTGAGATTTCAATTATTAATCAAGGTGATGTAAAATCTGCTTTGCCGATATTTCAAACGACTGATGATCATCAGCATAAAACGTTGTTAAGCCTTTCTACAGAAGCCAATCCTTTAGATCCGAATATTGCGACATTGGTAAAAAGAATGCAGCTTTCTTTATTGTCTACAGACGGTGGAGTAGGAATTGCCGCGCCACAGGTGGGAATCAACAGGAAAATAATCTGGGTTCAGCGTTTTGATAAATCCGGAGAACCGTTGGAATACTTTATTAATCCCGTGATTGTCTGGAAATCGGAGTTACAGAATTTGGGACCGGAAGGTGATTTGTCGATTCCTGATTTTAGAGATCAGTTTTACCGAAGCAAAGTGATTCAATTGGAATATGTAGATCTAAAAGGTCAAAAGTATTCTGAGATCGTAGAAGGCTTTACTGCCGTGATTTTTCAGCATGAAATCGATCATCTTTTCGGAATTTTAATCTCAGATAAAAAAGAAAAAGAGAAAAATGATTCTTATAAGCCAGTAGATGCATTTAAGAAAAGCGATTCGGTGACGAGGTAATTATTTTCTGTTAAAAAAATATTATTTGTTAAGTTCTTCAACCATTTTAATGATTTCTATAAAGTCATTTTCTTTTTTGAAAGCTTTTATTTTTTCAACAATTTCAGGATAATCTTTGAAGAAAATATATAAATTTTCTTTAGCTTTTTCGTATTTTTTATCCTTCATTCGGATCATATAAGGATATGCAACTAATTTTTTTTCGGGATCTGAAGAATCCTGAAATACAAAATTAGGATAGCTTTCAATTGTTCTGGAAACTGCATTATATCCAGTGATTAAGGTAAAATAGATATTAAATTTCCCTTCAGAAACAACTTCTCCAAAGGTTTCATTAATTGTTGTAAGAATGCCGACTAAGGCATAGCTATCAGCGTATGCTTTAAAATTATATAGAGGAACAAATTTCAGATTATCAGAAGAAAAACTAATAACATCCGTAGGTTGATATTTTACCGTGCTTTCCGTTGAGCTTTTTCTAAACTTCAGGTTGTCATTTTGGCTCGGAAACCATTTCAATTCGCCTTCCAATGTAGATCCATCTTTAAGAATAACTTTTCCATAATTAAATTTTTTTGCAAAAGAATATTCTTGTGCATACGAAAAAATTAAACTGAATGTTAAAATAAGGCTGAAGATTTGTTTCATGGTGTAATGTTATTGAAAAACTGTAACGTTTAAAGTAAAAATTTATTATGTATTAAAAGAGTTAATATTTCTTCATCTGCACATTAGTCACATTTTTAATTTTAATCTTTTTTCCAACTTTTTTCAACAAACCGGTTTCTGTATTTCGTTTAAATACAGTCACATTGCTGGAAACGGTATTGGCTGTAATCAAAAATTTTCCGCTAGGATCAAGAGTGAAGGTTCTGGGATGTTTTCCTTTTACCGATTGATAATCAACTATTTTTAAAGTTCCATCATTCTGAATAGAAAATATGGCAATATTATTTTCATTTCCACGATTGGAAGCATATAAAAACTTTCCGTCAGGCGAAATATGAACATCAGAACTTTCAAAATTATCTTTAAATTTTTCCGAATGGGTATAGATCCTCTGTAAATTGTTCAGTTTTCCACTTTCATAAGAATATACGCTTACCGCACCGCCTATTTCTTCAATAGAATAGGCAAATTTTCCGTTCGGATGAAAAGTGAAATGCCTCGGTCCGCTTCCCGGAGCTGTTTTGGTGAAAGGTATTTCAGCTTCTTGCAACGGCTGTTGGGTTTCACTTTCAAATTGATAGATTCTAATTTTATCCGCTCCTAAATCCGGAAGAAAAAGATAGTCGAAATTGGGAGAAAAAACAGTGGAGTGGATGTGCGAACGTTCCTGTCGAGCAGGATTTACACTTCCTTCCGAATATTGGATATTCTGAACATAAGGTTGAATTTTTCCGCCTTCTGAGATAGGATATACTGAAACACTACCTTGTGTATAATTTCCGTTTACCAGCCATTTTCCATTTTGATGAGCCATCAGATAAACCGGGTTTTCGCCGCCACTTTTTTGCTTGCTGATGAAGGTTAAAGCTTTCTTTTCAGAATTAAATTCAAAACTGCTCACACTTCCGCCATTTGGAGTTTTACTTTCTGTACAGGCAAAAAGATATTTTCCGTCAGAAGATAGCGTAAGATAAGATGGATTCGAAATGCCTTTGTAGGAGGTTACTTTTGAAAGATTACCTTTAATGGTATCCAATTCATATACATAAATTCCTTCTGAATCTTTATCCCAGTTGTAAGAACCGAAAAAAACGTATGTTTTTTGAGCGTGAAGTTGTAGATACGTAAAAGTCGCAATGGTGAGGAAAAGAAGTTTTTTCAATTTCAAAGGTTGATTAAAAAAATTAAAATTTCAGATTTCTTGCTTTAATCTCTTTATCCAGTTCTTTCGCTTCTGATTGATTTCGCATCAGCATGAATACAAAAATCAATGGGAAAAATGTGAAAAATCCGAGACCTTTTTTAACAGCACTAAAGACGGCAATTCCTACAAAAAAGCCTATTAATACAGCACTTATAATATTGGTGTTTTTAGCTTTCTTTCTTTTGTCCAGTAGCTCTTCGTCTGTTAATTCTGAAATTGTTTTTCCGTTCATTCCTTATTGTTTAATATTGATTTTTTAGGTTATTCTGTTTTTTAAATAAGACTTTAATAGCCGATTAAGATTCCATAAAAATAATTATTTCTTTATAATATCCCTTTGTTAAAACAAAAAAATCTGCTTCCTCAGAAACAGATTTGATATTTTGAATGAAACAAATTTAGTTGTTTGTCACGGAAAGTTTTACTTCAATATTATTTCTTGTCGCATTCGAATACGGACAGATTTCGTGAGCTTTTTCCGTTAAAGACTGGGCTTCTTCAATAGAAACTTCAGGAATATTCACATCCAGTTCCACTGCCAGACCAAAACCTCCGTTTTCCAACTGGCCAATGCTTACTTGCGCCGCCACTGTTGTTTCTCCGGTTTTTATTTTAGCTAAACTGATCACCCTGTTCAACGCGCTGTCGAAACAGGCAGAATATCCCGCTGCGAAAAGCATTTCAGGATTGGTGAAATCATCATTTGCTCCGCCTAGTGCTTTAGGCATTCTTACTTCAAGATCAAGAATTCCGTTTTCGCTTTTTACGTTACCGTTTCTACCTCCTTTGGCTGTTACTTTTGTTTTATATAAAGTTTTCATTTATTTTTCTATTTTGCTTAATATTTTTTGGACACTTTCTTTTAAATCAATCCAGTCTTGAGGTTGAACATCAACAATTTTATGAATCTTCGCCGGAATTTCGCAAGCCTTTTGCTGAAGGCCTTTTCCGGATTCTGTGATGAATACTTCAACCACTCTTTCATCTTCTTTTTTTCTTTTTCGCTGGATAAATCCTTTGGTTTCCAATCTTTTCAGAAGAGGCGTTAAAGTCCCGCTGTCGAGGTATAATTTTTCCCCGATGCTGCTCACCGGCAGTCCGTCGTTTTCCCACAAGATCATCATCACGAGATATTGAGGATACGTAATATCCAACTCATCGAGAAACGGACGGTAAAGCCCTGTAATCTCCTTTGCAATCACGTAAAGCGGAAAGCAGATTTGATTTTCTAATTTTAAAGATTTTGAATTTTCCATACGATTGAAAATGAAAAGTCTGTTGACTTTATTATTTTTTAATGATGAATTCCTCCATCGGAACTCGAACTTTCTTCATGGTAGAAAGCCAGTCTTTTTCTTCGTCTCTGTAACCAAGATACAGCAAACTTACACTTTTTAAACCTAATTCGTTTAATCCTAGAATTTCATCAACCACAGCAGTACTGAAACCTTCTGCGGGAGTACTGTCGATTTTCAACTCAGCAGCTTGCGCTAAAGCAAAACCTAAAGCAATATAAGTTTGTCTTGCCGTGTGGGCAAAATGTTCTTCTGCAGTTTGTGCATTGTACATTTCCTTAATTTTATCGGTATAACTTCCGAAACGTCCTCTTGGCAATTCTCTTACATCCGTGTGGTGATCATATACTTTATCGATTTTTTCATCGGAGTAGCTGTCCCAAGCTGCAAAAACCAAAACGTGTGAAGAATCTCTCATGACTTCAGGATTCAAAGCACCCTGAACCATTTTTTCTTTCAATTCCTGATTTTCAACCACAATAACTTTGAAAGGTTGAAGTCCTGAAGAAGTAGGAGCCAATCTTGCTGCCTCTAAAATAGTATTTAAATCTTCTTCTGATACTTTTTTTGTTGGGTCATAAGCTTTTACAGCGTGTCTCCATTTTAAATCTTCTATTAATGACATTGTATATATTTTAAAATTAAACTTTATTATTATTCAGAATTAGGTCTGAATGAATTAACTGTACAAATGTACAAACAATTATATTGTGTGCAATTTAATTTGCCGAAATTTAACATTTGAAAAAATCTATAATTTATATTTATGAAATTTTAAATAATTGATATTTAATTAGATAATAAAAAAAAACTGCATTGGATGAATGCAGTTTTAAAATTTTTATGTCTGATAAAATGATCTATTTTTTAATTAAATCGCTTTTCAGAATTATATTTTTAATCTCTGTTTCAAAATAATAATATAAATCACTGTTTTCATTCATCTGGTTTTCAAGAACAATGATGCTTATATCGCTTTCAGGAATATAAATGTTGAGCGATGCAAAACCGTCTCCAAGTCCTGTATGGCCGAAATACTGAACATTTTCATCATTAACGATTCTTATATTATATCCGTAACCCATTTTTTCTTTTCCGAAAACGTCATGTTGTGACATTACTGATGGAGTCGTCATTAAACGATAAGAGCTAAAGTTGAGGATTTTATTCTTATGAAGCTGATCATTCCAGATCGAAAGATCTTTTGCGGTAGTTATCACGCCATCTGCAGGAAGATTTTCATCATCGATAAAAGATTCGTCGACGGTACTGAAAACATTATTATTAACCATGTGACCCGTAACAAGTCTCCCTTTATTTTCTTTAGAATAGCAGAAAGTATCCTTCATTCCCAATTGCTTAAAAAGTTCTGTTGCCAGCTGTTTATAGGACTGTCCTGATACATTTTCAATGATTTTTCCTAGTAGAATATTGGAAAGATTGCCGTATTTAAAATCTGTTCCGGGCTCGAACATCAAAGGCTTTTCAAGATCTGTAAGTCCATGAGTATGATTTAAGAGTTGATGAACAGTCACTTTTTCAGCCCAAGGTTGTGTAAGATTTGGTAAATAACTTTTAATAGGAAATTTTAAATCTACTTTTCCTTTTTCCACTTCTTTCAATAGTAAAACCGCTGTGATCTGTTTGGTATTCGACATGATTTCGAACTGATCGGTAAGTTGCAAAGGATTCTGATGAGTAATATCTCTAAAACCATGCGCCCTGGAATATTGCGGCTTTCCGTTTTTAGTGATTAATACAACTCCATTAAATATTCTGGGTTCTTTGACACTGATTAAACTGTCTATTTCGAAAATATAATTCGTCTGCGCGAAAGACGTGAAGAATGAAAATAATAATATAAAGGTTAATAGTTTGAAATTCGTCAACATTGGGATCTTGGTTAATTTTTTGAATTCCAAAAATAGAATTAAAAATTAAATTTAGCTAATGAAAATAAGGGTTTAACAAGCCTTTATGATAAAAATTAAACCATCAAAAAATTGATGGTTTAGTAAAATTTTTATTTGAATTTTAATTCTGCTTCAAAAACTTCCACAAAATGCTTTCTGATCTTTGCTTTAATATCTTCCATTTCTTCAGGCGTGAGTTCTCTTTCAAGCTCTCTTTTCAAAGAAGTCACCTGCTTATCTTTGATTCCGCAAGGTACAATGTATTCAAAATAGCGCATATCTGTATTTACATTCAAGGCAAAACCGTGTAACGTAACCCAACGGGAAGCCTTTACACCCATTGCACAGATTTTTCTGGCATACGGTTTTCCGACATCCAGCCAAACGCCTGTTTCGCCTTCCGAACGTTCACCTTTCAAACCATATTCTGCGATGGTTCTGATGATTACTTCTTCAAGATTTCTCATATATTTATGAATGTCGGTGAAGAAATTTTCAAGGTCTAGAACAGGATAACCAACGATTTGTCCGTAACCATGATAGGTGATATCGCCACCACGATTTACTTTTACAAAGGTGGCATCGATTTCCTTTAATTTGTCAATTCCGGCTAACATATTTTCTTCATGTCCGCTTTTTCCCAACGTATATACATGAGGATGCTCTACTAATAGAAAATGATTCGGAGTTATACTATGTTGTTTAGCAGGTAAATCTCGGTTTTTAATTTTGGTATCAATAATATCTTTCATCAGTTTTTCCTGATAATCCCAAGCGGGCTGATATTCTTTTACGCCTAAATCTTCAAATTCTACTACTTTATTTTGAATTGTGTTCATACCATTTTTTGAATAGACAAATTTAGTGATTTTTACCCTTTTATGGAATGGACAAAATCTATGGCTTTTGTTTTCCAATCTCTATTTTGTAGTAAAATATTCACAAAGGCAGTTCCGATGATACCACCGTCTGCTTTTTCGGTTACATTTTCAAAATCTTCTTTTGATTTAATTCCGAAACCAATCATCACGGGATTTTTCAAGGGAAGAGAAGCTAATCTGGAAAGATAGTCTTCATTTTTCAAAACTGCATTTTTATTTCCTGTTGTAGATGAGGAACTTACCGCATATAAAAATCCTGAACTTAATGAATCTAAATACAAAATTCTTTCATCTGAAGTTTCGGGCGTAACCAAAAATGTAAAGTTTAAGTGATATTTTTCTAAAATTTTCTGATAATTTTTTTTGAATTCAATAGCCGGTAAATCCGGAATGATGAGCCCCGAAATACCACTTTCAGAGCATTCTTTGCAGAAATTTTCAAATCCGAAACTTAAAACAGGATTAATGTAACCCATCAAAATCAAAGGAATTTTAATTTCGTTTTTAATGGATTTTAATTGAGAAAATAATGTGGAGATGGTCATTCCGTTTTTCAGAGCCAGTTCGTGAGCCTGAGAAATTACCGGACCATCTGCCACAGGATCAGAGTACGGCATCCCGATTTCGATCATATCGGCTCCCGAATCCTGAATTAATTTTATAATATCAGCAGTATCTTCCAGTTGGGGAATTCCTGCCGTAAAGTATATGTTTAGTTTTTTCATATTTAAATTTCAATTGATTTTAAAATTCTTCCATCGGACAATCTCCATTCCGTTAGTCCATTTGCGCTTCTACCCATTACTATTGCAGCAGCTGTGGATGGACTGCTAAATAAATAATCTTCCGTGAAAATCAATTTATTATCAATATTTATAATTTTTTGCTCATCAATTAATCTTTGTCTATAATTTATGATTGATTGATTTAAAGAACTCGTCACGGAATCGGCAATTTCAGAGTCTTTTAAAACAACAAAGCCTTCATTAGTAATCTGCCCTTGAGCGTTTGCTCCTCTTGTAGCTTTAATATAAAAAGTATTATTTACTTGTTCCTCAATTGTTTGATTTTCATGAATCAATTCTTCAAAAATCTTATATCCCAATGTATTAGTCAATAATTTTATATTTTCAATAAATTCTTCCATTTCGGCTCTATCTGATTCTGAAATACTTGAGCGGGTTGGAATATTTGAATTATCTAAATTATATCTGTTAACCTTTTTAGCAGTTTCATAAAGTCTATTTTCTAAATATTTTACGTGAGCCTTATTTAGATTTTCATCTTTACTTATAAAAATAACGGCTTCATTCCAAAAGTCTTTGCCAGAAACATGTTGAGTGATTCTTTTATATATTTCTTCACCTTCTCCAATATAAGCTAAATCTTTATTGTCCGTTGATTTTCCAAAAAGAATATAGATTCCTGTACTTTCCAATTCTGTTCGATCAGCAGAAATTTTTATTTTATTTCTAGGAATTTTGAATGCTTTTCCTGTCCAATTTGAAAGTTCACATGTTAATCTTCCATTAGGTTCTCCGTCAATAAGAAATATTTTAATTGTTTTCCCAAACATAATTGTTAATAGTTTTTTACAAAATTAATCATTAAGATGTTTCAAATACGTTTCCATATCCTTATCGCCACGACCACTTAAGCAGATTACAACGACATCATCTTCATTAAATTTCTTTTTGTCTAAAACCGCCAACGCGTGAGAGCTTTCCAACGCGGGAATAATACCTTCGAGTTTTGTGAGTTCAAAAGCAGATTGTAAGGCTTCGTCATCATTAATACTGAAAAATTCTGCACGTTTTTCCTTAAATAAATTAGCGTGAAATGGCCCGATTCCCGGATAGTCCAACCCAGCAGAAATAGAGTGGGGCTCGATCACCTGACCATCTTCCGTTTGCATGACCAAGCTTTTACTGCCATGCAAAACGCCTAACGTTCCCAAAAAAGTGGTGGCTGCAGATTTTCCGGAATCTACGCCAAAACCTCCGGCTTCAGCGGCAATAATTTTTACATTTTCTTCATTTACGAAATGATAAAAAGTGCCTGCAGCATTGCTTCCACCACCAACACACGCGATAACATAATCTGGGTTGGAACGACCAATTTTCTCCTGAAGCTGTTCTTTAATTTCTTGTGAAATAATACTCTGAAACCTCGCTACCAAATCCGGGAAAGGATGAGGCCCAACTACACTTCCGATCACATAATGTGTAGTCACAGGATTGTTGATCCAGTCTTTTAACGCTTCATTTACAGCATCTTTTAATGTTTTTGAACCTGAGGTTGCTGCAATAACTTCTGCGCCTAGCATTTTCATTCTTGCCACGTTCGGAGCTTGTCTTTGAATATCAATTTCGCCCATGTAAACGATACATTCAAGACCTAATAAAGCACAAGCTGTTGCCGTTGCTACGCCATGTTGTCCGGCTCCGGTTTCTGCAATAATTCTACTTTTTCCGAGACGTTTTGCCAATAAAACCTGTCCGAGTGCATTGTTGATTTTATGCGCTCCCGTGTGATTCAGATCTTCTCTTTTCAGATAGATTTGAGTATTGTATTTCTGACTTAAATTTTTTGCAAAATATAAAGGTGTGGCACGGCCAACGTAATTTTTTAATAAATCCTGATATTCCTGTTGAAAATCTTCCGATTCAATGATTTCAAGATAGTTTTTCTGTAATTCCTCTACATTGGGGTAGAGCATTTCGGGAATGAAAGCTCCTCCAAATTCTCCATAATATCCGTGTTCATCGGGATTTTTATAATTCATTTTGTAATGTATTTATGAATGAAATATTATATTCCAATTGTTGTTTTGTAATCTGTTTATTTTGAAATAATAATTGAATTTTAGCGGTTAAATCAATTAACATTGTCAAATTTGGTTTAGATTGATACATATTTACTGCAATTTCCAGATTGTCTATTAGGAAGTAAGAATCCAGCTTTTCATATAAGCAGAAAATCTTACAGTAAACAATTCCGAAATCATATTTTACAATAGCTTTTACATTGTTATCCAGTAATTTATCGGCAATGACGACAAGATGATAACTATCCCAAAGATGAATGGTTTCAAAAAAATACTGAATGTCTTCTCTGTTGAAATTTTTAATAATATCAATGAAATCACTTAATAATCCACCGATGTACCAACTTTCTGTATTGCTGTCATTCTGAGAAATAAATGTATGTAAATTCTCAATCTTTTCATTTTTAAACTTTATAGGAAAAAAAGCCTGATGAACGGATTTTCCAAGAGATTCAAAGTTCATCCGCTTGATTTTCAAAAGCTTTAATTTTTTCGAATAATATCTTTTCAAAGTGTGTTGTTTTTTGTGTTTATTTACATGTTTTCAAAGGAAGTCCCGAAGGAACGACTTATAACAGAATTGGATGCTAGTCCAATTTAAATTATAGAATTATTTTCAATCCCATAAATACCTTTCGTCATATTTCATTTTTTGTTTTTCCAGCATTTCTATCAGTTCATCTTTATAACTTTTAGTTTGATGATGCTCTCTCTGATTTTTAATATAATTCTTTACTGCATATACATTCTCCTCATTGATGGAAAATGCACCATAACCATCTTGCCAAAAGAAATTTTCATATTTCTTTCCCTTTGTTTTAATCCATTTTGAAGAATGTGCTTTCACTTCTTGTACCAGTTTCATTAAAGCAATTTTTTTAGATAACAAACAAAGGATGTGGATATGATTATCTGTTCCTCCAATTTGTAATGCTTTACTGTCACGATCTTTGCATAATACGGCAATATAAGAAAACAGTTCTTTCTCTATTTTTTCCTCAATGAAATCTTCTCTCTGTTTTGTACTAAAAACTATGTGAACGTAGTTTTTGACTAATGATTGTGACATTTTATTTGTGTTTTTTTTAATCGGATTAGTATCCGATTCTGTTTTAAGTCGTCCTTTCAGGACTCCCATTTATATCATATCTTTAAATACTTTTATTGTTTTTATATTTTTTATTCCGGGCTCAATTTCAAATTTTGAATTAATATCTAAAGCAAAAAGTTTTTGATTTAAAATATTCAATTGATTTATATTTTCTTCTGAAATTCCGCCGCTTAAAAAATAGGGTAGAGGAATTTCAATTTCATTCAGAATATTCCAGTCAAATTGTTTTCCTGTGCCGCCGAATGCTTTTGAATCAGTATCGAATAGGAGGTAGTTGATGGTTGATGGTTGAGAGTTGATGTTTTGCTGGAGCTTACCTTTAACTTCTGACTTCTCACTTCCTATTCTGATTACCTTAATAATTCTGGTTTCAATATTTATTTTTTTTCTTAATTCAATAATAAAATTTTTATCTTCATCGCCGTGTAACTGTATAAAATTCAATTTTGCTTTTTCGGCTGTTTCAATAATTTGATCTAAACTTTCATTAACAAAAACTCCCACTTTTCCTTGATGCTCAATATTTGAGATTTCCTCTAAACTCAAATGATTCAAAACATATCTTGGCGATTTTTCATAAAAAATAAAACCTAGAAAATTTACATTCATAGAAATTAATTCTTGAATTTGGTCTAATTGAGTTAAACCGCAAACTTTCAGTTTTGTTTTGTTCTGATTAGTAGATGATTGGTGAGTCATTGTTACACTTCTAGACGTTTGATTATTAAATATTTGAGATGAATTCTTCGAAAGCTCCCGCTGGATTATTATTTTTCATAAAATATTCACCCATTAAGAAACCATTAAATCCTTTTTCTTTTAAATATTGAAAATTTTCAATACTGTAAATTCCGCTTTCCGCCACTGAAAGAACATCATCTGGAAGTTGATTTTTCAATTGAACAGAATGTTGTAAATCAACTTTAAAATCTTTTAAATTTCTATTGTTAATGCCTACTAAATCAATGTTTTTGTTAAAATGCTTCAATTCTTCTTCTGTGTGAATTTCCAATAAAACTTCCATTCCAAGTTCATGAGATAAAGCGGTAAATTCCTGAACCTGTTGAGGAGAAAGGCATGCGGCAATTAACAAAATAACATCCGCGCCGATGCTTTTAGCCTCATAAAACTGATATTCATCAATCATGAAATCTTTTCGCAGAATGGGAATATTGATGTGATTTCTTACATTTAAAATATCACCAAAACTTCCTCCAAAAAAATCTTTATCCGTTAAGATAGAAATTCCGCTTGCTCCAAATTTTTCATAGGCTGAGGTGACTTCCAAAGGTGAAGCTTTATCATTTATAATTCCTTTTGAAGGCGATTGTCTTTTGAATTCGGCAATAATTCCACTTTTGTCTTTTATGCTTTCTTTTAATGAAAAAGTTTTTCTTCCGAAAAATTCAGAATCTTTCAGTTTCTCAATTGAAATCGTGGATTTTGAAAAAGTGACTTCTTCTTTTTTTCTTGCTATAATTTTATCGAGAATATTCATACTTCATTATTTTTTAAGGTTTTTATAATTTTAAACCAAGCCATTTTTTGTTTCCTGTTCGTTCTACCGTTTCTTTTAATGTACTTTGTATCGTATGACCATAAAAATCTTTAACATCGGTGCTGGCTCCATTTTTTAGCAGTAAAACTGCAATATCGTAAAGATCGTATTGAATAGCTTTTAAAAGAGGAGTTTGTTTATCGTCGTTGGTTTGGTTCACATCAGCTCCTTTTTGTATTAAGAAATCTACTGCTTTGAGATTTTTTTCGTTCCAAACCGCCACTAATAGTGCTGTTTCTCCATCGTTTTTCTGTATATTTACGTCTGCGCCATTTTCCACAAGATATTTTGTAATTTCGAAATTGGTTTTCCATAATGCTTCCGTTAGCGGAGAAACACCTCCGAAACCTTCGCTCTTTTGGTTTATATTCGCTCCCTTTTCCACAAGGTATTTTACTTTTTCAATACAGTTGGAGGAAACCGCTTCTATTAATGGTGTTTTTCCGTATTTTTCAGTATTTATTTTCGCTCCCTTTTTTATTAAAAAATCCATAAGCTCCGTTGAGCAGAATTCATTGCTTGAGGCGCAGGAAAGTGGAGTTATACCATCTTTAGAAACCGCATTGATATTTCCGCCTTTGCTCACAATCTTCTTTGCAATGTCAGTAAAACCTCTTTTGCAGGCATACATCAGAGCGTTTTCTCCATCTTTTGGATTGGTGTAATTTACATCAGCACCTTTATCTATTATTTTTGAAATAATTTCTTGAGAAATAGTTCCGGAGTACAATGCATCCAAAAGTGTGCTTCTTCCTGTTTCTTTGTTGGAGCTGTTTACGTTTACATTTAGATTTAACAATTTTTTAGCAACGTCGTTCCATTCATAAGCTAAAGCCCATTGCAAGGCAGAAGTTCCATTTAAATCTTTACTATCGATCTTAGCATTTGCATTGTTGTTCAGCAGAAATTTTGCCATTTCCTCGTTTCTATTAGCACAAGCTAGAAAAAATGAAGTATGACCAGCTTTATTTTGAAGATTAATCTCCGCATTGTTGTCGAGCAGCAATTCTGCGATTTTTATTTGATTATAAAAAGTTGCTACCATCAGCATTGTCCATTCTTTATTGGAAGTATCAGTTACATTTTTTTGTCTTCCTCCTCTAAAAAATCCATCAAATCGGGAATTTACATCGATTCCTTTGTTGAGTGCATCTTGAACACCTTTAACATCTCCATTTTTAATGATCTCTATTATTTTTTCGCTTTCGGCTTTTGGAAGTTCAATAATTTTTTCCTGAGTTTTTACAACCGGAATTATTTTTTTCTCAGCGGGTTTATCTTTACAATTTTGTAATGAAAAAGAAAAAACTAAAAATACGAGTACTTTATTCATTTGTGTTTTATTTTTAATTATTCACTAATTGCTTCAAGACATTTCAATGCTTTCCCGCCAAACAAACTTTCCTGTGCCAACAAAAGACAATCATCATAATTTCCAAATTTATGGGTATGATAAAGCGCAACCGAAGCATTTGCTAAAACCACTGAATTCTGTGATTCTGTTCCTTTTCCGTTCAAAACATTTCTAAAAATCTGTGCCGTTTCCTGAGTGGTTTTTCCGGCCTGAATACTTTCTGCGGTTACCGATTCAAATCCCAAATCTTCTGCCGAATAAATTTCGTCCCCATTTTTCGTAATAATTTTACTATCCTGCGTCAGGCTGATTTCATCATAGCCATCCATTCCATGAACCAAAATAAATTCTTTGTCATCTTTTTGGAGCAGGTATTGATAAAGTCTGGCTATTTCCAGATTATAAACTCCAATCATTGAATACTGTGGTTTTGCAGGATTTACCAAAGGTCCCAAAAGATTGAAAAAAGTTCTCAATCCCAACGATTTTCTCAGCAAACCAACTGATTGAAGGGCAGGATGGAAGTACGGTGCATGTAAAAAACAAATATTTGCCTTTTCCAGATCTTCCTGCAATCTGGCGGAATCATTTTTAAATTCATAGCCTAATTCTTCCAAAACATTAGAAGCACCTGTGGTCGTAGAAGCTCCGTAGTTGCCATGTTTTGTTACTTTTTGTCCGGTTCCCGCCACTACAAAACTTGCCAATGTTGAAATATTGATCGTATTTTTTCCGTCGCCGCCCGTTCCGACAATATCAATTGCATCACTTGTATCTAAAGTTACCGGAACCGCCATTTGCAGCAGTGCTTCACGGAAACCTTCAAGTTCTTTCAGCGTGATATTTCGCATTAGAAAAACGGAAATAAAGGCAGTAACTTCTGTCGCATTAAATTTATTTTGAGCAATTTCAATCATAATAGCTTTTGCCTCAGATTTCGACAAAGTGTGATGATTAAATAAATATTGCAGTATTTCTTTCATTTTTGGAAATTTTTGGGTGGAAGGAATTTCTAATGTTTTCAATTGAGAAGGAAATTTTTAATGATTACCTCTCCGTCCGGAGTTAAAATACTTTCAGGATGAAACTGAACACCATGCACATCATATTCTTTATGCTGCAATGCCATGATCATTCCGTCTTTATCTACTGCCGTAATTTCTAGTTCATCAGGGAAATTTTCCGGATTCACTGCCCAACTGTGATATCTTCCGACTTCCAAACCGCTTGAAAGATTTTTGAAAAGCTTAGTATCATTTTTAACCAAATCAGCCGAAGTTGCAACACCATGAAAAATTTCCGAAAGATTAATTAAGCTTCCGCCAAAAGCTTCTGCAATGGCCTGTTGACCTAGGCAAACACCCAAAATACTTTTCGTAGAAGCATATTCTTTAATTAACTCCAACAAAATACCAGCTTCTTCGGGAATTCCCGGACCTGGCGAAAGAATGATTTTATCGTATTTACCAATTTCCTCCAGCGTAATTTGATCATTTCTAACCACATCAACTTTTGACCCCAAAATTCGTTCAATAATCTGAACTAAATTATAAGTAAAGCTATCGTAATTGTCGAAGACAAGGACTTTAGTTTCAGAGTTTGTACTTTCTATTGTATTGTTCATTTTTCTCTTTTTTAATTAATTTTCAACCAATTTTTCCGCCTTTTCAACAGCTTTTTTCAGAGCATTCAGCTTATTATTTACTTCCTGCAATTCACTTTCAGGGCTTGATTTTGCCACCAATCCTGCGCCTGCCTGATAATATAAAGTATTGTTTTTGCTTAAAAAAGTTCGGATCATAATGGCTTGATTGCAAGTTCCATTTAGACCAAGCATTCCGATGCAGCCACCATAATAACCGCGGGAATCTTTTTCATATTTATTGATTAATTGTAATGCTTTATGCTTAGGAGCACCGCTTAAAGTTCCCTGTGGAAAGGTAGTTGCAACCATTTCAAACGGATTTGTTTTTTCCGTTAAATCGGCGGTAACTTCGCTTACCATGTGGATGACGTGAGAGAAAAGTTGGATTTCCTTTAATTTTGTGACCGTGATATTTTTACCTAATTTTCCTAAGTCATTTCTCGCCAAATCAACGAGCATCGTGTGCTCTGCATTTTCTTTAGGATCACTTTTTAAGGCTTCAATAGATTGTAAATCAATATCAAAATTCCCTGTTCTTTTGAAAGTTCCGGCGATAGGGTGAATGATAGCCTTATTGTCTTTAATAATTAATTGACTTTCAGGGCTTGAACCAAATAATTTGTAATTTCCGTAATCGAAGAAAAATAAATACGGCGAAGGGTTGATATTTCTCAACGCTCGATATACATTGAACTCGTCACCTTTAAATTTCTGTTCAAATCTTCTGCTTAATACCAACTGAAACACATCTCCTCGCATACAATGTTTTTGCGCAGTTTCTACCAGATCAAGATATTCTTCATCGGTCATATTTGAAGTTTCTTCACCATTTTTTTCAAAAGGATAAATAATGGTATTTTGATTTTTAATCAGACTTTCTAATGAATGAAACTCAGATTTTACACCCTGAATTTGGTTTTCAATAATATGCATTTCATCATTATAATGGTTGATTGCAATAACATATTGATATAATCTGTAACGAAGAATCGGAATCTCAACTTCAGGACTTTGTGCTTTAAATTTTACATTTTCAAAAAACTGAACGGCTTCAAAACTGGTGTACCCAAAAAGACTTTGTGCTGTTTCTTCAATCGAATCACTGGCTTTTTCACATTCAAAACATTTTGAAAAATCCTCGAAAATATCCGAAACTTTATGATCGATAATGAATTGTTTTACAGGGTTTTCTCCCGGAAACTTAATTTCAAATTCATTTAAATTTTTAATTTCAATTCCGGCAACCGCATTGATGGCGATAAACGAAAAATTATTATCAATATTCTTAGCATCAGAACTTTCCAGAAGAATAGTGTCCCTGAATTTATCCCGAACCTGCAAATAAATATTCATCGGAGTCTGAAGATCACCCAATGTTTTTTTCGAGGTCGTTTTAATTTTTATTTTTTTATTGAACATGTAAGGTTAATTTTAAATTTATGGTAAACAAAAAAAAACTTCAACGGCATCCGTCAAAGTCTTTATTATATTGTTTTAATTGTATCTCTGTTGCGTTCTATTTACAACATGACAATAACATCAGACCCGACGAAGAGTTTGAGTGCCACCACCAAAAATTGTTGTTCATATTTAACATGGGACAAATGTAGAATATTTTTTTGATACACAAAACAAAAAAAGTGAAAATAAACAAACTTAAAATTAAATTCATGTATTTAAACAGTTGATATTTAATTCAATAGAATTACTTTTTTTATTAAAGAACAAGTTCTGTGATGGGAAGATCGGGAGTTCCGCTATAAAAAACAATCAAAGTTGCACCTTTTTCTCCCGTTTTACCGCGATGAGGAACGTTTAACATTTCCGGAACAATTTGCCCTTGTCGGAACCATTGTGTTTCGCCGTTGTCTCTTCTTTCAACCTGAATTTCACCTTTTTCAACATATGCTGCATTAATGACCGGATGCTTGTGCCAATCCAGCGCTTTATTGGGTGGAACTGAAATCTTTAAAACAGTAATTTCTGGTTGTCCCTCCGGATATTTATCATACAAAGCGCCATCCCACGATTTTTGCGTTTTTAATAAAGTAACCGATTCTATTTTATCAGAATACTCAGAAGATTGATCGTCTGAAGACGAATTGTCGCAAGAAAGTGTTGCAACTAAAAGGGAAGTAATGAATACTGTTTTCAGTAAAGTCTTTTTAGGCATAAATTTTTTTTTCATTTTAATCATTTAATTAATCGATTGCACAAAAATAAAAATTTTCATTAAAAATCACTAATCAATGAATTAAATAAAGTAAAAAGGTAAAGGTAAAAAGAGCCAGATCGTAGAGAAATAAGGTAAGAAAGTCTTTGATTTTTATTTCAAATATACTTTCAATAGCGGCGGGTTGATCGAAAAAGAGTAGTGCTGAATTAAGAATTGATGAGACTGTATAATCTAACAGGGATAATAAAAATATTAAGCTGTAAACAAAAGTTATATCGGATATCAGGGCTTCATCTACTTTGCTCTTTTTACTTTTATCTTTTTACTTTTAAATAATATTTATCATGAGTTTAAAAGTTTATTTTTTATATTTTTGTTTCCAAATTAGAAAACAATGAAAAAAGTATTAGCATTAGCATTTGTAGGAGGTTTATTCGTAGTAAACTGTTCAAAAAAGCCAAACCACGATTTGCAGGACAGCAACACGATGTTACCAGAACCGGATGCTCCGACAGTAGTAGATTCTACAGCGAAAAAAGCTGACACACCAGCTGCAACGCCTGCACCGGCAACTGAAGCTCCTAAAACAGATTCTGCAGCAGCAAAATAATGAAAAAACTGTTTGTGACAGGGCTTGTAAGCTTGCTTATGATGTCCTGTTCTAAAAAAGAAAATTCATCGGTAGAGTCTTCTTCTGATGCAACTGATGTTTCTACACCTGCGCCAAGTAACCTTACGGGAGAGCAGATTATCGGAACATTGGATTGCTCAGGCTGTCACTCGCCGAGTGAAAGAATGATAGGACCTTCTTATAAGGAAATCGCAGAAAAATATTCTGAAAAAGATATTGAAATGCTGGCTTCAAAAATTATAGAAGGAGGAAGCGGAAATTGGGGAAGCGTACCTATGCAGCCTCATTCACAAGTGTCTAAAGAAGATGCTAAAAAAATGGTAGAATATATTCTGAGTCAGAAAAAATAAAATATGACTACTGAAAAATCCAGTCTGCACGCGAGAAATCTGCACCGTAATCCGTATGATTTTGATCTGTTGATTTCTTGTGTGCCGGAACTGAAACAATACGTTTTTGAGAATAAATATGGAACAATCACCATTAATTTCAGTATTCCAAAAGCGGTAAAACTTCTTAATAAGGCATTGTTGCAACATTTTTACTATGTTAAAAATTGGGATATTCCCGATGCCAATCTTTGTCCGCCCATTCCCGGAAGAGCAGATTATGTACATTATATCGCTGACTTGCTGGCGGATCAACAAAAACAAATTCCTTTAGGTTCATCTGTTCAAGGCTTAGATATTGGGACGGGTGCCAATTTGGTGTATCCTTTAATTGCGCATCGCTCTTATGGCTGGAAGATGCTGGGAACGGATATTAATGAAGATTCTTTACAAAATGCAAAGCAGATTTTAGATCAAAATGATGATTTACAATCTGATATTCAGTTGAAAAAACAGAAAAATTCTGATTATATTTTTAAGAATATTATTGATGCTAAAGATCGATTTGCTTTCACGATGTGCAATCCTCCTTTTCATGATTCTGAAGAAGCTGCCTTAAAGGGAAATCTTAGAAAAACGAAAAATTTAAACAAATCAAAAATTCAAAAACCCAATCTGAATTTCGGAGGTCAGCAGTCCGAATTATGGTGTGAAGGTGGAGAAATCGCTTTTATCTCTAATATGATTCAGGAAAGTGTTTTGTTTAAAAATCAGGTTCTTTGGTTTACGTGTTTAGTCTCTAAGAAAGATAATCTGCCACGGCTTCAAAAGCTTTTAACCAAAGTAAAAACGCAGGATGTTAAGATTATCGAAATGGCTCAGGGGCAGAAAATCAGCAGAATGTTAGCATGGACATTTATTGCAGAAGCGAAACGTAAATAGATCAATTAGATTTTTTTTGAAGCTAATCCCGCTTTCCGCTGTATCTTTTTTGTTACGGCTTCCGCTTCGCTCCAGCCGCAACAAAAAAGGATGCCGCTTTCAATCGGGGCTAGGGGATTAGGCATAGTTTAAACATTTGGGTATAAATTCATAGAGAATTTAAAGGTGAAAATTAAAACATTCGGTAAATAAATTATATTTCTGAAAAAAGTCGTTGATCATCAATTCAAAAATCACTAATTTTGCACGTTATTTTAAATAAATACAATGCAATTATCAGAACAAGAAATCATTAGAAGAGAAAAGCTTAACAAGCTTACTGAAATGGGGATTAATGCGTTCCCTGCGGATGAGTACACACTTACAGACACTACAGAATCTATAAAACAGAACTTCACAGAAAGTAAACAGGTGAAGATCGCAGGTAGATTGATGTCCCGCAGAATTCAGGGAAAGGCTTCTTTTGCTGAGTTGCAGGATTCTACAGGTAGAATTCAGGTGTATTTTAACAGAGATGAGATCTGTACAGGTGAAGACAAAACGTTGTATAATGAAGTCTACAAGCACCTTTTAGATATAGGAGATATTATCGGTGTTGAAGGTGAACTTTTCACAACTCAGGTGGGTGAAAAGACTGTTTTGGTGAAAAACTTCACGCTTTTAACTAAATCTTTACGTCCACTTCCACAACCGAGAACTGATGAAAATGGAGTAGTACACGATGCTTTCAATGATCCTGAATTAAGATACAGACAACGTTATGTAGATTTAATCGTAAATCCTCAGGTAAAAGAGACTTTTGTTAAAAGAACAAAAATGTATACAGCAATGCGTCAGTTTTTCAATGATGCAGGCTACATCGAAGTTGAAACTCCGGTTTTGCAGGCAATTCCGGGTGGAGCAGCAGCAAGACCTTTCATTACGCATCATAACGCTTTAGACATTCCTTTATATATGAGAATTGCTAATGAGTTATATCTGAAAAGATTAATTGTTGGTGGTTTTGACGGTGTATATGAATTCTCAAAAAACTTCAGAAATGAAGGGATGGACAGAACTCACAATCCGGAATTTACCGTAATGGAAATCTATGTGGCCTACAAAGACTATTATTGGATGATGGATTTCACCGAAAAAATGATAGAACATTGTGCAATAGCAGTAAACGGAACTACAAAGGCAAAATTTGGTGATCAGGAAATTGATTTCAAAGCGCCATACGCGAGAGTTTCAATGACGGAAGCTATTCAAAAATATACAGGTTTTGATATTACTGGAAAATCTGAGCAGGAATTGTTTGATTTTGCTAAATCTATCGGAATTGAGGTGAACGAAACAATGGGGAAAGGAAAATTAATAGATGAAATATTTGGTGAAAAATGTGAAGGAAACTTCATTCAGCCTACTTTCATTACAGATTATCCGGTAGAAATGTCGCCTCTAACCAAAAAACACAGAAGTCAGGAAGGTCTTACAGAGCGTTTTGAATTAATGGTTTGCGGAAAAGAAATTGCGAATGCTTATTCTGAGCTTAATGACCCGATTGATCAGAGAGAACGTTTCGAAGATCAATTAAAATTATCTGAAAAAGGAGATGATGAAGCAGGACAATTTATTGACGAAGACTTCTTGAGAGCTCTGGAATACGGAATGCCGCCAACATCAGGAATGGGAATCGGGATGGATAGATTGATTATGTTCTTAACGAATAATGCATCGATTCAGGAAGTGTTGTTCTTTCCTCAAATGAAGCCTGAAAAAGCGGTTCCTCAAATTGAATTGGGTGACGATGAAAAAGTGATCCTTGAAATTTTGAAATCAGGAGAACAAATTGCTTTGTCAGATGTGAAAGAGCAATCTAAACTTTCAGGTAAAAAATGGGACAAAGCTTCTAAAACTTTAACGAAGAATAACTTGGTGAAAGTAGAGAAGATTGATGAAAATGTTTTGATGAAATTGGTGTAGTTGTAAAGCGCACAAAATATAAACGTAAAAAAGCGGACTTATTAATTTAATAAGTTCGCTTTTTTTATGACTTGTCACATTTTATCGTTTTTTATCAATTAAAATACTCTTTATACATTAAGATTTTCATCTGTGATTTTTTTTTTTTTTTTTTTTTTTTTTTTTTTGTTTTGTTATTTTGATACTTTATTTTGAATTAATATAAATTATAATTAAAAAAAATAATCTATAATTATTTTAAATTCATCATTTGTTTTAATTTGTTATTTTTATTACATTTGATGTATGGAGGTGAGAAAAGACAGAAAAAAGAAAGGAGATGTTCAGGAAAGATATGGGTTGTATCAGAATGAATTTGAGTTTGATTCTTGTGGAGTTGGTTTTGTAGCCAATATAAAAGGAGTAAAATCATACAAGATTATTAGCGACGCAATTACGATGTTGGAAAATATGGAGCATCGGGGGGCCACGGGGTATGAAAGCAATACAGGTGATGGCGCCGGTATTCAGATACAGATTCCTCATGAGCTTTTATATGACGAAGGTCTGCATTATGGCATCGATTTACCTGAACCTGGATATTATGGAGTCGGAATGCTGTTTTTTCCTCAAAACAATTTTATCAGGGAAGAATGTAAAGAAATCATTTCTCAGTCTGCAGAAAAGCTAAATCTTAAAATTTTAGGGTACCGCCCGGTTCCTGTAAGTAATATAGAATTGGGAGATCTTGCAAAAAGTGTAGAGCCTGTGATGGAAATGCTTTTTGTAGAAAGACCTTTTGATGTAGAAACCGAAAAAGATTTTGAAAGAAAGCTTTTTGTTTTTAAAAATTATATTTCACATCAGGCTACAAATGTGGTAAACGGTGATCCTATTGGGTTTTATATTGCCTCTTTTTCATGTAAAAAAGTTATTTATAAAGGGCAATTAAGAAGTATTCAGGTGAGAAATTATTTTAAAGATCTTACCAATCCGAATATCCGTTCCGCTTTTGGAATGGTGCATTCCCGCTTTGCCACCAATACTTCACCCACCTGGAGCTTAGCGCAGCCCTTTAGATTCTTGGCTCATAATGGAGAAATTAATACCATCTGGGGGAACCTCAACTGGCTTAAATCCTCAGAAAAAGTGTTTTCAAGCCCATTGTTTACACCACAGGAAATGGATATGATCCTTCCGTTGATAAAACCCGGACAGTCAGATTCCTCTTATCTCGATAATATGGTGGAGTTGCTGTATCACTCAGGTCGCTCGCTTCCGCATACCATGATGATGCTGGTTCCTGAAGCTTGGGACGGCAATGCGCAGATGGAGCAGTATAAAAAAGATTTTTATGAATTTCATGCCTGCTTAATGGAGCCCTGGGATGGGCCGGCTTCTATTTCCTTTACGGATGGAGAAATTATTGGAGCTACATTAGATCGAAACGGACTTCGACCTTCCAGATATTGTATAACTTTAGATGATTTGGTGGTGATGGCTTCAGAATCAGGAGCTTTGCCTGTAGATCCCAAAAAGATTATAAAAAGAGGACATCTGCAACCCGGAAAAATGTTTTTGGTAGATCTCAAGAAAGGAGAAATTGTAAGTGACGATCAGTTAAAAAAAGAAATATGTACATCACAGCCTTATCGTGAATGGCTGGATACATTGAAAATTAATATTGAAGAACTTCCGAATCCTAAAATCCGCTTTAATAAACTTGAAACGGATGATATATTTAAATGTCAGAAAGCATTTGGTTATTCCCGGGAAGACTTGGAAGTGGTAATTAAAGAAATGGCAGGGCACGGAAAAGAGCCCATAGGATCGATGGGGTTTGATGTTCCGCTGGCCGTTTTAAGTGAGCAGCCACAGCATCTTAGCTCTTATTTCAAGCAGTTGTTTGCTCAGGTTACCAACCCTCCGATTGATCCCATTCGTGAGAAATTGGTGATGTCTTTAAAAACGATTATTGGCGGAAACGGCAATCTCTTGCAGGAAGATAAAAGTTTTGCACATTCTATTATGTTGGAAAGTCCTATCCTTAATAATAAGCAGTTAGAAAAGCTCAGAAGTGTAGATACCGGAAAATTTCAGGCGAAGACTATTTATACATACTTTAATGCCGATGGTAAAACCGGAAGTTTAAAAAAAGCAATCGACAGGCTTTGCAGATATGCTGTAGATGCCGTAGATGATGGTTTTGAAGTGATTATTTTATCCGATCGTTCTCTGGATTCTCAACATGCTGCAATTCCTTCACTACTAGCTTGTTCGGCAGTTCATCATCATTTAATCAGAAAAGGAATTCGCCGGAAAATAGGCTTGGTGATGGAGGTAGGAGATGTTTGGGAAGTTCATCATTTTGCCGCATTGCTTGGCTTTGGAGCAACAGCTATCAATCCTTATCTGGCATTGGCAAGTATTCGGAAAATGTTTCTTGAAGGTATTTTTGGAGAAGAAAAAGATTTAGAACTGTTAAAAGATAATTATAAAAAAGCAGTCGGAGAAGGTCTTTTGAAGATATTTTCCAAAATGGGGATTTCTACATTACAGTCGTATCACGGGGCTCAGATTTTTGAAATCATCGGACTGAACAGAATTGTCGTGAATACATGCTTCACCGGAGCCGTATCGAGAATAGAAGGAATTGGATTTGATGAAATTGCCAAAGAAGCATTGATTAAACATCAGGAGGCATTTGGGAACAGTACATCGGTTATTTTAGAACCGGGTGGTATTTATCAATGGAGAAAGGATAGTGAATATCATCAGTTTAATCCTCAGTCTGTTCATTTGTTGCAGCAGGCTACATGGAATAATAACTATGATATTTTTAAAAAATACACAAGACTGGTTAATCAACAGACGGAAAATGCTTCTGTTCTGCGAGGGTTGTTGGAGTTTAAAAACATCAGAGAATCAATTTCTTTGGATGAGGTAGAGCCCATTGAAAATATTTTAAAACGATTTGCAACCGGAGCCATGTCTTTTGGGTCTATTTCGTGGGAAGCGCACACGGCATTGGCTATTGCTATGAATCGAATTGGTGCAAAAAGTAATACCGGAGAAGGTGGCGAAGATGAAGTGCGATATCATCCTGATGAGAACGGAGATAATCTACGTTCAGCCATTAAGCAGATTGCCTCAGGAAGATTTGGGGTTACAGCAAGATATTTGGCTGAGGCGGAGCAGCTTCAGGTGAAAATGGCGCAAGGAGCAAAGCCGGGAGAAGGCGGTCAGCTTCCTGGTTTTAAAGTAGATCAGTGGATTGGGAAAACTAGGCATTCCACTCCGGGAGTTGGGCTTATTTCGCCACCGCCACATCATGATATTTATTCTATAGAAGATCTGGCGCAGCTTATTTTCGATTTAAAAAATGCAAACCGCCATGCGACTATTTCAATAAAATTGGTTTCAAAGGCCGGAGTGGGAACTATTTCCTCAGGCGTTGCCAAAGCTAAAGCAGATCATATATTGATTTCTGGCTATGACGGCGGAACAGGTGCTTCGCCACTCGGCTCAATAAGGCATACAGGATTACCTTGGGAACTTGGGCTATCGGAGGTACATCAGACATTGATCAAAAATAAACTCAGACAGAGAGTGACCATTCAGGCAGACGGGCAGATTAAAACGGGAAGAGATCTTGTAATTGCTACATTGCTTGGCGCGGAAGAGTGGGGGATTTCTACCTCTGCACTTATTGTTGAAGGATGTATCCTGATGAGAAAATGCCATTTGAATACCTGCCCTGTAGGAATTGCTACTCAAAATGAAGAATTAAGGAAAAACTTTAAAGGCAAAGCAGAGCATTTGGTGAGCTATTTTAATTTCTTAGCAATGGAAGTGCGCGAGCTTATGGCTGATCTTGGATTCAGAACGGTGGATGAAATGGTGGGGCAATCTCAATGTCTTGAGCAAAAATCTGAGGTTAAATTTTGGAAACATCAACATATAGATTTAAGCAGGCTTCTACAGAAAATAGAGACAGATCTGCCGATTATTAAGTCGGAAGATCAGGAGAAAGATTGGGAATCTTCTATTTCGTGGAATATGTTGGAAGTTGCTAAAGATGCTATTGAAACTAATGCTAAAGTAAAAGCAGGCTTTGATATTAAAAATACAGACAGAGCTGTAGGAACAATTCTTTCGCATGAGCTGACTAAAAAATATAAATCTGAAGGAATGGAAGAAGATTCGCTTCAGTTCAGTTTTAAAGGAACTGCTGGGCAGAGTTTCGGGGCGTTTTGCAACAAAGGAATCACTATGCGATTGGAAGGCGATGCCAATGATTATTTCGGAAAAGGTCTCTCCGGGGCGAAGTTGTCTGTTTTTCCGGATAAAAATTCAGCTTTTAAAGCTCATGAAAATACCATAATTGGGAATGTGGCTTTGTATGGAGCTACTTCAGGAAAAGTGTTTATCAACGGAAAGGCGGGAGAGCGTTTTGCGGTAAGAAATTCCGGCGCTACGGCTGTTGTAGAAGGAGTGGGAGATCATGGCTGTGAATATATGACGGGCGGCATAGTCGTCGTTTTAGGAAGTGTAGGCAGGAATTTTGGAGCCGGAATGAGTGGGGGAATTGCTTTTGTATGGGATGTTAATCGTGAACTGAAAGCCAATTTTAATCCGGACATGGCAGATCTAGAGGAAATAACGAAGGAAGATGAGGATTTAATTGCGGAATTAATTCGTGAGCATCTTCAAAATACGGGAAGCGAGGTTGCTCAATATATTTTAAGTGATCAGGAAAATGCTTTTAAATATTTTACCAAAGTATATCCCAGAGATTATAAAAAAGTAATGGAAAGTAATGCAAATGTTGTTAAATAATGGGAAAGACAGATGGTTTTTTATTATACGAAAGAGCGCTTCCCTCTAAATTGAATACGGAGGAAAGAATCAAGAATTTCGAAGAATTTGTAGTTAAACCTTCGGAAGAGCAACTGAATTGTCAGGCTGCACGGTGTATGGACTGTGGAATTCCTTTTTGTCAGAATGGATGCCCCTTGGGAAATGTAATTCCTGAATTTAATGATGCGGTATATCAAAAACAGTGGGAAAAGGCCTATCATATTTTAATAGCGACAAATAATTTTCCGGAATTTACAGGTCGCGTTTGCCCGGCGCCCTGTGAGAGTGCATGTGTGTTGGGAATTAATAGTGAACCTATCACCATTGAGGAAATTGAAAAAAATATTGTAGAAATTGCCTTTGAGCAAGGTTTTGCCAAACCAAAAATTCCGCAATTCAGAACAGGGAAAAAAGTAGCTGTGGTGGGTTCAGGGCCGGCAGGATTGGCAGCAGCCTATCAACTTAATCAGGCGGGACATTCGGTAACTGTTTTTGAGAAAGATGAGGAAATTGGAGGATTGTTACGATTCGGAATTCCTGATTTTAAATTGGATAAATCGATTGTACAGCGTCGTGTTGAGTGGATGTGCAATGAAGGTGTGGAATTTAGAACCTCCGTTAATGTAGGCATTAATTATTCTGCAGAACAGCTTCACCGAAGTTTTGATGCGATAGTTCTGGCAATGGGAAGTACGGTTCCTAAAAAGCTGCGGATTCCTAACTCCGATGCTAAAGGGATTTATTATGCCATGGATTTTCTTAAGCAAAGCAATAAAAAGGTGAGTGGAATTCCATTCAGTGATGAAGAGATTGATGTTAAAGGAAAGAAAGTCGTAGTTATTGGCGGCGGAGATACTGGATCCGATTGCATTGGAAACAGCAATCGTCAGGGTGCCGAAGTTATTTATCAAATTTATTATAAACCTATGCAGCCCACCACAAGAGATAAAACAATGCCCTGGCCGGATTACCCTGCCTTGTTGCAGATTACTTCGTCTCATGAAGAGGGTTGCGATCGCAGATGGTCTGTCAATTCCAAAGAGTTTATAAAAGATGAGGAGGGCAATCTGAAAGGGGTTCGGTTGGTAGAAGCAGAATGGACTAAAAATGAAGATTCAGGAACTTGGGATTTATACACTGAGAAACCTAATTCTGAATTTGTGATCGACTGTGATATTGCATTTATCGCTTTGGGGTATACGCATGTAGAGCACCGCGGACTTGTAGAAGCGCTAGACATTCATCTGGATCCTAAAGGAAACTTAATAGGAACCAATAAAGAATACAAAACTAATCAAACCAAAATTTTTTCTTGTGGAGATGCCAGAAAAGGGCAGAGTCTTGTTGTTTGGGCTATTGCAGAAGGAAGGCAGTGTGCGGAAAAAGTTGATGAATTTTTAAAACAGATCTAAAAACGGAATCCTTATCAGGAACAAGTATTGATAAACAAACTATTACTATTATAACGATCTTATCAAAAGAGGCGGACTTTAGTCCGCCTTATTCATATGTATATTTCAATTAGGCTTTAGCCAAAGCTTAAAATGTTTTCTCGCAGATTTTTTGCAGAAAAATAACAATATTTAAATTCGTTTATTCGTGGCATAAAATAAATGTTTCCTTATTTTATCGCAGATAAAATCTTTCAGCCTAAAAAAATATTAAGTAACCTGAGTTCGGGATAAGAAGGCAAATAAGAC
>NZ_JALNUD010000013.1:0-161867 GCF_026540445.1 Chryseobacterium sp. GM_Chr_2
ACGGTTGAAGAAATCATAAACATTATTTACAACCTCCGAGATAAACAAAAAATGATATCTAAAAGAGAGGTATTTTTCAATATGGGACCTGAATATATATCTTCAATTAGAATATCTTCAGGTAAGCTAACTGATGAAATAAATAAGATAAAAGTAAAGGCATTTACTGACCAGATGAATTCCATGTTTAGAAAATTTGAAATAAATACTTGCAAAAGGAAAATTCATTTTATTGGACAGATGTATTTAGAAACAATATATTTTAGATATACCTATGAAAGCAGATCTTCTGTTCCAAGTAATTATAAAGGAGGAGTACCTTTTCAGGGAAGAGGTATGAAGCAAATTACTCATGATTTTAATTACTTAAGTTATTATGATTATGTAAACAAGACTAATTTTACCTCTATTTATGAAAAGTTTTGTAAAAGAGATAAAGAAGGAAGAATAAAAGAAGGAGTGGGTGAATGTATCAATAATAGTAGCAGTGCTAGAGAAAAAGGACTAAACCAAAACTTTTATGAAAACTTAAAGATATTCGCTAAAAGTTTATCTCAAAATCTTTATCATTCTTTCAATTCGGCTGGCTGGTACTCCACAATTCGGCAGCGAAAAACCTTGATTGCAATGGATGAAGGTTTTTCTGATGAAGTTATAAAAAAAGTAACTAAAGCAATTAATGGAGGAGACAACGGATTAGCTGAGAGGATTAATTTTACCAAATGGACAAAAGATTTTTTTAAATACGATACAAAATGCATAAACAAATAATTATACTATTAATATTGATTGTTAATCTTTTATATGCCCAAATTCCCGTTTATAATGAAAATCAAAAAATTGGAAATCTTCACGAACAGGTTACCCAGGATTGTAAAGATTGTTATTATTGGGATTCATATAAGTTATTTGATAAAAAAATTTTAATAAAATTACCCGTTTTTGAAATGGGAAAAGATGAAGAAAATTCAGATAAGACTTATTTTGAAAATGAAATTGACGTTGAAATAAAAAATATAAATTCAAACTTAAAAATTGTAAAATTTAATAGCACATCCAGCGGAAATAGTGACTGGTTATATTTTCAAAGAAAGAAAAATAAAATATTTATCATAAAACAATTATCTTATTTCAACAGCATTCATAAAAAGAAATTGAAGGATGATGATTATAATTCATTTCCTGCAACAGAAGTTTGTACAAAAAATCTGAATATTGAATATAAAAGTAAAATTTCATATTCTGATTTTTTTAATGATAAAAAAAATCTCATTTGTCATCAATGCCCTATTTATATTAAAATTGAAGATTGTTTGAATTCAAAAAATAAAGAATATAAGTGGAAGTAAAGAATCTTAAATGAAAATACAATCAACACTTCTCATTTTATTTTTAGGAATAATTTGTTATAGCCAAAATAAAATTATTGGTTATCTAGATAATGATGCAAATAAAGATTATATAGTATATGATACAAAATCTAATAATAAAATTTATCTATATAAAAATGGGAAATTTAAATTCACTAAAGACATCCCTTCTTTTGATAGCTTTTTCGATGATTACGATGAAGATACAAGCACTTTTTTTATCAATACAAATAATAAGAAAGGCGAAATTATTTTAGGAGCAGAAAGAGGAGCATCATTAAAGGTAAGCACTACTTTATTTTTTAAATACATCTCTTCTGTGAATAGCTGGCTCTTATACAAAGAAGAAAATTCAGAAGTTCAATTTGAAAACCGAATGCCCACAATTACTATCAAATATCATCCATATTCACTAGGAATTGATGGACAAAAGTATCCTGCAAATAAAAAAATGTATTTAGAAGACTCTTTACAAAACAGAAAAATAAGCAACCAAATTTTTAATGACGAATATGAAAAACTGAAATCATCTAAAAATTTGAAAAAATATAATTTCAATTTTTCTCTTGAGGATCTAAACCTTTTATTAAAAAATATACCTCTGACAGAAAATAATGTCAATAAATATAATGACTTTGCATTTTACATAGCCCAAAATGATAAAGAAAACTTTAAAGCCATTTACATTTATAATGAAATTATTAAAAAATTTCCTAAAAGAGTGGTTACCTATCTCAATTTAGCGGATAGCTATTGGCTAATAGACAACAAAGACTTAGCAGAAAAAAATTATAAAAAATATATTGAGTTAATGAAATCTCAAAGTAAGGACCAATCTAAAATTCCTCAAAGAGTTTTCGAGAGAATAAAATAATTAGAGACCAAACATATTTTATGCAGACAATAATAAAATATTACAAATCCCAATATTTCTAAAAAGTGAAAAATGTTATATTTTTAATTCTCATTCAAATTTCGACATTCTGTTTCGCACAGAGTAAATTTGATAAAGCTGATATTAATGATTTTAAAGTCAACAATTTTTCTTTAATATTTTCAAGAGAAAAAATCATTGATTTTGAAAAAGATGCAGGCAAGCTTTCTAATAGCAACGATGTACAATATGAAAAAATACCCTTTTCTCTTACTCGACCTGATAAGATCTTACGTAATGATAGTGCATCTATTTATTTAAAAGGAAAACTTGCTTATGTAAGTTTTGTGGATTTAGAAAAAACAAAATTTTATATTAAATACAAAACAAAAACTTTTTCTTATTCCACAACTATTGAAGCTTTCAGAAAAATATTTCCAATTTCATATAGATCTCCATCAACACTGCCTAGTGTTCCAAAAGAAAATGCCGTTGGATATACTATTTTATTATACAGAGGAAATAAAAAAGCATATCTAAATTTTACTTTTTATTATAATCATTTATCAATGATATCAATCTCTGATAAATACATTAAGATGACAAATTGATTTCTATAATTAAAAAAATGACAAATAATTTTATAATACTATTTATACTGTTAATAACAAACTCATTTACAGCCCAGGCAAAAATTATCCAAGATATAGAGGCAGATGGGATTAAAGATACAATCTCTATTGATGCTGAAAATTTGAAATTAGTTGCGCACCTCTCTACGAAAAAATTTAAAAAAATTTATAGCGGAGAAATAGAATCTTTGGATGGACAAGGAAGAATAAGAGCTACTAAAAATGGATTTGAACTTGATATTGATTGGATGGGAGCCGGATATGCTTATCAGTTTAGATACAATAAATTTGAGAAGAAAATACAACTTATTGGGATGAGTAGATATGAATTTGGTCCTGCAAATAATGACGGAAGCGGTGAATCAAGTGTTAATTTATTAACAGGGAACTACATCGGAAATTGGAATTATTATGACTTAAGAAGAGAAAAACTGATAAAGATTCCTACAATTAAAGCAAAAATGATTTTCCCTAAAACTTTTTTCGAAAATTTCGAGGAAAAAATAGTTTCTGATTATTCTGAAAAATGTGCAAATCTCTTTTTAAACAACAAAGCAAACAGAATAGGCAGATAATAGACGTAATGGAAATTTAACGAAACATTTATAAGGGTAGAAGATCAACAAATCATTATCAATAAAATTATGCCCTACATTTCTCCTTACATTATTCAGCACCATATCTGGAGTGAGGTAGCTATGATGTAAATATTAACTAATTTTATCGTTTTCTACCTCAAAAACCACATCTCAAAACAGCTTCCTTCATCAAGACTCTGATAATTCAGGTAACCTTTGTGGGCTTCCATAATACTTTTTGAAAGCGTTAACCCAATTCCGGAACCGTTATTTCTGGTGGTAAAAAATGGAAGAAAAATTTTATCTTTTATTTCATCTGTTATTCCTGATCCATTGTCAGAAATGCTTAAAACGACGCGGTTATTTTTTTGTTTAATGCTGATTGTAATGATTTTTTCCTCTTTTTCATTCACTGCAAAAATAGCATTCAGAAAAAGATTGATGACACAACGTTCAATCATTTTCTGATCTGCTGAAATAAATTGTTCATCTAAATCAGTAATAACCTTAATTTTATTCTTTTCAAATTCCTGCCTAAGAAAAGCGATTGCATTTTCTGTTATTCTTTTCAGGGAAACGTTTGCCAGTGAAGGTTTTGGAAGTTCGGCAACCTGCCGGTAATTATTAACGAAATTCAGTAGTTGTTTGGATTTCGAATTGATAATCGCCAGGCTCTCCTTCATTTCCTGTTGATCGTCTTTATCTACGACCTCCTGATTGCTGATATATTCTAAATTCTGAATCAGGCTGTTTACCGGAGTTAAGGTATTTAATAATTCATGGGAAATCACTTTCATTAGGTTATTCCACGCCAGTTTTTCTTTTTGTTCAATAATTTTCTGAACAGATTCTAAACTAATAATATAAAAGCTGTGCTGAACATTTTTAACTTGTTTTGTCCTCAAAGAGAAAGATTGTTTGGTGTTCTGACGAATTGAAATATCAAAAAAATCCTGTAAACTTTCATAATTTGTTTCTTTTATCAATTGATAAAACTCAGGGATTTTATTTTCATATAAATTCCACGAATTATATTTTGGAATCTGCAAAATTTCAAGAAAAGTAGGATTTACATAAAAAACATTCCATCCCGTATCTTTTTCAGACAAAATCATTAATCCAATTTCCAGTTGGTCTAAAATACTTTCATAAAGAAGCTTATAAGATGACAACGATAGATGCTCATTTTTACTTTGATAATACAACTTTACGCTGCTGTTCGTTAATTCTGTACCGTCTTCTTTAGGAAATAATGAAAAATCTTTTCTGAGAATTGATAAAATAATTTTCTCTGTTTTTGAAATTTGACTTAAAAATGCTGAATTAGCTAGAAATAAAAATACAGCAATCATCAAAGTGAAAAGAATCACGTTAATCCATTTTCCTTCAATAAAAAAGTGATAGCAAAACATTCCGCTTATAATGGAAAGTAAAATGTAAATCAACCAGATATAATTATTTTTATTCATTCAATTTCAAAATTTTATTTGAATTATAGACCGAATTTTTCCATTCTTCTGTACAGCGCAGCTCTCGAAAGCCCCAAATCTTCAGCGGCTGACGAAATATTTCCTCGGTGCTTTTTTAAAGCTTTTTTTATTAAAACTTCTTCCATTTCCTCAATATTCAGGTTAATAATGGTGTTTTCTTGTTCTTCATGCTGAGGCATCAACAACTGAAGATCAGTTGAGTTGGATAAAATTACACTTCTTTCTAGACAATGATCCAATTCACGAATATTTCCCGGCCAAGGATAATTTTTAAGCTTAGTTAATAAATTTTCGTCTAATTCTAAATTTGGTTTATGATATTTTTGTTTGTATCGGTTCAAAAAATATTGTGACAAAAGATCAATATCTTCTGTTCTCTCTCTCAAAGCCGGAATCTGAATTTCAACGGTATTGATTCTGTAATACAAATCCTGACGAAAACGGTTGTCTCCAACGGCTTTTTTAAGGTTTTCATTAGTAGCAAAAATAAAGCGGACATCCAGTTGCCTTTCTTTTGTTTCACCAATTCTTGAAAGTTTTTTATTCTGAATTAAACTTAAAAGTTTGGTCTGAAGCTGCAACGGAAGATTTCCTATTTCATCTAAAAAAACGGTTCCGTTTTGGGCATTTTCAATCTTTCCGGCATAATCCTGATGCGCATCTGTAAAGGCTCCTTTTTTATAACCGAATAGCTCGGCTTCAAAAAGATTTTCTGAAATACTACCTAAATCAATATGAACAAAGGGCTCACTTTTTCTGTCTGATTGTTCATGAATTGATTCTGCCAATACATATTTTCCGGTTCCGTTTTCGCCTAAAAGTAAAACATTTGCATCGGTAGGCGCTACTTTTTCAATTTGGTCTAAAATATCCCGCATTTTTACGGAGTGAGTGTCTAACTGATATTGATTACTTTTTTGATTGATATTTTCCCACTGGCTTAGTTTTTTATTTTTTCGGGAAATATCAACAGCTAAATTTACCGAAGCGTATAATTTTTCGTTATTCCAGGGTTTTAAGATAAAATCTGAAGCTCCGTTTTTTAAGGCTTCCACCGCAAGCTCAACTTCGCCATAAGCGGTCATTAAGATGATAGGAAGCTGGGGTTCAAGGGTTTTTATTTCGTTCATCCAATACAATCCGTCTTGTCCGTTTTCAAATCCTTTTCGGAAATTCATGTCTAAAACCACTGCATCAATCTGATTTTCAGTTAAAAATTTCAAAATTTTCGTGGGCTGACTGAGACAGCTTACCTGTGAAAAGAATTTTTTTAGCCAAACTCTTGCTGAAAATAAAATATCTTCATCATCGTCGACTATTAAAATATGAGCTTCTTTTTTACGCATTATTTGTTTTTTATTTAATTAAATCAAAACTCTTTTTCAGTTTAAGTTAAAAGTGTCCGTTTTCGCACAAAAAGTGTTCGGAAATGAACAGTTTCTAAAGTTAATCAAAAAGCCTTGTTTCAGATTTTCAATGAATTACAAAATTATAATTCTTTGGTATTTGTATTGTGTAATTAATTGTAAGCAAACGAGTTATCTTTAATATGGATACGAAAATAGTAAAAAAGAAATCTAAATTAAAATTTGTTTTAGGAGGAGTAGTGGTTGTGGCAGGATTATCTGTCTTCAGTATTTACTTTATGGAACAAAAAAAAACGTATAATGTTTCAGCGGAAGATATTCAGACTGATGAAGTTACACGAGGGAAATTTGAAGATATGCTGATGGTGACAGCGCAAACGCAATCATTAAATTCTTCGTTGGTAAATGTACTGGAAGGTGGCGCCATTAAAGCAATTTTTGCGGAAGACGGACAAATTTTGACGAAAGGGCAACCTATTGCGCAGGTTTATAATCCGAATACGGAATTTAATTATCTAAATCAGGAAACGGGAATTATGCAGCAGATCAGCCAGATGAGAAGCTCTCTTTTGGAACTGAAAAATCAGGAATTTGCCCAGGATAAAGAATTATTACAGGCTCAGAATGATTATAATACAGCCTTGCAAAGCTTCAATTTGCAAAAACGTCTTTACGATGCCGAAATCGGTAAAAAGACAGATTATGATATAAGTTTGCAAAATCTTAATTATCAAAAACAGAGAAAATCCATCGTTGAAAATGGTGCTTCTAATGAAAAAAAATCCAGAGCTTCTCAGATCTCCGCGGTAAATTCGTCAATTGCTCAAATGGAAAAAAGTATGCAGATTTTGCGTTCCAATAAAAATAATTTCCTGATTATGTCACCTGCTTCGGGAAGGCTTTCTTCTTTTACTGTCTCGATTGGAGAAAATCTTACGACGGGGCAAAGTATTGGAAAAATTGATTTGATGGATGGATATAAGCTGGTTGCAAAAGTAGATGAATATTATATTAATAAACTTCAAACGGGAATTAAAGGCAGTTTGGAAAACAATGGAAAGCAATATGAAGTGATTATTACTAAAATTCTTCCTGAAGTAAAAGACGGACAGTTTTCTGTAGAATTGAATTTCACGGATGCCAAAGCGGAAAACTTAAAAATAGGGATGACTTTTGGCGTAAAACTGAAACTATCTGCCGATACTCAAAGTCTAATGGTTTCTAAAGGTAATTTTTATAAAGATACTGGCGGAAAGTGGATATTTGTAGTAAAAGGGAATAAGGCTGAAAAAAGAACGGTTGCGCTGGGAAGGGAAAATCCGTTATCTTACGAAGTCGTTTCGGGGTTGAAAGCAGGAGAAACCGTGATTACTTCAGATTATTCTGAACTCAAGAAATACGAAATCCTGGAAATTAAAAAATAAACTGAAACTATAAAAACTAAGATTAAATGATGAAATATAAAAGTATATTAATACTTATTCTGTATCTGATGGCTGCTGATCTCAAATCTCAGTCAGTAAAAGTAGATGTAGAATTCAGTCCCAATATTGCGACCTATTCTATTGTGGAATACTTGGTAGCTAAGGAGCAAGGACGACTTTTTTATATCGATGGAAAGACGGATATAAGTTATCTTCCATTGGCCGATTTGGCGAATAAAGAAATGGAAAAATATGATAATTCCAAGATGATAAAAGATATGCAGGATTATCTGAAAGTGGCTGGTCAACAGCAGGATCTTTCGTATCAGGTATTATTAAAACACAATATTTTTCCAGCAAAAGGCTATGCGTATGCCATTGAAGAAAAAGATCCTGCTAAAAGGGCTGCCGTCGAAAAGTTTGCGGAACAGTTAAGGCTTTTTTATATTGAAAGAAATTTAGAGAAATTCTTTAAAGATCAAGGTGAATTTTTAGAAGGCGCAAAAAAAGAAGTCCGAAATAATATTCCCGATTCGTATATGTCAAAAATGGAAAAATATTATGGTGAAAAGTTTCTCGCTTATAAATTTTATATCAATCCGTTTGATGTATTGCCTTACAGCGAAGTCTTCTGGCATGGGAACGGCCCGATGTTTAAATCTGAACAAGGACAAATTGCCAACATGATCAGCAGTGCCTATGTTCCGTTAAAAAAAGAAAATAATATCAAAGACTATAAAGAATTTGGATTTAATCATCCCGAAACTATCAATTTTCTTATTACTCACGAATTTGGACATTCATTTGTGAATCAGCATTTAGGTCAATATGAAAATAAAATAAATCAAACTAACAATCTGATGTCTGAAGCATTGATCGATAAGATGGATGGACAGGGATATTCTTATTGGCCGTCTTGTGTTGCCGAGCATATTGTAAGAACGGGCGAGATTCGAATTGCTCTTGCTGACGGCAATCACAAGTTAGCGGAAAATTTAAGAAAGCAACATATTAAAGATAATCATTTTGTTCTTATTCCTGAGTTTGAAAAGAAAATGACGGAGTATGAAAACAACCGAAAAAAATATAAAACCATTAAAGATTTTGTTCCTGAGTTACTCACTGTTTTAGATGAAACCAATGTAGAAAAAGTAAGAATGAAACTGAATTTACCTATTGAAAAATATGAAATTACTGTAAAACTTACGGTGCCTGAAAACAGTGGCGATGTTTATATTACGGGAAATCAGTCAGCTATTGGAAGTTGGAATCCACAGAAAATAAAACTGAATAAAATCAGTGAAACAACAAGACAAATTACTTTCACAACATATCCTGATCTGAGATTCAAATTTACGAAAGGAAGCTGGCAAACCGAAGGGATTATTGACGGTATTGAAGAAGGTAAAGACGTTTCTTTGTCCCTAGATCAAAACAAAACTTTGAATTACACCATTAAAAACTGGAAATAATAATTAATCAACAAACTAAAAAATATACCATCATGATAAATATTCAAAACCTATCAAAAATCTATAAAACGGAAGACGTACAAACCAATGCTTTAAATAATGTGAGCCTTCATATCAAAGAAGGGGAATTTGTAGCGATTATGGGGCCTTCAGGATGTGGAAAATCTACTTTTCTTAATATTTTGGGACTGCTGGATGATGCTTCCACAGGCTCTTACAAATTTGCTGATGTAGAAACATTGAATGTTGGCGAAAAGAAAAAATCAATCATCAGAAAGCAAAATATAGGCTTTATATTTCAGAATTTCAACCTGATAGATGAATTAACGGTATATGAAAATATAGAATTACCATTGATCTACAACGGTATTTCTTCTTCTGAAAGAAAAAAACGAGTGGAAGAGATCATGGAGCAAATTAACATTAGCCATCGTGCAAAACATTATCCGCAACAACTTTCGGGCGGTCAGCAACAGAGAGCGGCAGTGGCAAGAGCTTTGGTCACGAAACCTAAATTAATTCTGGCGGATGAACCAACCGGAAATCTGGACAGTTCCAACGGAAATGAAGTAATGAATCTTTTGGCAGAGCTTCACAGAGAAGGTTCTACGATTGTGATGGTAACGCACTCGTCTTACGATGCGGGTTTTGCTTCCAGAATTGTGAACATGAAAGATGGTGAAATTTTCAATGAAGAGCATGCCACGCAAAGAAGAGATGTTTTTGAAAAAGCTGAAGCTCAGGCGTTTCAAAACTAGAAGAATTCATTAACTAAATTATAGTAAACTAATAACCATGAAAACTCATCTTTTTAAAATTTGACCTAAAAACAGGTTGAAGGTGAGTTTCATACCTTATACTATTAGAATTATGTTGAATAACTGGCTTAAAATAGCTTTTATAAATTATAAAAAGAACTGGCTTTCCACGATTATTAATTTGTTTGGTCTTACCGTTGGTCTTACGGGATTTATGCTGATCCTGATGCATTGGAATGACGAAGAATCTTACGAAAGCTGGAATCCTAAAAAGGATGATATTTATTTTTTTCAGACTCAAGATACCAAAGAAAAGTCTTATGGATCATCTATTTCTTACCCTTTGGCCGTTAATGCTAAGGAAAGAATTCCCGAAATAGAAGATTTTGCTTTGTTGACCAATACCGGGATCTCTTTCAAAATGACGACAAAAGTAAAATCAGCCTTTCAGAAAAACGGCTTTTATGTAACAGATCATTTTTTTGAGTTGTTTCCTTTCAAATTAGTTTCAGGAAGTTATAAAAATGCACTGAAAAACGAGTCTGATCTTGCGATATCTACCGATGCTGCTAAAAATCTTTTCGGAAGAACCAATGTTGCGGGTGAGTCTGTGAAATTTGATAATAAAAATTTTGTCATAACGGCTGTATACGAATTACCTGAAGGAAATAGTGATATTAAACCCGATTTTGTCATTCAACCTGTATCGCAGATTAAAAATGATAAAGAGCAATGGGGAAATTTCAATTACGCCTGTTTTTTTAAGCTTAAAAAAGGAGCCGATCCGGATGCTTTCCCGCGAAAATTCTTTGATATTCTGATGATGAGAGCCAATAGAGATGCTAAAAATGCAGGACTGACTCCTCAGGAATTTATCGATGCGTATGGCCCCCAAAGTTCTCTATTAACGCCCCTTGATGAAATGAAATTACATGCAAAATCGACTTGGTTTGGCGGTCCGGATCTTAAAACAATAGTCATATTATTTTCTCTTTCTGTGCTGATTGTAGTTTTATCTGCCATTAATTTCATCAACCTGAAAACCGCGCAGGCTTCTCAGAGAGCTAAAGAAATAGGCGTAAGAAAAGCAATCGGAGGGACAAGATTTTGGTTGATTATGCAGTTTCTTTTAGAGACATTCATGATTTGTTTGTTGTCGTATTTTCTTGCCTTGGCTTTAACCGAAATTTTATTACCAAGCTTCAATAAGTTTTTCAATAAAGAAATGAAACTGAATGACTGGCATATTTTCGCCTACTCGTTCGGAATGGTTACTTTGGTAACGGTAATTTCAGGGTTAATTCCCGCGATTTATTTATCAAATTTTAAAGCTATTGAAACATTGAAGGGAAATTTTTCAAGAAGCAGACACGGAATTTGGTTGAGAAACGGGATTTTGACTTTGCAACTTATTATTTCATCCTTTTTCATCATTGGTGGACTGATCATTAATTATCAGGTGGAATATATGATGAATAAAGATCTTGGTTTTAATGGAAATCAGATTTTCCAAATCACTTTTAATGATCCGGGAAAAAAACCTTGGATGAAATATGAACGATTAAAAACGGAAATATCAAAAATAAAAGGAGTGGAAAGTGTGAGTTATGGAGAAGCTTACCCGGGAACCAATAATTTCAGCAGTTCTAATTTTGATTATATGAAGCAAAGCCTAAACGCACAACATGGGACGATGGATTATGATTATCTTCAGTTTATTGGAGTTAAGTTGCTTAAAGGTCGATGGTTGGATCGGAATTTAGCCTCCGATACCATCAATACCCTGTTGGTAAACGAAGCGTTAGTGAGAAAATTTGGCTGGAAAGATGAAGAAGCTCTAGGACGGGAAGTAAGACCCGGATTTGATATTAAACCTTATAAAATAATTGGGGTTGTAAAAGATTTCAATATCAGAAGCTTAAAAAATGAAGTAGAGCCTATCATGTTTTTCCATTATAAAGAAACACAATGGAAACGATACACAATGAACAATATTCAGATAAAATTAAAGGCTGATGATATCAACGCAACGGTAAAAAGGCTTAAAAATTATTGGATGAAAGATGTAGAGCCGGGCTATCCTTTCGAGTCTGCTTTTATGGACAAAAATTTTGCAAAAACCTTTGAAACCTATCAAAAGCAAAAAACATTGTTCACGATTCTAAATGCTATGGTTTTAATGGTGGCTTTATTGGGATTATTTGCACTGTCTTCTTTAATGATCGAACAGAAACTGAAAGATGTGGCGATCCGAAAAACACTGGGAGCTTCAGACGGAATATTAATTTTAGGCTTAACAAAACAATTCCTTTGGGTTACGTTAGTTGCCGTTCTCATAAGCATTCCTATCAGTTATTATTTAATGAACGAATGGCTGAAAGATTTCGCATATAGAATTGATATGCCTGTTTGGCCATTCATTGCAAGCTTACTTATTTTACTTGTCTTGACATTCGCTGTGGTGAGCATTAAAGCTTATCAAGCGACAAAAGTAAACCTGATAAAATATCTGAAGTACGAGTAATGAATTGATGGTTGATGGTTTTTAGTTGATAGAGATATTGACTAAAAACCATCAACCAAAAACTATCAACCAACAACCAAAACCTATGTTAAAAAACTGGCTCAAAATAGCATTTATCAATTATACAAAAAACTGGCTTTCAACCATCATCAATGTATTGGGATTGAGTGTGGGCTTATGTATTTTTCTGTTGGTGTTTATCCATTGGATAGATGAACGGTCTTATGAAAGCAGGAATACGAATAAAGACCATATTTATCTTGTTGAAAATAAAAATTCTTTCGGATTTATTTCTACTTCCAGTTATCCTGCGTTGTCGGTTTCAAAGGAAAAATTTAGTGAAATTGAAGATTTTGCGATTGCTAATTCCTGGGATTTTTTTAAGACGCGTCTTATTGCGGGAGATCGCTCGGTATATACAAGTGCCACTTGGGCTACAGAATCTTATTTCGATTTTTTTCCCATGGAAAGGATTGCCGGAAATCTAAAAAATGCCATCAGCGATGACGGAAAAATTGCTATTTCAGAAGAAACGGCAAAAGCACTTTTTGGTGATGAATATAAAGAATGTATCGGGAAAATTATTAAAGCCGACGGGCAAAACAATAAAGATTATGTAGTTTCTGCGGTTTATAAGTTTCCTTCCTCCCATACCGTATTCACTCCGGGGTTTGTTCTTCGAAATAAAGATATAGACCGAAATGATCTTCAGTGGACGAATTACAGCTACATTGGTTATTTTAAAATAAAACCCGGAACTGATGTTAGAAATCTGGAGAAAAAACTTTCTGAGCAACTTAATGAGCATGAAAAAATTGCCATGCTGAAATGGTCGGGAAAATATGACGAAAAGGATAAAACAGAGGTTTTCCTCACGCCGATTAGTACCATGAAACTTGATGCGAAAGGGTTGGGAATCAATAAAGGAGATAAAAGATCAATTATGGTTCTGTTAGGATTGTCGGGATTGATTTTATTACTTTCAGGTATCAATTTAATTAATCTGAAAACGGCACAGGCTTCTCAAAGAGCAAAAGAAGTCGGAATAAGAAAGGCAACCGGAAGTACAAGAGGGCAAATTATCACGCAGTTTCTACTGGAAAATCTGATGATCTGTTTGGCATCATTTATCATCGCTTTTGCATTGATAGAGATACTTTTGCCGTCTTACAATAAATTTTTGAATAAAGAAATGCTGCTCAATGATCCCCAAATTTTTATCTATTCAGGAATTTTATTGATTGTTTTTGCCTTTATTTCAGGCATTATTCCTGCGCTGTATCTTTCTAATTTTAAGCCAATTCATACCCTAAAAGGAAATTTTGCAAGAAGTAAACATGGAATTTGGTTGCGAAATTCAATTTTAACCTTACAGCTGGCGGTTTCTTCATTCTTTATCATCTGCTCTCTGATTATTTATTTTCAGGTGAATTATATGCTGAATAAAGACCTTGGTTTTAAAGGCGATCAGGTTATTCAGATTGATTTTAAAAAGACCGATTGGCAAGACGATTATACGTATAAAAAATACCTTAGACTAAAAACTGAAATTTCTAAGATTCACGGTGTAGAAGCTGTTACCGGATCCATCAACACCATGGCAAATGGTATTGCGAATGCTTCATCGGTAAAAAATGCTTTAGACACAACAAAAGCAGTAAATGGCGTCGCGCTGGGAGGAATAGACTATAATTATTTTGAATTTTACAAAATGAAATTTGCTTCGGGAAGAGATTTGGATATGCGAAAAGCTTCCGATACGATGTTTGGGGCGGTGGCTAACGAATCATTCATTAAAAAAATGGGCTGGAATAAAAATAATGCGCTCGGTAAAGAAGTGTATCCTGGTTGGGATTCTCATAAAAAATATAAAATTTTAGGCGTTCTTAAAGATTTTAATATGAATGGTGTAGACGCTCCTGTAGAACCTATTCTGTTTTTTAATTATGATAGAAGCTGGGCGAAAAACAATATGCAGAATGTTCAGATAAAGCTTTCGAAAGAAGATATTAATGGAACGATTGAAAAGATTAAAGAATTCTGGACACTAAAAGCTGAACCAGGCTATCCTTTCGACTATGAATTTGTAGATAAAAGATTTGCAAAAACTTTCGAAAAATTCCAAAAACAACGAACATTATTCACTATTCTGAATTCTATTGTTTTGATAGTTGCTTTACTCGGACTTTTTGCTTTATCGTCACTTCTTATCGATCAGAAATTAAAAGATGTTGCCATTAAAAAAGCCTTGGGAGCCGATGAAAAGATGATCATTTGGGATTTAACAAAAAAGTTTTTATTGATCTGCATCCTGGCGGTTTTTATCAGCTTTCCGTTTGGATATTATGCCATGAACGAATGGCTGAAAGATTTCGCTTACCGAATAGAAATGCCGTGGTGGCCGTATCTTTTGAGTCTTGTTTTGTTGCTGATATTAACTTTTTCTGTAGTTAGCATTAAAGCCTTTAAAGCTACCAAAGTAAACCTTAAGAAATATTTAAAATACGAATAAAATGATCTTTTTCATGATTCATTTATTTCTAATTATCATTCAATTCTACTTTTTAAAATGAAAAGTTTTATTAAAATACATAAACATTAAGAATTTAAGATTTTCATTTTTTTTAAACTTAAAGAACTTAATAAAGATCAATTTATTGATCTCTTAATTTTTAGCAGTGTAAAATTTCTAAAATCCTTAATGTTTAAAAAAGAGAATAAACGAAGTTTATTCAGTTTAAGAAATTTAAGTTTTATTATTTCCTTTATAATAATCATTCAATCCTATTTTTTACAATGAAAAATTTTATTTTCCTATTCATAATAGGCATTTTTCCGGCCCAGCAATCCTGGAATTTGCAGCAATGTCTGGATTATGCTTCTGCAAATCATCCCTTAATTAAGCAGGCAACGGTGAATATTAAAAAGAACGACCGCCAGATCTCAGCTTCAAAAGGGATGTTATTGCCTTCTGTGGATGCAGCGGTAAATCATAGTTATAGCTTCGGGTCATCGATCAATCAGTCTAATAATCAGAGGGAAGCATTGAATACGCAATATGATCAGTTTATTGCACAGGCTAATTTGGAGCTTTTTAATTGGCGAAATTATCTCAACATTTCTTTATCAAAACTGAATAAAGAAACAAGCACATTCAGGCTGAAACAAGCGCAAAATGAAGTAAAACTAAATGTAGTTCAAACTTTTTTCATCTATCAAAACAGTAAAAGCTGGTTGGACGTTCTTCAAACCCAAATTTCGGGAATGGAAGAACAGATCAAACGAACCGAAAAAGAAGTAGAAATCGGAAGCCGTTCAAAAAGTGATATTTACGATATTAAAGCCAATTTGGGAACTTTACAGGAACAATGGGTTTCTGCTAAAAATCAGCGGGATATTGCTAAAATTAATTTATTGAATGCGTTGGCGATTACCCAAGATTCTATAGATTTTGTAGCGGATACTGAAGAAAATCTTGCGGTAATAAATTTTGAAGATCCCGATTTTACAAAGAATTTATTAGAGAAAAATCCGGCATATAAAACGGTTATCGCGGAGATTAATGCTCAGAAAAAATCTGTAAATATCTCCAGAGCAGCTTATTTACCTACTCTGAACGCGAGTTACAGCTGGTCTACTTTTTACAACAGGGTTTTAGGGAAAGATGAGGTAATAACGACCCGTTTTTCCGATCAGTTTACACAAAACAAAAATCAGTCGTTGTTTTTTGGATTGAATATTCCTGTCTTCAATAAATTTCAGGTGAAAAACAATGTGGAAATTGCCAAGCTGAATGTCATCAATTCAAATTATGATAAAGAATTGGTGATTAATAATTTAACGCAAAGCATTAATTCCATTAAAGCTCAATTTCTGAATGCTCAGGAAAAATATCATTTGCTGGAAGCTAATTTTGAAAATCAGAAGCTGTCTTTCCAGAAATCTGAAGAAAAATATAAAGAAGGATTAATGGATGCCTATACTTTTTTTGTGGTAAGAAACAATTGGCTTCAAGCGAATTATAATCTCATCAACAGCAAAAATGACGTTATTCAGCAGACAGAATTGTTAAAAGTATTAGAATCTGAATTAAACTAAGATAAAAAAACTAAGAGCTTGTTGAAAAAATATTTGAGATTTCGATAGTTCGACAAGCTCACTACAGGCTAAGCTCAATCTGACACCTTCAAATGAGACATTTAGTATTAGATTTGTCGGTCTGAGCCCGTCGAAGACTAAAGTCTCGCCATCATTTACTGAAAATATTTTCATTTTATAAAATTCAAATTGATTATAAGGTTTTGATTTTTAGATTTTTAATTTTAAATGATAAACATCATGTACTTTATTTTCATTCTGATGTAACAAATATTCTTTTTGAGGTGTCTTATGTATGAAAACTTCTCATGTAATGAAAATCAAATTAACATCGATTGCCTTATTAGTGGGCATTGTTGCTTTTGCACAGACTAAAAACGATACCATAAAACCTAAGGAAAAGGAAATTGAAGCCGTTACCGTTACCGTAAGAAAACCAACCGTAGAATCTAAAGTCGACAGAACGGTTTTCAATGTAGCCAACAGCTCTATTCTTGCCGGAAATACAACTTGGGACGTATTAAGAATGACTCCGCTTGTGAGCATTGATAATAATGACGCCATAAAAGCAGAAGGAGAATCTGTTACCGTTTATATTAACGATAGAAAATCCGTTTTCACGGGAAAAGAACTGAAGGAATATTTAAAAACCATTCCGGCAGATAATTTAATGAAGGTTGAGGTGATCACAAGCCCTTCTTCAAGATATGAAGCCACAGGATCTGTCATTAATATCGTCCTGAAAAAACGTGATGACGAAGGCCTGAAAGGAAGTGTAACATTTAACAACAGACAGAATACCAAGAATTCGCAATACACGAATTTAAACCTTAACTATCATAAAAAAAGCTTTACACAAACCTTAATCGGAAGTTACAGCGATAACATCAATGTGCAGAAAAACTCAAGTACGTATGTGACTTATGCGAATAATTCTCTGATGGAAATGAGCTCTAGAAATGAAGGAAGATATAAGAGTCCTTCGGTTTCATCTACTTCAGAATATGCATTGAATGACAAAAATACGGTAGGGTTGATTTTAGAGTATTATCAAAGTAATTCCAACTCTTTTTCAAATGCGGAAGGGACGAATTATTTAAATAATGAATTAACAAGTACAATTCAGCAAAACCAGACAGCAACGGGCTTAAACCGTAATTTGGGAACCAATCTTTTCTATAAATATTACGATAAGGAGAAAAACAGAATTTTAGATATTAATGTGGGAACCAACTATTACGGACAGTCGGAAGATAGTTATTTTTTAAGAAATATCTATTCTAATACGCCTTCCGTAAACGAAATTGGGGTTCTTTCTGATATTGAGAACCGAAATTATTATCTGAAAATAGATTACACCCAACCTTTAGGAAAATCCGGGGCGACCTTTGAAGTGGGAGGAAAGATGAATTTCAATAATAATATAATTCCGAATAGCTTATATGGAAATCAGCTGGCCGGGCTTAGTCCGAATGATGCCTTTCATTATGAGGATAATATTAATTCATTATATGCCAATTATAGCAGAACATTTTTTAAGAAATTAGAAACAAGAGTAGGGCTTCGTTATGAATATACCGATTTAAGGATGCGTCAGGATATTTCGGGTGCTTCGAGAAAAGATTCTTACGGTACATTTTTGCCTAATTTGTTATTAAAATATTCTTTTTCAGACAAATATGATCTGAGTTTAACCTACAACCGTAATATCTGGAGGCCCTGGTACTCAGAGTTTAACCCTTTTATGATTCCTAATAACGACGGAATTTACAGCCGCGGGAATATGGATTTGAATCCAAACCCGAGCGACAGATTATACATGAAATTTGGGATTTTAAAGAAATATTTTATCTCTGCAAGATATATGTTTACCGATCAGGATTACTGGACAGATTATATCCCGGGAACCATTCCTGATGCCAACGGAAATCCGCAGCAGGTAACCATTACACAGGAATCCAATTTCAATGGAAAAGTTCATAAATATTATCTGTATGCGAATACCAACCAGACCTTTTTCAAGAATAAATTTACCGTAAATATGGGATTGGGATGGTACTATATCGATAATAGTGATTTTAATGCTAAAAATAAAATTGATAATAATTTCTACATCAGTTATCTGAGTGCTACCGCCAACCTTTCATACACCAATCTTTTTAATAAAAATATTAATTTAAGTGCTTGGGTTGAAGTCGGAAATCAAAGTAACGGAAATTCTTACACCAATAAGCCGAATGTATTTCATAATATTTCAGCAACAAAAATCTTCCCGAAAACCCAGATGGAAGTCAGCTTACAGTTGATGAATATCTTTAAAAGACCGAATTATGATGCTACAAGCTATAACCAATCAGGATTTACCAGAAGTTCTTCAAAATGGGATTGGTACGGAGCTTCCATATCATTCGTAAAACGTTTCGGAAACCAGAAAGTAAAAGAAAATACCAAAACCGATGTTGAAAAAGATGGCGGCGGCGGAAAGTAAATTTTTTTAATGTTAAATTTATAAACGGGCAGTGAATTGATTTCATTGTCCGTTTTTTATTACGAGTTTATTTTTTTTGAAGCTATTCCTGCTTTCCGCACTCGCCATTTATTTTGGTTTCGGCGGCGCGGCTTCGCCGCGCCGCCGAAACCAAAATAAATGAGCTCAAACAAATTCTTCAATCAGGGCTAGGGTAGTTGCCTTTTCATCAAATATAGAAATAGCTACCTAGTTTTTCATTCCTCAGAAATCTAAGCACAGTTCATTAAAATTTATGTTTGGTTATCCTCTATTTTACAAACTTGAAAAAACTTTGTAAGCTTTTATAAGTGAAACGGCTTTGTGTAACTTAAAACAATTGGTAGTCAAAAAAAAGACTTAGTGGGTTCTGTGTTCAAAATTTAAGACTTTGAGTTTTATAGTTAAGCGAGCTAAGTACTGCTATCATTTGCTTAGTAGAACGCCATTGCGACCGAAAATATTTAAAATGAGATGCAAAGCTTTAGCGATCGATAGCGTTAAAAAAAATCAAGAATTATTTCAATCTTTTTCTAATACTATGCCTAGATCCTTACGGGGATGACAAACTTTATGGATACAACATCATCTGTGAAAACTGTGAGAAATAAAATAAGTTTATGTGCAGTTTAAAATAGCATCAGTAATTTACATACAACCTTCTTCGTTTTGCATACATCCACTTCGTGATTTCTGCTCAACTTTGTATCAGTAAAAATAAAAAATATGAGCGTAGAGCAAATAAAATTAGGAAGTCAGGGACTGGTAATTCCCAAATTAGGATTAGGATGTATGGGAATGACAGGTTTTGAAGGAGCCAATATGTACGGAGAATCCGATGAAAATGAAGCGATTGCTACCATTCACCGTTCTTTTGAATTGGGAGGTAATTTTTTAGATACCGCAGATCTGTACGGTCCGTTTAAAAATGAACAGCTTATTGCAAAAGCAATCGGAAGCGATCGTGAAAAATACATTATTGCGACAAAATTCGGATGGGAAATCGATGATCAGGATAAAATAACTTGGGCAATCAACGGATCCAAAGATTACGTAAAAAAAGCCGTAGAAAAATCATTGAAAAACCTGAAAACAGATTATATCGATCTGTATTATATGCACCGTTTGGATAAAAATACGCCGATTGAGGAAACGGTAGGGGCAATGAGCGATTTGGTAAAAGAAGGCAAAGTAAAGTATATAGGTTTATCGGAAGTATCTTCGGAAACCTTAAAAAGAGCACACGCGGTACATCCGATTACGGCTGTTCAGAGTGAGTATTCTTTGTTTGAAAGAACCGTGGAAGAAAAAGGTGTTTTGCAAACATTGGAAGAATTGGGAGTTGGTTTTGTGGCTTATTCACCGCTTGGGCGTGGCTTTTTATCCGGGAACATCCGCTCTGTCAACGATTTGCCGGAGCATGATTTCAGAAGAGGAATTCCGCGTTTTCAGGAGCAGTATTTCCACAAGAACATCGAATTGGTAGAAGCGATAGAAAATATGGCAAAAGAGAAAAATGTAACTTCTTCGCAATTGGCATTGGCATGGATTATGAGCAAAGGTATTGTTCCGATTCCGGGGACAAAACGCAGAAAATATGTAGAACAGAATATAGCATCTGCCGAAATTCAACTTTCTGAAAATGAATTGCAAAAACTCGAAAGTATTGTACCTTTGGGAATCGATACGGGAGCTCCTTATGACGAATTCAGCATGGGGCTTTTAGATTATTAATATTACATTTACATCATGAAAATCATTGCCTCTATTTCAGCTTTTCACCGCCTGTTGTCGCTTCCTCAGCCGAAGCACCCTTTGGTGAGCGTTATTAATTTATCGGAAAGTATTTTCATAGAAGATGAAATTTGGAAAGGTTTTACCAATCGGTTTTACTGTATCGCTCTGAAACGTGAAGCGACCGGAAAAATGCGGTACGGACAACAGCATTATGACTATGATAAAGGAGTCCTGAGTTTTACGGCTCCCCATCAGGTTCATTATTTGGATTTTAACTCGTTCGATTGTGACGGGAAAGGATATTTATTGATTTTTCATGAAGATTTTTTGCTGAAACATCCATTGGCACAAACCATTTCAGGCTTCGGATTCTTTTCCTATGCCGTAAATGAGGCATTACATTTATCGGAAGACGAAGAAAATGATTTGGTTGAAATCTTACATAAAATTGATAAGGAATGCCAGCATATTGATCATCATACTCAGGAAATCATTCTATCTCAAATCGATTTGTTGTTAAATTATTCCAACCGGTTCTATGAAAGACAGTTTATCACTAGAAAAAACGGAAACCATCAGCTATTAGCGAAGTTTGAGCAATATTTAAATGAATACTTTGATCAAGAACAATCTGCTCAGAAAGGTCTTTTAACAGTTCATCAAATTGCGGAAGTCATGAATCTTTCCCCAAATTATTTAAGTGATCTTTTAAGAATTCATACAGGGCAGAATACGCAGCAGCATATTCATGAAAAATTAATCAGCAAGGCAAAAGAAAAGCTTTCTTCCACACAATTGTCTGTAAGTGAGATTGCGTATGTACTTGGATTTGAATATTCGCAGTCATTCAGCACGTTGTTTAAGAAGAAAACGAATATGGCGCCACTGGAATTCAGAGCAAAATTTAAGTTTAATTGATAAGAAAGGAAGAGAGAAGAGGGAAGTTGGAGGTTTTTGATGGTCTGAAAATAATAAATATTATTTGAGCATTAACTTCCAGCCTCCCTCTTCCCTCTTGCAACTTTTTTACTGTTTACGGATTCGGTAAAGTCTTCCGGCATCAGTCACCGTATACAGTGCATTATCCAATCCTTGGGTAATATCTCTGAAACGTTGGTTTTCTGTTGCTAAAAGCCTTTCTTCGCCCACAACTTTATTATTTTCGATCACTAATCGAGCTACATGCATTCCGCTTAATGAAGCTAAGAAAAGATTGTTTTGCCACTCAGGAATCGTATTGCCTTTGTAGAAAGTAATTCCGCTTGGTGAAATCACAGGATCCCAATAATAAATCGGCTGTTCTAAACCATCTTTCTGCTGAATACCATCACCAATAGTTTCTCCAGAATATTCAATTCCATAGGTAATGGTTGGCCATCCGTAATTTTTTCCGGCTTGCACTCTGTTAATTTCATCGCCACCTCTAGGCCCATGCTCACTTTGCCATAAGTCTCCGGTTACGGGATGAATCGCAATTCCCTGTGGATTTCTGTGCCCAATGCTATATAGTTCAGGTAGAGCACCCGATCCTGTAAATGTAGGATTTCCCGGAGCCGGCTGACCGCTCGTTGTAATTCTTAAAATCTTACCGACTGCTGCTGTTACCGATTGTGCTAAAGGTCTCGTTGATATATCGGAGCGTTCGCCTGTACTCACGAAAAGATTTCCTGTGCTGTCGAATAAAATACGACCTCCGTAGTGAAGATTGCCAACATTAGCTGAAGGAGTAGCTCTGTAAATAACCGTCGGATTTTCAATAATTGTTTCTTCATTTGAAAGCCTTCCTTTTGCTACTGAAGTCATATTTCCACCTGAAACATTCTCAGAAAACACCCAGTAAACCATTCTGTTAGAAGTAAATTGAGGGTCAACACACAATCCCAACAATCCGCCCTGTCCGCCTGAGTTTACGGCAGGAAGCCCGGTGATAGGATTACTCACTGTCCCTGTGGGGGTTACAATTCGCATAGTTCCTGTTTTTTGGGTAATCAGCAGTCTTCCGTCCGGTAAATTGGTAATGCCCCAAGGCGAAGTAAGGGATGAAGTTACAATCTCGCTCACGTAAGGAGTATTTGTTTTCATGCCGTTCGCCCGGGTTTGTCCAGCAAAAGCAGGTTGGTAATTGGTATTGCCGGGATTAGTTTCTACAGGCGGCAGGGCAGGGCCATTCTGTTCACCGTTTTCGTCAATACTATCATTACAACTTGCGAAAAGCAATGATGAGGCAATCATTACATGGTAAGCTTTCATTTTCATAATTCAAATTTTTGATGATTTTGATAATTAATACGGGTTTTTTGATGCAAATTACTTGCCGTAATTCACTTTTGTGTGGTTTTTAATAAAATTCATTCAATCGATTGCATTTATTTTTTTGCTTAAATATTTAGCAGTAAATAAAATAGACCTCAATCCTGGCGGATTAAGGTCTTATAAAATGTAAGATTATTTTTTCAGTTATTGTAAAAATTCTATTGCTTTAGAAACAAAAGCATCATGGTTTTGAAAAAATGAAGCATGTCCGGAATCCGGAAAGATCAATAATTCTGAATGCTCTAAATTCTGAGACATATTCTTCGCATTTTGAACCGATACTGGCAAGTCGTTTTCACCATGCACAATTAGTACAGGATTTTTAATCTGTTTGATTTCCTCCAGAGCGTTACTGTTGGGTTGAGCCCATTCTAAAACGGCTGTCAGCTGAGATAGGGAAGTGGCATCATTCAGAGCAATATCTCTATCTGTGGTACGAAGCTGAATTCTGTTAAAAGCTGCTTTTCCGGCGGCAATACTTTCTACAGAATTCGTAAATCCAAACTGAAGAAAAGATTCTTCCGGGTTTAATCCTGCTGCTCCGGCGATGATATTAGGAAGATTTGCCAATCCGATGGCACCTTTTGGTCCGGTTCCTGTTAAAATAACTTTATTAATTAAAGAAGGCTTGGTAAGCACCACTCTTTGAGCAACGAAACCGCCCATTGAAAACCCCATGATATTGATTTTGTTTATATGTAGCGCTTCCACAAAATCTATGGCATCATCTGCCATGGCCTGAATGGTATTCGGTGTTGTACCTTTTGAAGAAGCGACTCCTTTATTATCGAAAATAATGACTTTATATTTTTTTGCCAATCCGTCTGTTACTGCCGGATCCCAGTCGTCCATAGAACCTCCCAAACCGGGTAAAAGCACCAAAGGAATACCGTTATCATTTCCCAAAATACGGTAGGCAAATGTATTGCCTTTAACCTCAACAAATCGTGTTTTGGCGTTCTGATGATTTTCAGCCTGAATTTCCTGAACGGTCATTTCACTTTCTTCTCTGCAAGACATGGATAATGTTGTGAAAAGAGTAAGACATAAAACACTTGTAACTGAGATTTTTCTAATTGTTTTCATTGTAGTTTGTTTTTGTTTGATTATGATGCAAACTTAAAACAGAAGGGAAAGGAAAGCACGCAGAAAGATGTTCAGATAGACAATTTCAAGGCTCAACCGGACGCACGAAAAGTTAAAATCTTTTACAAAAGATAATTTTAACATCAAAAAAAACAATTATGGCATAAATATTATTGTATTAATAAGAAAAAGCACTAAAGATGGAACGTATTAAAGAAAATAAAGAATTAATCAGCAGATATTTAACATTAAGTGTTAAACAGCATTTCGGAGTTGATGTAGATGTAAGCAATGAATATACTTTTGCGGAAAATCTGGTTTCTAAAAAGATGATTATCGCAACCACTTTTACCGAAAAAATAGTAGCAAATCCGGAGCTGAAAATGTTTTTATACTCATTAATCAATGAATTGAATAATGAAAAATGCAGCGTTGATTTTATACGAGAAAAGTTTGATCACCTCAGAGAATCTGATTCTGAAGAAATGGAGAAAATTGTGTAAAATCAATCCCCACCAAATGGCAGGGATTGATAGGTGGAAAAAATTTAATTAAACTTTTTCTTTCAAATATTTTTCAACCTTATCTTCAAGGTCTTCCAAATTAAAAGGTTTTGCAACATAATCGTCTGCCTGAGCCTGCTGGGCTAAAGCTACAATGTCGTTATTTGCCGTTACATAAATCACAGGAATATTTTTAAATTCCTCATGGTTTTTCAAAAGCTTGGTTGCTTCTACGCCACCGATTTTCGGAATCCAGTTATCCATCAAGATAACATCGGGTTGGTACTGAGCCACTTTTTCCAAAATATCATGTGAAGTTTCTGAAATTTCGACCTGATAACCATTCTCTTCAAAAATGATGGTGATCACTTCCAGAATTGTTGTGTCATCATCAAAAATCAAAATTTTCTTTTTACTCATTTTAGGTATATTTAACTTCGTTAGGTTTCTTTATTTTTATAATTGATTAATATAATTCGCTAAATTATTCGGTTTAATGATTAAATCATAATCAATTTCATCTACTGCATGCTTCGGCATATAATCTACTTCTGCGGTTTCAGGATCCTGAATCCAAACTTTACCGTTATTTTTTTTTATGTAGCCCAAACCTTCGACTCCATCGGCATTAGCCCCAGACAAAAGTATGCCAATCATGCTTTCCCCAAAAATTTCTGCTGCCGATTTAAAGGTGACATCAATAGACGGTCTCGAATAATTCATCTTCTCTGAACTGTCCAGTGACATCGTTTTTTTATCTTCAAATAACAAATGATAATCCGCTGGTGTGATGTATAATTTATTATTCTCGATTTCTGTCTTATCTTCTATTTCAATAACTTCCATTGGCGAAAACTGCTGAAGCAAAGTCTGCAAAATATTGCTTGAATTCGCTTTTCTGTGTACCACCAATAAAATGGCAAAATGAAGATTATCATCTAAATTTTTTATCATTTCCAGGATCACCTGCAGGCTTCCCGCCGAACCTCCGATAATGATTAACTCTATATTTGTGTTTTTTGTTTCCATTGGGTAATCATTCTTAGCTATGATCTACTTTCTTCCAGATTTTCTGATCGTCTATTTGGTTGAAATTTTTATCTAATTTAGAAAATCTTAATGTTTCTTTTGCGCCTAAAGCTAAAAAACCTAAATTTTCTAAACTATTATCAAATAAACGGAAAACTCTCTCCTGCAAATGGCGGTCAAAATAGATCAAAACATTTCGGCAGATAATCAACTGAAAACTGTTGAAAGAACTGTCTGAAACCAAATTGTGGGTAGATAAGATCAACTTTTCCTGCAAAGCTTTATCGAATCGTACACTATCATAATTCGCCGTATAATAGTCTGAAAAATCTTTTTTTCCACCGGATGCGATGTAATTTTCAGAATATAATTTCATTTGCTGCAAAGGAAAAACTCCGGCTCTTGCCGTTTCCAACACAGAAGGATTTAAATCTGTTCCGTAGATCAGCGATTTATGATAAAGATTGGCTTCTTTCAGTAAAATCGCCATCGAATAAGCTTCTTCACCCGTTGAGCAGCCCGCTACCCAAATTCTAATTAGAGGATAGGTTCCCAACTGGGGTAAAATTTTTTCCCTTAGTGCTTTAAAAAAGTGCGGATCACGGAACATTTCTGTCACGTTTACTGTAATTTCTTCTATGAAACGCTTTAAATATTCAGGATCGTTAAGTATGGTGTATCTTAATTCTGCAAAGCTCGTAAATCTGTCAATCAAACAGATACGGTTTACCCTGCGTTTAAAAGACGCACGGCTGTATTCGGAAAAATCGTAGCCATACATTTCATAAACATCTTTAATCAGGTATTCTACTTCTTCATCTTTTACGATACTAGGTTCCAGCATTTAGAGTAATTTTTCAATAGCATTCATTAACAGATCTACATCTATCGGTTTTGAAACATAGTCCTGAGCGCCTGCATCCAAGCATTTTTGGCGATCTTCCGGCATAGCCTGAGCGGTAACAGCAATCACCGGAATATGGCTGATAGATGGTGTTTCTCGCATAATTTTAATCGCCTGATAGCCATCCATTTCCGGCATCATCATATCCATCAATACGACCGTAAAATCATTATCATTTTTCAAGACTTCAATGGCTTCCTGCGCCATCGTACAGCTTTCAATCTGATATCCGCGTGCTTTTAATGTTAATTTTAACGCAAATATATTTCGTGGATCGTCGTCCACAATTAAAACTTTCTTATTCATCAGAACTTTTGCTGTTTAACTTTCATACAACCAAACCCTAAGCAGAGACAACAACTGATCGATATCCACAGGTTTTGAGATATAATCGGATGCGCCTGCTGTGATACATTTTTCACGCTCCCCAATCATTGATTTTGCGGTAATGGCAATAATCGGAAGCCTTGCATATTTTGGCATTTTTCTAATTTCCCTAATAGATTCATAACCGTCCATTTCCGGCATCATCATATCCATCAGAATGACATCTATATCCGGGTTTTCTTTTAATTGCTGAAGGGCATGTTTTCCGTCCATCGCCACTACAACTTCAACTTTGTATTTTTCTAAAGCTTTCGTTAAAGAGAAAATATTACGAACATCATCGTCGGTAATTAAGATTTTTTTACCGCTTAAAACTTCCGTTAATGAACCCAATACTTTATTTCGAACATTCTCTATCGAGCTGTTTTTTTCCTCAACCAAATGTAAAAACAAACCGACCTCATCCAAAATTCGCTGATAAGAATGCGCTGTTTTCACCACAATAGAATCAGCATACTGCTTGATTTTCAGCTCTTCAGATTTAGTTAAATTATGTTCTGTAAAGATAATAATTGGAAGGTTTTCCAATCCATCATAACTTTTGATTGATTCAATGATCTGGTATTCGTTTCCTTTTGAGGCTCCAATGTCCAAAATTACGCAATCTACGTGATCTGTTGTCAATGCTTTTACGCTATCTTCAACATTATTTTCTATGGATAAGGAAATATTGAAATTGCTCAGGAAGTAGGAAAGGGCACTCGCATGTTTGGCATTTTCTTCTACAATTAATACTTTTTGTGGACCTTTTTTCAGGGCTTCTTCAATTTTTCTGAAAACATCGGTCATTTGATCCAACGCGACAGGTTTGTTGATGAAATCAATGGCTCCCTTCATTAGACTTTCCTTTTTTACATGCAAAACAGACATCATGTGAACCGGAATATGTTTGGTTTCAGGATTAGATTTTAATTCATCCATCACTTGCCAACCGTCTTTTACAGGTAGCTGAACATCCAGCAAAATAGCATGCGGATGATATTGTAAAGCCGCAGAAAGACCATGATCGCCTCGTACCTCAACTACCGCTTTGTAATTCTGTAAATGGGCGTATTTCAAAAGGGCTTTTGCGAAATTGGTATCGTCTTCAATGATTAAAATAACTTTATCATCCTGTTGAAGATTGTTTCGGTCATCTTCCACATTATCAGGGATTTCAAGTGTGTTGATCGGTTCTGAAACTTCTATTTCCTGATCTCCTAAAATATGCTGAATTTCTTCTACATCTTCACGAATGGTTTCCACCAAATTTCTATCTGTTTCGATAGGCTCAACTTCAGCAACCGCTTTGATTGGAATGATTAAACTAAATTCACTTCCTTCATTAACCTTACTTGTAAGAATCAGTTCTCCGCCTAAAAGTCTTGCAATTTCACGGCTTATTGATAATCCAAGACCGGTTCCTCCAAATTTTCTTCTCGTGGAGCCATCGGCTTGTTGGAAAGCTTCAAAGATAATTTTCTGTTTGTCTTCTGCAATCCCAATTCCTGTATCTTTTACCGAAAAGATGATGAAATCTTTCTTTTTAACATCTTTTTGAATATGTAAATTGATGCTTCCTTTTGTGGTAAATTTCAACGCATTCGACAGTAAGTTTCTCAATACCTGATCTACTCTTAAGCGGTCGGTTTCAATTATTTTTTTAACATCTTCTTCAATGTTGATGTTGAATTGAAGCTTTTTCTCCTGAAATACGGGATTAAATAAATTTTTAAGGTCTTTCACCACATCATCGATCACCACATCCTGATATTCCAGCGTCATTTTACCGGATTCGATTTTGGCTAAATCTAAAATCTCATCAATCAAGGTTAATAGGCTGCTTCCCGAACTTTGAATAACTTTTGCTGATTCAATTTGATCTTCATTTAAATTTTCCTCCGGATTTTCTGCCATCAGTCGTGAAAGCAGAAGAATCGAATTTAAAGGCGTTCGTAATTCATGTGACATATTCGCCAAGAATTCGGACTTATATTTTGTGCTGAGCGCCAGTTCTTCTACCTTTTTCTGAATCTCATTATTACGCTCGGCAATCATGTGATTTCTTTCTTCCAGTAATCTAGAACGTTCTTCTAATTCTGCATTTGCCTGCATCAATTCTTCCTGCTGCACTTTCAGTTCTTCTTCGGAAGCCTGTAATTTTTGAGTCTGAGCTTCTAATTCTGTATTTAAATTCTCCAGTTCCGAATGCTGAACTTGTAATTCTTCAGACTGAGCCTGTGTTTCTTCCAGTAATTGCTGCTCTTTTTCGCGACCTTTTGCCGCACTCAGAGCAATGCCGATATTTCTGCTGCATTCCACAAAATAATCAATTCGATCTTCCTCAAAGTTTGAAGTTGAGCCTAATTCTAAAACACCGATGCTGTGCCCATCAGATAAAATAGGAATCAATAAAATACCGTAAATTTTGATAGTGCTGCTTGCAAAAGTTACGACAAAATCGTCTTCATGAAGATTATTATAAACCTGAGGTTTTTCATTGATAAAGACTTGCCCGACCATTCCTTCTCCAGGTTCGAAAGAACGTTTCATATTACCTTCCAAACCAAACGCTGAACTTAATCTTAAAACACCTTCGTCATAAAGATACAGCGAGCCGTTGATGCAACCTCCGTATTCAATCAATTCATTCAGAGATTCTTCTGAAACTTCTTTTACAGATTTATTTCCGACCAAAGATTCATTTAAAATGGCAAGCCCTTTCTGGCGCCAATCGCTTTTATTAATGGTATCGAACGAACTTTTTAAAGATTCTGTCATATTATTTAATGACTCCACAAGGTCGCCCAGATCATCCTCAGAATTATCAACCACTTTTTGGCTGTAATCTCCTTTTGCAACACGATTCGCAATTTGTTGAATGGCACTTACACGTCTGGCCATTTCAAGATCTTTTGCTTTCAGGGCTTTTTCCAATTTATCACGACGAATAAGATCGGCACGTAGTTTAATATAGAAAAATGCCGTTACAAAGACCGCAGCAAGCGCAGAAAAAATAATAAATAAAACGGTTGTATTTGAAGATTGGTTGAGATCTTTTGTCTTTATAGCCAGCTGTGTTTCTTCATATTGCGAAAAATCTTTAACGATTTGTCGGCATTTATCCATATAAGATTTGCTCTCAACAATTTGCTGTTGCGTCATCATTTGTCCTTTTCTGCGGTTTTCCACAAAAAGTTTCATATTAACCAAGTTGGCTTCTACATTTTTTTCAAGAGAGTCTAACAACTTTTGCTGATGCGGATCCTGAATATCTAAACTTTTTACATATTCAAAAGTTTTAGAATAATCAATCAGACTTCTTTTGTAAGGCTCGAGAAAACTTTCTCTTCCTGTAAGCTGATAGCCACGATTTCCGGTTTCAGCATCCAAAAGGGCAACCAAAACGTCTTTTACAGCGGTTACCGAACGTCTGCTTTTTCCAACGCTTTCGCGATGGGTCATTTGGTTTTGGATACTTAAATAAGAAGCTATTGAGCTTGCTATTAAGATCAAAAGTGAAAATCCTACTCCAAACTGAAGATTTCGTATGATTTTTTTCGGCATGGAAATTAATTTAATGGTAATGTGAAATAGAATGTTGAACCTTCGTCAACAATACTGGAAACTCCGATGTGACCGTGGTGCTGTTTGATGATTTCTGAGCAGATAAAAAGCCCGATTCCCATTCCCTGAAACTGAAGGGAGGACTCTTCAACACGATAAAATTTATTGAAAACAGCTTCCTGTTTAAAATCAGGAATTCCGATTCCGAAGTCGGTAACATTTACTTTTACTTCCTGCTCTTCTTCATCTACAAAAGTGGTTACAATAACCTGGTTGTTTTGTGGAGAATATTTGATGGCATTCGTAAGGAAATTAATGAGAACTTGCTCAATTCTGATCTCATCAAAAGGAATTAAAATATCAGGAATGAAGCCGTCTCGTTTTATTTTTACCTTATTTTCATCATGGGTCTGCAAAATAGTTTCAATAGCATTGCTGATGACATTTTCAAGACTGGCCGGTTTTTTATTGATCTTTAGTTTACCGTTTTCAATTTTAGAAACATCTAAAAGATCGGTAATCAAAGTATTAAGTTTTTCGATCTGATCATGAACTTTTACCATAAATCCTGCCTCGGCACTTTCTTTTTCAAGCTTTAATTTTCGGTCTAACAGCTGAACGTAAGCTTTAATACTTGTTAAAGGTGTTTTAAGCTCATGGCTCGCAATGCTCAGGAATTCATCCTTTTCCTTTTCTACTTTTTTCTGATCATCAATATCGGTGAAGGTTCCCACCCAGTTTTTAATACTATTTTCATCTCGAGCGGGCGTTACTCTCAAAAGATGATAACGATAATCTCCCGTCTTTATATTTTTAATTCGAACTTCAAGTTCCAGAAATTTTCCTTTCTTTTTACAACGTTCAAATTCTTCTTTAATATTGAGGTCATCGGGATGTGTTTCCGGAAATTCCTGTTCAGCGTTGGAATAATCAAACCATTTACAATTTACAAAATCTACGATGCCTTCTTCGTTTAAGGTAAAAGCGATTTGTGGCAAAGACTCCAGCATCAGATGAAAATGATCGATCTGGGATTTCATAATTCCCTGCGATTCTCTTCTTCCTTTCACTTCAAGTTCCAGGCTTTGTTGCGTTTTTTTCATCGCCATATTCTGCTCCTGAAGGTTGTAAAATGTTTTTACCTTCAACATTAGAATTTCGGGATCTACAGGTTTCGTAACATAGTCTTTTCCTCCTGAAGCATATCCTTTGGTGATAAATCTTTTCTCGGTATTTACTGCCGATAAAAATATGATAGGAACTTCTTTCGTTTTGCTGTATCCCGCAAGAGTTTCTGCCACTTCGAAGCCATCCATATCCGGCATCTGAACATCCAGAATAATTAAAGCATAATTGTTTTTTAAAGCTTTTCCCAAGGCTTCTTCACCCGAATCTGCGGTGTCAACTTGAAAATCCTTAGATTCCAGTAATTTTTTTAGTGAATAAAGGTTGCTATGGTTATCGTCAACGATTAAAATCATGAGTAGGTTGTCAAAAATTATTTTAGGTATACTTGTTCAAAAATACTGACAATTATCGGAAAAATAGATATTTTTTAGTCTAATTATCGATAGGTACCACGTTCATAAACTTTTATTTGATATTTTATAGAAAATTTACTTCAAAATATTTTTTATTGAATTAAAAATATATTTCATGCAGTTATTCAATCGTTTAGATATAAAACATCAATGAGCAGTAAAAAAAATATGAAAAAAATTCTCAAAAATCCCTATTCGCGGCATAATGTTTGAATAGAGAGTAGCAACACTTTTTTCACTTAAACATATATTATTAAATTAAAAACCTCCGATTTATGCGGAGGTTTATTTTATTATTTATACCTTTGCAGGGATTCTCATGTTTAATTTGAGTTTTCATGGTTATTAGTTTTTATCCCCGTCGCAAGTCGGGGATTTTGTTTTTTATAAAGAGAAGGCTTTAATCGATTGATTCCGAATTGATAAGTTAAAAAACTTGGGGATTACGCGAAAAGTTTGTATCCATAAAGTTTGTCATTCCCGTAGGGATCTCACCATAGTTTTAGAAAACAAGACTAGAACGATTCTTTATTTTCTCTTTCACGCTATCAAGCGCTAAAGTTTTATATCTTATTTTAAATATTTCGGTCGCAATGGCGTTCTACTCAGCAAATGATAGCAATATTTAACTCGCTTAACTTTAAAAATTCAAAGCCGTTCCACTTACAAAAGACAGTAAACTGACAGTTTGTAATAGTTTATATTAAAAATGAAAACGTATTAACTATTGTTTTTCAGTACGCTAGGAATCATTCCGTATTTTCTTTTAAAAGCAGCTGAAAATGCCGCGGATTTTTGTATCCCACCAAATCTGAAACTTCACTCACATTCATACTTCCGTTGAGAAGCATTTTTTTGCCTGAGTCATTTTAGCGTCGCTCCAAAAATTAAAAACTGTGGTTCCGAAAAGTTCTTTAAATCCTTTTTTTAAAGTAAATTCATTGGTTGCCACATGATGCGCTAATTCTATAAGAGAATGATTTTTATCTAAATTATTAACAATAAATTCTCTTACCGCATATATTTTTTCTTCATCTTTTTTATAAGTGAAGATTTTGAAGTTTCATTGGAGAAAAGCTGCTCAAGCTGTAAAAGGAGAAGTTCGCTTATTTTGGCTTCGAGATAATTTTTTTTGAAAAAGGTTTGCAAATCGTTGAATTTCTTGATTCTGAATTAAAGATTGAAGCGATTTTAAAAGATTTTTCCTTTTAACCTAAAAATTAGAAGAAAACATGAAATATTCAAATAAAATAAAATGGTCGTTCGCGGCAGGAATTGTAGTTTCATTATGTTGGCTGATAGGCGATATTTTCGTTGCCGGTTTTGATCCTAATCCTGCCGATTACCCTATTTTTTCGAAAACCTATGCCGATCAGGTAGATGTTACTTTTGCCACCTGAATGTTGGAAGGTTCTACATCAAGATTAATGTTTGGTGCGTTGATTGGCGCATTAACGGTATCTTTGCTACTTCCCGCAACATGGCTTGTTGTTCAGTTTTTAAAAAATAGAACAAAAGGATATGCCATTTTACCTATTACGTTTTGCTGGTAGGTGCGGTTTTATCTCCGCTGGGGCATGCCGGATTTTTCTATGTAGGTGAAATTTACAAAGCTATTTATCATACAGATGCAGCCGCCCATCCTTATCTTCTGGAAACGGGAAGAGGCTTTATGAAAATGCTCAATATCGCCTGGGTGCAGCAATTGGCGTTTTGGCAATCGGTTGGATTACTTTTGCGGTTTGCATTCTTTTAAACAAAACATTGCTTTCAAGATGGATGGCCATTCTTACTCCGTTTTTATTAACTTTATTCATCATTCCTTTAAAGCAAATATTATCACTTCCGTATTCAGGATGGGTAGGCGGGGCGATTTTCAATATCGCGTACCTTATATTTTTCAGTACGTTGTTGCTTTTATTCAGAAAAAAGCTTTTGGAAAGAGAGGAGGCTTTAAATTAAATACAAATGATCAAAAACTTAAAATAAGAAACTTCTTTCAGTCCAAAATCTAGCGTCTGAATGGTAAATTAAATTTTTTAATCTTTTATTTAGAGTCAGCTGTCTCATTGATGACTCGTGGTTAGCAGGAATAAAATATTCCTGCTTTTTAGCTTTATAATTAATTTTTAAGAAATATCCGTTTAAATAAATTTTTATATCTTGACAATTCTAATCGGAAAATTTTTTCAACTTTTTCGATTTATTTCTGTATTTACTGAATTGTACAATCTGTGAAATCACTCAGATTTTAAAAGTGTTAAAACTTGCTCTATTAATTATTCTTGAATAATTCATGCAGAAAATAAAAATTGATATAACCACTAAAATATGATAATATGAAAATAGGTTTAATTGGATTTGGAAAAGCAGGAAAAGCGGTCGCTAATGTGATCTTGCAACATCCTGATTTTTCATTAGAATGGGTTTTAAGAAGCAGTAAAACCATGGAAAATATTTCTGCGAAAGAATTTCTTGGCGTAGATTCTTCAGATCCTGCCCAGATTTTTTCGCAGCAAAACATAGATATTAATACACTATTTGAAAATCATCCGGTTGATTTTATTATTGATTTTTCCAAAGAAGAAGGAATTTATACTTATGGAAAAGCTGCTGTTCAGAAAAATGTGAAAATTATTTCTGCTATTTCACATTATAACGAAAATGAAAAAGATTATTTAAAAGAGTTGTCAAAAGATGGCGTTGTTTTTTGGTCGCCGAATATTACTTTGGGAGTAAATTATCTACTATTTGCAGCGTCGTTGTTGAAAAATATTGCTCCCGAGGTTGATATTGAAGTGATTGAAGAACATTTTAAAGCAAAAACCGGAATTTCGGGAACTGCCATGAAAATTGCAGAAACACTGGATATTGAAACAGAAAATATCAATTCCGTAAGAGCAGGAGGAATTGTCGGGAAACATGAAGTTATATTCGGATTCCCTTATCAAACGGTTCGTTTGGTTCATGAATCGATTTCGCGGGAAGCGTTTGGTAACGGAGCTTTATTTGTTGCTAAAAATCTTATTAATAAAGAAAACGGACTTTATAATTTTGAAGATATTTTAAAACCTTATTTTTTTAATGAAACAAAAAATAACTAAGAAGAATTGTGAATATTTTTCTAAAATTTTCTAAAATTGATTAAAACTTAAAAAGCAAAAGAGACTACAAAACTGCAGTCTCTTTTAATTTAAATATAGTATAGTTAAGATTCGGTGGCAACTAGAAAATAATTGTTTTGTGCGGGTTCTTTCCCGAATAAGCTTCTGAAAATGTTCTGAAATTCATGAATATATTTACATCTGATGTTATTTCCGTAAATTTTCAAGCCTTCAACAATTTTGTTCGAACTTAGATCAATATCATACTTAATAAAGGTTTCAGGTCTTTCATATCTTATTCTCAGTTCTGAACTGTAAGTTCTTGAAAATCCGAATTTTTCAAGCCATTCTTCTGTGATTTTAATCGGCGTAACTGCCTCTGCAGGAACGGAAAAACCTTCATTATCGCTCTCAATCTTTACAAAATATTGTTTCTTATCACTTTGGAAGATTTCCGTAACAGTAAAAATTTGGTTTTTATATTCCACAAGGTTTTTAATCTTAAGATCCATGACATTCATAATACTTTGCTTTTTAGGTTGTTATATTTCCTGAATAGGAGAAATTTGGTACTTAGTATGTTTGCAAATACTATGCCTAGGATATTAATATTATTTAAATTTTAAATTATTTTTTAGTTTAAAATATAGATAAACTGTTAATATTTAGTTTAAATAATTGATTTTTAAATGTTTGGTAAAAATGCCAAAAGTTAAATTTGTGGTATGTGTGTGGTATTTTTATTTCGGTCTTCAAAACTTAAGAAACATCTTTTACACTTAAATTTAAATATTCAGAGGGAGTAATTTTTTCTATTTGTTTAAAAACACGGTTAAAAGTTGACTGATTAGAAAATCCTGCTTCCGTATAAATATACATAAGTGTAATTTTCTCCAAATCATTTTCTTTCATTAATTTTTTCACATAATTAATTCTATATGTGTTTAAATAATTATTAAAATTCGGAAAATTATTTTGTCGTATTGCCTTTGATATATAGCTGCTATTGATGTTTAATTCTGCCGAAAGTTTAGAAATATTAAAGTTTGGATCTTTATAAAGCTGTTTTTCTTCCATGAAATTTTCAATTTTATTAAAAATTTCCTGATCGAGAATTTCTGTTTTTTCTGAAATAATAGGTTTTAATTCTTGCTTTTGCTCAATTTCATGTTCAATTTCAATCCTTCTGATTTTGTCTTTATAGAAAATAATTAATGCAATTACAGCTACATTAGAAAGTACAAGCAGTGTATCTGTAATTCTAATGTCTTCTTTGCTATGTAAAGGGAAGTTGAAGTTAATATTTTTTGAAATGATAAATCCGATTAAAATGCAGAAAATGACGAATCCGCTATAAAGAATAACATATTTTCTTGAAAAAAATACATAGGCACCCAGAGGAATTGGCAATAACCAAACAAAACTTGCCACAGAATTTTCCCAGAAAGCAAGCATAATATAAAAATCATACAAAGATGCAAGAATAATATACACATGAACCAGCTTGTTAATGGAATATTTTTTTCGGTTAACAATAATATAGGAATAAATAAGGATGAATAAGCCTCCGGCAGTGTACCACGGCATAATATCATCATGAATAAAAAATCCAAAAATAATTGTGAATATAAAAAGTACCGCTGCCATTAATAGAATGTAGTAATGGATGAGTTCTCGTTTATATTTTTCTATCTTCTGAGCCTTTGTGTACTCTTGTATCATTTTTTGTGCCTTAATAATTTTTTTATTGTGTGTTTTTTAGCTAAATACGAAAATTGACTGCTTTAAGTATTTGATAAATAGAGTTTTAATTTTAATAAGTCATTTTCCTGATTTTCATTAATCATTGCAGAAATTGATTTGTCTCTCCTTTTATCTTTGCAAAATACTTCCCCATCATAAAAAATTTCATGTGAAAATATTATTCTATGATTTTAATTTTCGTGAAAAAATTTAACTGTTTGCAAAGATAAGAAGATTCAAATAATTATATAGAAAACACAAAATATTCTCCTTTTTATTTAACAATTTATAAAGTTCAAACATGAAGAAAACAAAATTATCTCTTATCAGCTTTTCGCTGATTTTTCTATCTGCCAAAATGTATTCTCAGGTTGGCATTAATACAGCTTCGCCAAAAGCAACTTTCGATGTTGTAGGAAAACCAGCGATGGCTACGGCTGCCGATGGTGTTATTGCTCCAAGATTAACAGGAGACCAATTGAAAGCTAAAGATGCCGTTTATCTAGCCGACCAAACCGGAGCTTTGGTATATGTAACACAAGCGGTTACCACTGCGTCTCCCAAAACAGCAAAAGTTGATAAGCCAGGATATTATATGTTCAATGGCGAAACCTGGAAATTTGCTTTTGGCGGAAATAACGATGATGATATCGTAATCGGTGAATTGGTATATTATCACGGGAGTATTCCGGCCAATACTTCCGGCGCCAATATTTTAGCGAGCACTTACCTAAGTGATCTTCCAGTGTTGGGAGGTGTGTTAAGATTGGACGCTCAATTCGATGGAAATTCATCAGGAACCGGAGCAATTACCACCTTTAATCCAAGGCTTTATAATGTGAGTTCGGGTGATATCAAAATGTGGGTTTCAGAAATGTCTACCCATACCGGAGATTCGGATAACGGGAATATAAAACTCTCTCCCGGAGCTTTCAGACAGTTTGATGATGGGGTATATTTATCGCAAACTCACAACGAAACGGTGACTTTTGATATCACCATGCAGGAGCCGGAGCCAAGATGGTACAGGGTATATTATGCTTTCAGGGTAGATAATAAATCTACTGCGGGAAGCAGCAATGCCACTACTTCAGATACAAATACTTCAGATAACACAAGAGAATTATTTTTGTCTGTGCAAAGGTTATATTAATGATAAATGATATTGGTTTTAAGAGGTGATTTTTTAATTGCCTCTTTTTTTGTGATTCTAAATGGATTAAATTTTGCTTAATTATTAAATCTATAAGAACTTTTTTTGACAAAGTTTTCTAAATTTATTATCATTGTAACTTAAAATATTTCCACAAATGATAGAAGATTTTCCGTTCTATTTATCTCTTATTGTTGCCATCATATTGCTTATCATGTTGGCGAACAAGATAAAAGTTGCCTATCCTGTATTACTCGTGATTGCAGGTTTGCTCATTAGTTTTATTCCTGGCATTCCTACCATAAAGATAGATCCCGAGCTTATTTTTATTATTTTTCTGCCGCCGCTTTTGTACGAAGCCGCTTGGGCAATTTCATGGAAAGAACTCTGGAAATGGCGACGTATTATCGGAAGTTTTGCCTTTGTCGTTGTTTTTCTAACAGCGATTACAGTGGCTTTTGTAGCTAATCATTTTATTCCCGGATTTTCTTTGGCTTTAGGTTTTTTATTAGGTGGAATTGTTTCTCCGCCAGATGCCGTAAGTGCAAGTGCTATTCTGAAATTCGTGAAAGTTCCTAAAAGAATGTCATCTATTCTGGAAGGAGAAAGTTTACTAAACGATGCTTCTTCCTTAATTATTTTCCGTTTTGCAATGGTTGCAGTCGCGACAGGTCAGTTTATCTGGCAAGATGCGGTCTTAAGTTTTTCATGGATGCTTGTTGGCGGTATCGGAATCGGACTGTTATTAGGCTATGTTTTTATGAAGTCTCAAAAGATTCTTCCTACAGACGCCAATATGGATACCATTCTAACGATCGTTGCGCCCTACGTTATGTATATCGCAGCCGAAGAAGTTCACAGTTCTGGAGTTCTGGCGGTTGTAAGTGGCGGTTTGCTGCTTTCAAATAACAGATTTTCTTTTCTCGGAACCTCTTCTCGTTTGCGTGGTGTGAATGTTTGGGAAAGCTTAGCCTTTGTTTTGAATGGTTTAGTCTTCGTTTTAATCGGGCTCGATCTTCCGGAGATTACTTCTGGTATTGAAGGCGTAAGCTTATCTTCTGCCATTGGTTACGGTTTGTTAATCACAGCGGTTTTAATTGTTGTAAGAATTCTTTCCGCTTATGGAGCTGTGATTGTTACGCTCGTTGCGCGAAACTTTATCAGTGTAGCAGATACAAGAAGTCCAGGGTTTAAAGCGCCAATTATGATGGGGTGGACGGGAATGCGAGGTGTGGTTTCTTTAGCTGCAGCTCTTTCAATTCCTACCCATTTATATACTGGCGGCCCTGCTTTTCCGCAGAGAAATTTAGTGTTATTTATCACTTTTGTAGTTATTCTTACTACGTTGGTTGTGCAAGGTCTTACGCTTCCTTATTTAATCAAAAAGCTCAATTTACCATCTTTTAATGATTATTTGTCTGATGAAGATGCAGATAATGAAATTAAAAGAGGTATTGCGAGGCATACATTAAATCATATCAAAGAAAATCATAATATATTGTTTGAAAGAAGTCATTTCTTACAGCAGATTCATGAAAAATGGCAGGGTAAAATTGATGAAGATGGCGATATTCAACTTTCTCCCGAAGTGCGTGAAGCCTATCTTGATATTTTAAATGCACAGAGAATGTGGCTGATAGAGCAAAATCATAACAATACAGATTTAAATGAAGATGTCATCAGAAAACATTTAATGAAAATCGATTTAGAGGAAGAAAGAGTACGGCTCGTTCATTAATGATTGTTTAAAATATTCATTAAATTTTCCAGATATTCATTTTCTTTCAATACTTTTTGATAAGATTGTTTGGCATAAGCAGGAGAAAGCTCGTAATTCTCTGGTTTTATGCTAAAGTCTTCATTTTCTATGTATTGGTTTAAATGACGCGTGTAATCTTTAATCCATTTATTGATCTTTTTTCGTTTTATTTTACAGATTGTACTGTTTTTAATTTTTTGTAAAGAATTCAATATAAATGATTTATCACCATGGAAATTAATCACATTAGCCATATTGATAAAAGATAGGTTGTGCTTATCCTGTAATACAGAATGTTTGTCGTCTTCAAAAATCATGATTGTAAGGTTTTAATAATTCGATAAATTTTTCGAAACACTGAAATGTATTGCTGAAGAATCAACAGACGGGTATTGAGGAATATTTTTTCAAGATCAGAATGATCTCTCTCAAGGATGTAAAATTATAAGTTAACATGACATTATTATTAAGTGAATATGGTGTAAAACTGTACCTTCAAAAACCTAACCAAAATAATTAGATTTTCTAACATGAGGTATCTTTTGTGAAATTTATTTTAGCAAATGTAATGAAAGGTTAATATTTTGAATTAAATCATTCTTTCTAAACATCAAAAATATTTTCACCAAACAATTGATTATCAGGTTTAATGTGAATCAATCGAATGAAAATTGAAATATATGCGATAATTCATCAAAATTTAATTTGTATAAGTGAAAATTATTCATAGTTTTGTGAAATATTGATACGATTCTAAAAACATAACACGTTTCCATTTCATTTTATCAAATTTGATAAAAAATCAGCATTTTTAATCTTAAATTAAATAGCTGTCTTTACCCAACGGGCCAGATGATATTGTTTCTGGTCCATTTTTATTTATTTTCTGCTGAATAGCTTTTATAATGTTACATTTGTATGAGCATTATTCTTTTAAATTAATCATTAAAATAGGATTGTAAATGGAGCTCAGACAAATACGTTATTTTCTGAAAGCGAAAGAACTTCTTAATTTCACAGAAGCTGCAAATCATTTGTTTATAAGCCAAAGTACACTTTCGCAACAGATTAAACAGTTGGAAGATGAATTGGGAATTTCTTTATTTAATAGAATTGGGAAACGAATTTCTTTAACGGAGGCGGGAATTGTGTTTGCAAAATACGCTGAAAAAAGTCTCCTGAAATCTCAGGAAGGTTTTCTTGCCATGCAGGATTTGAAGGGATCGAAAAGCGGTGAACTCAATATTGGGGTCACGTATGGCATGCGTTCTACTATGATTTCTGCTTTGATTCGTTTTTCGAAAGAATATCCCGGAGTGCGTGTAAATATTGTTTTCGCAACAACATCTGAGTTATTAAACCAGCTTCATCACATCAAATTAGATTTTATTTTAACTTTTGCGGAAGGAAATAGAGTAGAAGTGTTCAATTACACGCCGCTTTTTACCTCGCCGATGGTTTTGGTAACTGCAAAAAGTTCAGCATTCATTCATCATAAAAATATCTCTTTAGAAACGATTGCAGAATTACCTTTAGCAATGCCTACAAAAGGTTACAGCACGACAAGATACATTATGAAAGCTTTTGAGGAAAATAATCTTGAACCTAAAATTTTAATTGAAATTAATGATATTCCGGCTTTGTTGGAGCTTGTGAAAAGTGGCAACTGGAGCTCTATTTTGGCGCAGACAACCATTACCGAAAAAGATGATTTGGTAACAATTCCTATTGAAGGCGAAAACATGATTCGTACGGCGATGGTGATTTCTCTGAAAGATGCTTACGAAAAACAATCGATGAAAAATTTTTATCAATATTTAAAAATCAAATAAAAACCCCTCAAATATTGAGAGGCATGATAAAATTGACTTTATATTGAATGTAAATTCAATCGTTATTTATTATTTTCCAGCCATTTCAGACGGCGCTCGTCTGGCAAATGTTTTACTTTGAAATTTTCAAAAGTTGCCGTAAAGCCTTTTCCATCGGGGCAAGCAGCCATTAAGCCAACCATAACCGGAGAATTATCCTGTAAGTGAGCATTTCTCATCATGACATAATTTTTATCGTCAAACGAATAAAATATTTCTACCGCATCGAGTCTTCGTACGGCTTTTATCCAGACCGCAGGAGGTGTTTTCTCAAGAGTAATTACGCTCCAGTCGCTGGTTGTGTGGGTTACAACGGTGCTTAGGTTATATTTCCCGTCTACAAATTCTACTCCGGCTTTTATGTAATTCTCTTTATCGATTCTCAACATCAATCCCATTTGGTCGAATCTTGTTTTGTAATCGCCAGTTATTTTCACTTTAGCTTCAAATTCACCGCCATAAGTCGTGTAGTAAAACGGAGCATCGTCTACTGTAAAACCATAATGAGAGATCCTCCAGTAATCACTTTGAGGTGTTACAAATAGAGACAGGCTGTTGTTTTTGATTTCCCATTTTTCAGGCTCATTAAACCATGTCATTTTTTCTAAAGTCTGTGCAAAAGCGTTTTGCATTGATGCGGCGAGACAAATACTTAAAAATATGCTCTTCATTTTTTATCTAAACGTGAATTATTAACTTCGCAAAATTAAAACGAAACCTCTTCATCGTCAATACTCATAAATAACCATTTTATGGAAATATTCGAAACCTTAAATCAGACTTTATTGCACGAAAACTGTGATCCGAAGAATGAATGTCAATTAGATATAAATGTTTACAAACAGATCGCTTCTATCTACTCTCATATAGAAAATTATATTTCGGTTTTAAGTGATATGCAAGCCAATAAAAGCATTGTTTTTAAATCTAAAACAGCAATAGAACTTGGGCTGAGATTTGACGAAAATCCTACAGAGATTGATTCTATCTGGGAAGAAGAAATTTTAAGTAAAATTCATCCGGATGATAAGCTTAAAAAATATATTCACGAGATGAGATTTTTTAAACTCATGGAGGAAACAGAGCCTGAAGAAAGATCAGAATTTAATGTGGTTTCCAGAATGAGAATGAAAGACAAAAATGATGAATATCAATTTATTCAGCATAAAATGTTTTATATCTATTCTCCTTACAACGGGAAATTACGATTTGCCATTTGCCTTTACAATATAGCCTTGGAACAATCTATTGAGTTGCCATCGGAATTTTTAATCATTAATGCGGTGAAGGGTGAAATTGTAGCAGAAGATAAATTGAATTATAAAAATATTCTTTCTCAAAGAGAGTTGGAGGTTTTAAAATTTGTTGGGGAAGGCTTCACGAGCAAGGAAATCGCAGGAAAATTATGTATCAGTATCAATACAGTAAGTCGACATCGTCAAAATATTTTAGAAAAATTAAAAGTAAAGAATTCTATCAAAGCATTTAAAGAAATTTCTTTAAAATAAACAGGATATCACTTCAATATCACATTTTAGAGATTTATTTAAAATTCTTGAAAATATTAATAATTAAATAGTTGTTTAATTGAAAAATGAGGGTGTTCTTTACGTCAATTTTACTGCATTTTTATAGTTCTTGATGAATAATATTAATATGTTTAAACGATGAATTTTATTAGAGTTAAATTGATTTTTAAAGCTAAATTTTAAACTCAATACATAATTCTAATATTAATTTTTCATCAACAAAGTTTAATCCTAAAAAAACAGTGCTTTTATTTCCTATTTAAACGATTGGATTTATTGAAATCTATAACGTATTGATTTATAATTTGAAAAATTTTCTAAATAAATATCAAACTTTAGGGAAATATTAATTAATAATGTTAAAATATTGAAGGCATAATAAATTTTCATGAAAAATAACACCTCATCAATGTGAAATAATACTATATTTGTTCTCTAAACAACTAATAAAGATTAAGGATGAGTATTGACTTTACTACGGCTACTTTTAGGGATTTTGAGAATATTCCGGAGCATAATATTTCTCAAAGAGCAGAGATTTTTTATGAATTTTTGAATTACATGAAATCCAACGGACACATGAATTACAGATTGCAAAATACCACGGGTACCAATTCTGTAGTAAATGTAGACATCGAAAACGAAAAGAGAGATTATGTGAGCTTTGTTTCGAGCGATTATTTAGGATTTACACAGCATCCTAAAGTGAAACAGGCGGCAATAGATGGGATTCAGAAGTATGGAACCGGAACGGGGGCGACACCGCTTATCGGAGGATATTTTACTTACCACAATGCGTTGGAAGAAAAAATTGCGTCTTTCTTTGGAAGAAAACAGGAAGAAGCGGCAATTTTTACTACGGGATATACGGCCAATAGTGCGACTTTGCAAGTTTTAATGCAAAAAGAAGATTTGGCTATTTTAGACATGGCGGTACATGCAAGTGTACATGAGGGATGTGCTTTTACCAACAAAAAAACGTTTCCTCACAACAATTTGGAAGCTTTGGAACACATTTTGAAGACATCTGAGAATCTGTACCGTACCAAGCTGGTCATAGTAGACGGCGTGTATTCACAAGATGGTGATACATCTCATATCAAAGAAATTTATAACTTAGTAAAAAAGTATAATGCATTCTTAATGGTAGATGATGTACACGGAGTAGGGATTTTAGGAAAAACGGGAAGAGGAACTTTAGAAGATGCAGAAATGTTGAATAAAGTGGACATTATTACCGGTACCTTTAGTAAAACTTTTGGTAACTTAGGAGGATATGTAATTGCGGATAAAAAAATTGCTGCCATTTTGAGATTTCAGTCTCGTCAGCAAATTTTCTCAGCAACAGCACCTCCCTCTTCATTAGGGATCATTAAGGCAATTGAGCTTATTGATGAAGAACCGGAATGGAGAGAAAAACTTTGGTGGAATATTAATTATTTCAAAAAAGGATTAAATGACTTAGGTTTGGATACAGGAATCACGTGTTCTGCAATTATTCCTGTAAAAATTGGGGATCCGCATGTAACAGGTGATGTAGGAAGACTACTAATTGAAAAAGGTGTGTATACCAACCCGATTTTGTATCCTGCCGTACCAAGAAAAGATGCCCGTATCAGGATGAGCGTAACGGCCAGACATGAGAAAGAGCATCTTGATAAAACGCTTAATGCGTTTGAAGATATCAACAATAAATTGCATATTGCAAAAAAATAATAATATATGCCTAGAAAAGTAGTGCAAGGCCCGATTAGGGATAAAGAAAAAACGAAGCAAAAGTTATTGGCTGCAGTTGGAAAAATTTTAAGAGTGAAGGGTTACTCCGGTCTTAAAGTTAGCAAAATTGCAGCCGTAGCAGGCTTCGACAAAAAACTTATTTATGAGTATTTCGGAAGTACCGAAAAATTAATTGATGAATACATCAGATCTCAGGATTACTGGAGTAAAATTAATGAAGGGATTGAGGTAGATTTATCAGACGGTGGTCAGGAACTTTCAAAATTAGCAGTATTAAATCAGTTTGAAAGTCTTAAAAAGAATAAAGAACTTCAGAAAATTATTCTTTGGGAGCTTTCCGAAAGTAAACCTATTTTAAGAAAATTAGTAGATCAACGTGAGGAAGCAGGAGGTATGTTATTCGAACATATTACCGATCCTCATTTTGGCGAAAAAGCAACAAGATTCAGAGCTATTATGGCTTTAATTATTTCTGGTGCTTACTACTTAAATCTTTATACAGGCTACAATGCTAATAAATTCAACGGAATTGATCTGAAAACAGATGAAGGACGTGCTGAAATTGAAAAAGCTATTGTAGAGCTGATTGATTTTGCTTATCAAAAATAAATGATGAATAAAAATTTTCCAGATTGGTCAGAATTTAAGTGTTTAATAGTAATTTGAAAATTTAAAATTTTTAAATTAGAACTATATTTCTTATTTTTGACCAATGGAAAATTTTATTGTATCTGCTAGAAAATATCGCCCCCAGGAGTTTGACACTGTTGTGGGACAATCTCATATTACAGATACTCTAGAACATGCCATTGAAGAAAATCAGCTGGCGCAGGCTTTGCTGTTTTGCGGTCCTCGTGGAGTAGGGAAAACTACTTGTGCGAGAATCTTGGCAAGAAAGATCAATGAAAAAGATGGTTCTGTTTCAGAAGATGGTTTCGCTTACAATATTTATGAACTAGATGCTGCTTCGAATAACTCAGTTGATGATATTCGTGAACTAATTGATCAGGTGCGTTTTGCTCCTCAGGTCGGTCAATACAAAGTATATATTATAGATGAGGTTCACATGTTGTCTTCTGCGGCTTTTAATGCTTTCCTTAAAACATTAGAAGAACCGCCTGCTCATGCCATATTTATTTTGGCAACCACTGAAAAGCATAAAATTATTCCTACGATTCTTTCACGATGCCAGATTTATGATTTTAAAAGAATTGTCATTGAAGACATTCAGAATCATTTAAGAAATATCGCTCAGAAAGAGAATATTCAGTATGAAGATGATGGTTTATATCTGATTGCCCAAAAAGCAGATGGCGCATTAAGAGATGCCCTTTCAATATTCGACAGACTTTCCACCTTTTCCCAAAAGAATATTACGCTGGCAAAAGCTGCCGAAGTTTTAAATATTCTGGATTATGATCAATATCTGAAAGTGGTTGATCTCGCCAAGGAAAATAAAATTCCGGAAGTTCTTTTTGCCTTCAATGAAATCGTGAAGAAAGGTTTCGATCCTCATATCTTTATTGCAGGTTTAGGAAATCATTTCAGAGATTTGATGATGGCTCAAAATACTTCAACCATAGAGCTGATCGAAGTTGGAGAAAAAACAAAGGCTAAATTTGTTGAGCAGAGTCAGAAATGGAGCCCGCAACAACTCATCGATGCAATTGAAATCTGCAACCATGCGGACATCAATTATAAAAACTCCAAAAACCCAAGACTTACAGTTGAGATTGCTTTAATGCAATTGGCTTCTTTGACGGCTAATTCAGACGTTACAAAAAAAAAAAGTTCCTGATATTAGCTCCGTTTCTTAACGAAGCGAAGGAAGTGAAGCTTCCAAAACCAGAAGTAAAAAAGGAAGTTCAAGCTGAAAAACCAGTTTCAGTTGCTGCGGAAACAGTTCAGGAAGTTGCGATTAAAAAAACAACTTCAAAACCTTTATCAAAACCTGGCATTTCATCAGGGTTCAGTATCAATTCTTTTTTAACAAAAGATGAAACAGTGACTGTCAAAGATGAATCACTGGCTGTAAAGACTGAAAATTTACCTCAAAATCATTTTACCGAAACCGATCTTCAGATGGAGTGGAATTTGTTTTTAAAACAGATTCAATTCAAGGCATCTTTTATTTTTAATGCAATAAAGGGTTTTAAACTGATCAAGATCGACGAAAAAAATATTCAGGTTCTATATCCTTCAGATTCTGCAAAAGTAGAGTTTGACAAGATTAGCGGAGAGTTTTTTAATCATTTTAAAAGAAAGGTTCAAAACTACACCATTGAAATTAATTACAAAAGAGATTTTGAAAATTTAAAGGTGGAAGTAATGACCAAAAGGAAGATTTTTGAAAAACTGATCGAAAAAAATCCATTATTAAAAGATTTAGATGATCTAATGAAGTTTGACTTATCATAATTTTTTATATATTTGTCAAATATTTGTACGAAAAATCATTTTTCGGCAATAATAAAACAATTGAAAAGCCCGTAAATAGGAGATTCACAATATAAAAGTGGAAACAACTACTACACATAAGTCTAATGTAAACCTTTTTGGTTTTGAAACTGCTAATTATTTTAGCGGTTATTTTAGCTTTTCATTTAGTTATTTTAGAAATTTCAGAAATTATTACCGATTTTATTGGTACTGCAGCTGAATTTCTTTCCAAAAAATAATACAGGAATAATAGAAGGTTCTCTTTAATTTCCTACTTCCATTAAAAATTTTTAACGGCATTTTTTGAAAAGAATTATAAATTAAATTTTATAATCCTGATCTCTATTGATATTATTTAACCACAAAAAAAATAGAATTTAAGAATATGAACTTACAAGATTTAAACAACGATTGGATCAATGAGTTTTCAGAACCATTGATGATTGCAGGACCATGTAGCGCGGAAAGTGAAGCTCAAATGTTGGAGACTGCCAAAAGAATTAAAGAAACCAATGCACAGGTACCTATTTTCCGTGCAGGAATCTGGAAACCCCGTACAAAACCGAATGGGTTTGAAGGAGTAGGAGTAATTGGTTTGAACTGGCTAAAAAAAGTGAAGGAGGAGTATGGTTTCAAAACAGCGACGGAAGTTGCGAATGCGCACCATGTTTTTGCAGCGTTGGAAGCAGATGTTGATATTCTTTGGATCGGAGCGCGTTCTACCGTGAATCCTTTCACTGTTCAGGAAATTGCTATGGCTTTGAGAGGAACAGATAAGCCTGTTTTTGTTAAAAACCCGGTAAACCCAGATTTAGCGCTTTGGATTGGTGCTTTGGAAAGGCTTTTGGGGCAGGATATTAAAAAATTAGGAGCAATCCACAGAGGTTTCTCAACATACCAAAAAACTAAATACAGAAACAACCCGAATTGGCAGATTGCTTTGGATTTTAAGAGCCAGTTCCCGAATATTCCTATGTTGATCGATCCTTCTCACATTTGTGGAAACAGAACAGGATTGGCAGATGTTACGCAGGAAGCAATGAACGTTGGTTACCAAGGTGCTATCATTGAAACACATTGTAATCCTGATGAGGCATGGAGTGATGCTTCACAACAGATTACACCAGAAGTTTTGGCAGAATTGATCGGGAATTTAAAGATCAGAAATGCAGGAATTGCAGGTTTTGATGATGAAATGGGAAGACACAGAACGCTGATTTCTGATTTGGATTTCCAACTGATTGAACTGCTTTCTCAAAGAATGAAAATTTCAGGAAAAATCGGTAAGCTGAAGAAAGAAAATGACATTGCGATCTTCCAGCCGGAACGTTGGAAAGTGATCACAGAATACGCTGATCAGAAAGCAATAGAAACAGGAATGTCTCAGGAATTTATCGAGAAAGTGTTTAAAGCAATTCACGAAGAATCTATTGAGGTTCAGAATAATATTATGATCAATGAATAATTAGTTTAGAGGGTTTTAGAGTTTGACAGTATGAGTGTTTGAGGTTTTTTTCAAGTATTTAATTTATTGTTTTTGCGGTTTATATAGATGTTTGTCTAATTTTATCTAAAAAAACTAAAGCAAAATTAAGTATCACTAACACAAGATAATATATTCCCAAACTCTCTGACTCTTCAACTCTAAAACTCTCCAACTCAACTAAAGCTCTCCAACCTAAAATTCCTTATATTTGCAGCATCTTAATATATGAAAGGAAAAATCATTAAATCTACGGGAAGTTGGTATCAGGTTTTAGAATTGGAAACCCAGAAAATTTTCGAGGCCAGAATTCGGGGGAAATTCAAATTAATAAAAACAAGACTTACCAATCCGCTTGCTGTAGGAGATTTTGTGGAATTTCAGCTGGAACAGGATGATATTGCCTGGATCACGAAAATTGATCCTCGGAGAAATTATCTGATCAGAAAATCTGTAAACCTTTCAAAAGAAGCACACATTATTGCTTCTAATATTGATTTGGCTTGCTTTATTTTCACCTTAAAACATCCAGAAACATCTCTCGGTTTTCTTGATCGTTTTTTAGCATGTTGTGAAGCTTATAATATTACTCCATTGATTTTATTCAACAAAATCGATGTTTTACACGAAGAAGAAATTGAAATTGTAAAAGATGTAGAATTTCTTTATCAGCAAATTGGCTATGACTCTTTAGAGATTTCGTCTTATTCAAGGTTGAATTTAGATCAGCTTCAGGAACTTCTGAAAGATAAAACTTCTGTGTTTTTCGGGCATTCAGGATGCGGAAAATCAACATTAGTGAATGCTTTACAACCTGATTTGAACCTGAAAACTTCTGAAATTTCAGATACTCATTTAAAAGGAAAACACACCACAACATTTGCGCAAATGCACTTCTGGGATTTTGGAGGAAATGTAATTGATACTCCAGGAGTTCGTGAATTTGCCATGATTGACATCGAAAAAGAAGAAGTACAGCATTATTTTCCTGAAATTTTCAAAAAGAGAGAAGAATGTAAATTTCATAACTGCCTTCACATCAATGAACCGAAATGTGCTGTTCTTGATGCTTTGGAAACTGGAGAAATCCAGCATTCGAGATACGCAACGTATATTAAGTTGATGGATGAAGCTGAAGAAGCAGCTCAAAAATAATATATGATGAATTCGGGAAAGCCTATTCCTGTTCACAACCTGTCTTATCAGGATTTTCAGCTGACGACCTTAGAAAATGGTTGTGCTGAAAACTTTAATGATATTCACCGTCATAATTTTTATGAAATCCTTTGGTTTTTAGAAACTCAAAAAGACAGTTCGCTTGAATTGGATTTTGAAAAGTGTTATCTTATTGATAATCAAATCTGTATATTGGCTGCCGGACAGGTTTTCAATATGAAGCTGCAAGGAGAGAAGGGGTATGTTTTTGCTATAAGCAAAGAGATTTTTCAGGAGATTTGTGATGTTGAAATGGTTTTGATTGACGGAATTAAGCCTTTTCAGCTTCCTTTAAAAGTTAAAAATACCTGCGAATCATTGGTTGCTCTCATGGAAAAAGAATATCACGATGAGTATCGCATGAATCTTTTGACATCTTATCTAAAATCTTTTTGTATCGTTATCACAGGTGAATTATTATCACAGGAAAATATTTCGGGTGATAAACAAAGAATCCAGGAATTAATTAAACTTATAGAAGAGCATTATCTTGTTGAAAAAGAAACTCCGTTTTACGCAAAAAAACTTAGCATCAGTTCGCATCATCTTAATGATATTGTTCGTTTGGGAAGAGGGACAACGGTGAAGAAGATGATTGCCCAGAGATTGTTGCTGGAAGCGAAAAGAGAGCTTAGTTTTGGCACTTGTACGGTAAAAGAGATTGCATTTAAATTAGGTTTTAATGACGCTTCTTACTTTTCACGTTTCTTCAAAAAACACATTGGTAAAAGTCCTGAAAGTTTTAAGTCAGAAAAATAATAAATACTTTATTGAATTGATCATTGAGGTGGATTTTACTATTGAGTCAAATTTTATTAATATTTTTTCTTTAAATAATAATCCTCACTTTGTACTAGGATCTCTTCAGTTTCTTTATTGAATCATCTTCTTTTTTATAAGAATTTTGCCATCGAAAATTCCACTTTTTGGATAAATGTATCGATTTAAAAATTTTTTATGAGGAACCTTAGTATTATTGTATTTATTTTAGCTCTTTTAAACACATTAGAATCTTTGAGTATCGACCTGTATCTTCCTGCTTTTCCGAGTATGGCAAAGATTTTCTTGACCGACATCGGGCATATACAGATCTCGATTTCTATATTTTTTGCAGGTTTTGCCATCGGTCAACTTTTGTGGGGACCATTATCCGACAGGAAAGGAAGAAAACCAATGTTATATTTTGGGCTTTTGCTGTTTATTTTCGGAGCGGTTGCGATTATTTTTACTAAAAATATTTATGTATTATGGATCATGCGTTTCATCCAGGCTTTTGGCGGAAGTGCGGGAATTGTGATTGGACGTGCCATTGTAATTGATTTGTATGACAAAGAAAAAGCAGTCACTGTATTTTCCAAGCAATCTCAAATCAGCGGAATTGCACCTATTGTCGCTCCTTTATTGGGCAGTGTCTTCCTGAGATTTTGGGGCTGGAACAGTGCATTTACCTTTCTGAGTATTTTGGGTGCCTTAACTTTATTGTTGGTTGTAAAATTTGTTCCTGAAACGAATTCTAAGATCACATCACCTAAAATAGAGACGGATGAAGTAAAATTAGCAGATCAGTTAAAAATCATTATTTCAAACCGCGAATTTATCTGTAATACCATTATCGGAAGTATTGCCTTCGCGTCTTTAATCATCTATATTTCAAATGCTCCTTTATTGTTCATGGAAATTCATGGTTTTGCCAGCGAAACGTTCAGCTTTATTTTTGCCTTCAATTCGATGGCGCTTATTCTAGCGGCTTATATGACTCCGAAATTAACGAAGAGAATTATGAATACCAAACTGTTGTTATTTGCTTCTATTGTGTTGTTTTCAATGAGCAGCCTTCATTTATTGGTTTCAATAAATAATTTAAGTGTAGGATTAGAAATAGCGGTTTTATTTCTTTCATTAATAGCTATTGGTTTACTTTTTCCACTTACGACAGCACATGCATTATCTCCGTTTAAAGAAGGAAGAGGAACGGCGGCTGCTTTAATGGGTTTTATGCAGCTAATGGTTACGTTTCTAATTTCTGCTTTGGTTGGTTTTTTAGAGTCAAAATCAATTATGCCGATGATCATTGCCCGAATTGCCATTTCAATGATTGCAGTATATTTTGCCTATCTTATTTTTTCGAGACAAAAAGTGGTGGCATAAATAGTGACATCGAGGTTGATTAATTTAATGATTTGGCAGGATAAATTAATTTTAAAATTTATTCATATTTATCTTATTGATTGAATTTGAAACAATGGTTTGTTGAAGTTCTAAAAGTTGTAGGGTTTTATTGAAAAGTATGAAAAGAATCTTCTGAAATGCCTATCAATAAAAAACCCAGCCGAAGCTGGGTAAAAACTAATAACCATGAAAACTCAAATTAAACATGAGAATCGAATTAGAAGAAACAATTACTGTGCCAAACTTTTGTTCATGATTTCTTAATAAAAGTTATTTTTATGTTAAAATTATTTTAAAATTAAAATCAAAGATATTTTTTGTAATTTTGCGGCATTAAAAAAATATACATTTATGTCTAACATTACATTTACAATGATTAAGCCTGATGCAGTTGCTGACGGACATATCGGAGCTATTTTAGGGAAGATTTCTGAAGGAGGTTTTAAGATCAAAGCGTTAAAATTAACTCAATTGACTGTAGCTGATGCAAAAAAATTCTATGAAGTTCATGCTGAAAGACCATTTTATGGTGAATTGGTAGAATTCATGAGTTCTGGACCAATCGTTGCTGCTGTTTTGGAAAAAGAAAACGCTGTTGAAGATTTCAGAACATTAATCGGAGCTACAAACCCTGCTGAAGCTGCTGAAGGAACAATCAGAAAAATGTTTGCAAGAAGCATCGGAGAAAATGCTGTTCACGGTTCAGATTCTGACGAGAACGCACTTATCGAAGCTCAATTTCACTTTTCAGGAAGAGAGATTTTCTAAGAAAAACAAACTTCAAAATATAAAAACCGTAGAATTTTCTACGGTTTTTCGTTTATAAATTATTCTCGATCGCACCTACTTTTTCTCGGTATAGCTCAAGCGGTTTATCAAGCAAAACGGCAATAATCTTCATATTTTTATCCAGTCTTTCTTTAGGAATATCAATGTAAATTATTCCCGGTCTGTCGCTCCAATACAGTTTATTATAAATTTTATGGTTGATAATCGAACCTTCTCCTACAATGCGAATTCGGGCAATTCCGTTTTTTATTCCTTTCAAAGCAATCGGTCCGGTTGGCGTACCTTCCACAAATAAATATACCGTTTGTTTGTCCTTCGAAAGCGTACTCATCCCTGAATAATGTCCATTTGGTAATCCTTTTTCGGTTTTAAATAAGGCTTCTGCATTTTTACTAAGCCAATTAAAGGTTTCCGAATTCATTTTTGAGGTTTTATTGATTTTCATATCCAGCCCATCACTCGTCAAACCTGAATTATTAAACATATTATTCCCTTCATGCAATTGATCGGCAATTTCATAAACAGCTTCTTTTGTATTGTTGTTTTCTAAAGCTTCAGAAAGTGACCGCTGATCTTTTTTAGGATTTGAAAATTGAAGTTTATCCTTACAATCAATTTCCAAAACGGTAACATCCTGATCAAACTTTGAATTTGTTAGATTAAATGTGTAATTTCCTTTATTATCAGGTTTAAAATTGATTTTTAAATTTTGATCACCGATAATTTTCGCTGAAAGTGGAGGAGTGTCTAAACCATAAATTTTAACAAATTCTTTTGCTTCTTCAAGATAAAGGAATAATTTTTTACCATCTTTTGAGAATGAAGATTTTCCTTTATAATTTTCAAACGGTAATCCGCGTCGGGTTCCGTAGATCGCTTCTTTATTTTTTGATGTCCATCTTGCTAAATTCTGTAAAATTTCAACTTGCTTTGTCGGAATTGTACCATCAGATTTCGGACCGATATCCAATAGTAAATTTCCACCCATACTAATGACATCTGCGAGCGTTCTCACAATCATGTTTGGTGTTTTATAGTTGTCATCAAACGGCTGATAACCCCAAGAATCATTCATGGTGTAACACAATTCCCAATATTCACTTTGAGGATTTACAACAGGAATTCCCTGCTCTGGAGTTTCGTAATCACCATGCGTATTGAGTCTGGAATTAATAATAATATTTGGATTAAATTTTCTTAGATTTTCTAGCGTTTTCGGAGCCTGCCATTCTTCGGAAGTGTGTTCCCAATCGCCGTCAAACCACAATAAATCGGGTTTGTATTGAGAGGAAAGTTCGTTGAGTTGCCCTTGATAATAATTAACAAATTTTTGCCATCGCGCATTATCATTTTTAATTTCGTAGCGTTTTTTTGTTCTGGTATTTACGTCATAATAAGGATGACTCCAATCCGGAAGTGAAAAATAAAGTCCTGTTTTTAACCCTGATTTTTTTAATTCTGAAATAAAAGGAGTTAAAACATCTTTTTTTACCACAGAATTTTTAGGAATTGAAATCGCTTTTTCCTCTTTCGTATTCCAAAGAGAAACGCCGTCATGATGTTTTGTCGTAATCACGGCATATTTCGCCCCTGAATTTTTTATCAGCTGAACCCAATTTTCCGGTTGATATTGTGAAGCCGTAAAACCATTCAACTGTTTCATATAATTATCATGGTTGATGTAATTGTTGAAAAACGACCATGATTCTGAAATTCCATCAACTGAATAAATTCCCCAATGGATAAAAATTCCCAGTTTGGCATCTTGAAACCATTCCATTTTTTGTTGATCGAACGATGTTTTTTGACCATTTATATTTTGGAATGATAAAAATAACCCTAATAAACTAACTGTAATTTTGCCTTTCATTTATGCTTTATTTACCAGACTAAAATAAGCAAACGCTATCAAAATTTTAATTTTAAATGTAACGATTTATTTAAAATCGCAAAAAGAGTGTCATTTTAATGTTGAAATTGAATTATATTTAGCAATAGTATTCATTCGGTTTAGTATTTTAACTTAATTGAAAATTGGAATACTTCTTGCAATTATTCACAGAAAAACAATTTATGAAAATTCCAACATTATTAATGGCGAGTTTGGTTACAGTAAGCCTGTCGGCACAAACCATGAAACCTGTTGCAAAAAAAGGTAAAAAAGTGGTAAAAAAAGTAAAAACCGCTGAGACTCCCAAAGCACAACCGGCACAGCCTATCGCCAAAAAAGATACTGTAATACACCGCTCAGGATATTGCCCTGCCTGCGGAATGGGATAATTTATGAAACCACATTTAGGATTGGCAATGATGGCGGAGGCAGATTTTGTTTCTGCTATTCTACCCTTGTTGCAAAGTAATGAAATTGATGTGTTGGAATGGTCTTTTGATACATCTTATAATGCTGATGAACCCGACTGGCTAAACGAATTACTTGATTTTTATTCTGAGAATAATCGTTTAATAGGTCACGGTGTTTATTATTCTTTATTCGATGCGAAATGGACTGATCGACAGGAAGATTGGCTTAAAAAGTTAAAATCAGAAACTCAAAAGCGTCATTATAATCATATTACGGAGCACTTTGGGTTTATGAATACGGAAAATTTTCATCAGGGAATTCCGTTGCCGATTTCTTTGCATCAAAAAACATTACAAATAGGAAAAGATAGACTTTCAAGATTGCAAGATGTTTTGAATGTTCCTGTAGGTATAGAAAATCTTGCCTTTTCTTTTTCTATTGATGATGTAAAAGAGCAGGGTGAGTTTTTAGAAAAATTAATTGAAGATATTGATGGCTTTCTAATTTTGGATTTGCATAATATATATTGTCAGGCTCATAATTTTGATGTTGATATTCAGGATTTAATCAATTCTTATCCTTTAGACAAAGTAAAAGAAATTCATCTTTCTGGCGGAAGTTGGCAGAAAAGTGTGTATGGGAAAGAAAAGTTGATTAGAAGAGATACGCATGATGACGCAATTCCTGAAGAACTTTTTAATGTTTTGCTTTATGTTTTTTCGAAATGTAATAATGTAGAATATGTCATTATTGAGCGATTAGGAAATACGATAACGACAGGGATTGAAAAGGAAAATTTCTTTGATGATTTTAAGAAGGTTCGCGAAATAATGAATGTTTCAGATTTTCAGTTGAATTCAAAAAAATGGAATAAACCTGATTTATCATTAACGGAACCTTTGGAAGATCTATCCTTATATAAAGAGCAGGTACTTCTTACTAAAATGCTGTTTGAAAATGAAAAACCGGAACTGATAAAAGAATATCCTTTTTCTTATTTTAATACAGAAAATTGGGATTTAGAAATGCTTAATACAGCTAGAAATATTATAAAAAAATGGAATCCGTATTAAGCTAAATGGTATTTTGCCTAGATTATTTTTGTTAAATTGAATGAAATCAAGCAATTAGTTTATTTTACTTTATTAATTATAGAATTCCATTATATTTTATTTTAATAAAAGTATCCGTATTTCTACGGAATCTAAAATCCGTATTTCTACGGATGTTTAATCTATAAATTATGTAGACCTTTACATCAGCATTAGACAAGGGAAATTTAAGCATTTCAAGTCTTCAAAAAACTAATAACCACGATTGCTGAGATTTTCTAAGGGAAAAAGGTAGCCTTTTGGCTGCCTTTCTTTGTCTAAAAAGTATGTGGAAGTAAATTTGCCGATATTTTTTACATTTTAAATAAATTCTCAACATCTTTCATATCTGAATTTTCAAATCATTTCACTATTTTTGGATCATGATTAAAGCAAGAAATATCCATAAATCTTATGGGAATTTAGAGGTATTAAAAGGGGTTGATATTCATATCAAAACGGGAGAGGTGGTTTCTATCGTCGGAGAATCGGGAGCTGGAAAATCTACGCTGTTGCAGATTTTAGGAACGCTTGATTTACCAAGTAATTCTAAAAAATTTGATACCGAAATCGAGATCAACGGAAAATCTTTCATCAATATGAATGATAAACAACTTTCTAAATTCAGAAATGAAAATATAGGATTTGTGTTTCAGTTTCATCAATTGCTTCCGGAATTTACGGCGCTGGAAAACGTTTTGCTTCCAACAAAAATTGCTGGATCTAATGAAAAAGAAGCGATTGAGAAGGCTTATGCTTTGTTTGAAGATTTAAAAATCGAGCAGAGAATTCATCATAAACCCAATCAGTTATCGGGTGGTGAAGCGCAAAGAGTGGCGGTTGCAAGGGCTTTAATCAATTCGCCGAAAATTATTTTTGCAGATGAACCGACCGGAAACCTTGATTCTAAAAATGCAGATGATTTACATCGATTATTCTTTGATTTAAGGGATAAATACAATCAAACTTTTGTGATTGTAACGCACAACCCGAATCTTGCCGAAATTACCGATCGAAAATTAGTCATGAAAGACGGAATGATTATCGAATAAAAATTTCCTAACAAATGATGAAACACTTTATTTTTTTATTTCTTTTCTTAATTTCCTGTTCGAAAATAGAATCTCAGGCGACAAATGCGTCAGATTTTTTACCAAAATCAAAAATACAGGAAATCAAAAATTATTTAAAAGGGAAAGAGTATAATCAAAATTTAGCAGTTTTCATCAATTTTAAAACACATTCTGGGAAATATCGTTATTTTGTTTACGATTTAAAAAATGATAAAATTCTCCAAAAAGCTGTTGTTGCACATGGCGAAGGTTCGGTAGTCAAAAACTCAAATGTTTTGCAATTCAGCAATACAGATGGTTCTCATCAGTCTTCTCTGGGGAAATATGAAATTCGTGAAAGTTATAATGGAAAATTCGGAAAAGCCTATCGTTTAAAAGGTTTAGATGCAACCAATAGCAATGCGATGGATCGGGCGATTGTCCTTCATTCTTATTACTGCGTTCCCGATAAAGAGTCTGCAGATTTGTCTTGTTTAAGTTTTGGCTGCCCGATGTTATCGAAAAATGCATTCAATGAAACAGCTAAATATTTAGACCAATCAAAGAAAACGATACTTTTATACGCCTTTTATTAATTCAATCCTAATTCCTGAAACCTGTTATCTTAAAAAATATGTCCATAAAATTCCTAGCCGAAGATGACCGACCCCGAGAAAAATTTTTACTGAAAGGTAAGAATTCGCTTTCTGATTCTGAGCTATTGGCAATCATCATGGGTAGCGGAAACAGGGAACAAACGGCAGTGGAACTGGCAAGAAAAATTTTGGCATCGGTTGATAACAACTGGCATCAATTGAGCTTACTTTCCATAAAAGATTTAATGAAATTCAAAGGAGTGGGCGAAGTGAAAGCTATTTCAATTGCTACGGCATTGGAAATCGGAAGACGGAGAGCCAGCCAGGAAGTGATGGAAAAACCTACTATCTCAAGCAGTAACAGCGCTTATTTGGTGTTAAAAAATCATTTGTCAGATCTAAGAACGGAAGAATTTTGGGAAATTTTTCTGAATCAAAGTAATAAAATCATTCATATTGCGCAATTAACACAAGGCGGAATCAGTCAGTCTATTGTTGATGTGAGGATTTTATTTAAAACGGCATTAGAACATTTTTCAACAGGAATTATCATTGCTCATAATCATCCTTCAGGAAATTTAAAACCGAGTAGGGAAGATATCGAGATTACCCAAAAAGTGAAAGAAGCGGGAAAACTTTTAACGATCCAGCTTTTAGACCATTTAATTATTACGCAGAATTCCTATTTTAGTTTCTCAGACGAAGGATTATTATGATTAGAAGATTGAAATACCACGAAATTGATTTCAAAAAATATACAGAATGTTTAGAAAATTCGGAACAGCGAAAATATTCAGCGACTAAAGATTTTCTGGATATTACTTCCGGAAAGCAATGGGAAATATTGGTTTATAATGATTATGAAGCGGTAATGCCGGTTCCTTTTGTAAAGAAATTTGGTTTTAAACTGGTTATCAATCCTAAACTTTGTCAGCAATTAGGTATTTTTTCAAAAGTTGATACTATAGAAATTAATGATGCTTTTTTAAATTTTTTTGAAAAGAAGTACAATATTTGGTATTATGCTTTTAATGCTGAAAATAAATTTTCTAAACAATTAAATCAGAGACAAAATTTTCTTATTTATCCCAATGATTATGAAACTGTAAGACAAAAATATTCGCCAAAAAGAAAAAGAAAATTACGGTTGGATGAAGAGGTTTTAGAAAATTCTGAAGTGCGAGAAGTGACAATGGCTGAGGCTTTTGATTTTATATCCAAGAATACAATCGGAGCAAAAGATGAGAAAGATAAAAATGAATTTTTAAAGACTTTTACGGATTTTGAAAATGCTCAACATCTTAAAATTGTTGCTTTTTTCTATCATGGAAACATCATTAATGCTATTGCTGTTTTTTCGGATGATAAAACACTTGCGCTTTTAGGAACTTTTAATGATAAAGAATATGTAAAATTATCTGGTTCTTCGGTCATTATAGATCATATTATTTCACAAAATATTCAGCATAAAATTTTTGATTTTGAAGGAAGCGAAGTTCCTGCCATTGAAGAATTTTTCCGGGGTTTTCGCCCGGAATTACAGAAATATTCTACGATTTTTAATGCTAAAAAAGATCTTTTGAAAGGATTTTTTAAATTTTATAAAAACTAATGATTCAACTAAAAAATACTGCAATCTCGGGAAAAAATAAAGCAATTGTGAAATTTGTGCTCGCGATTTATTTGTGCATCATGTCTTACTATCTTTATACTCATCAATATTATAATGCTGATATCGAAGCATATATGGGTTTGGTTTATAAGGCTAATTTTCCTGATATGAAAATTGAGGAAATTCATAAAAAAGTTTACGACGAATTAAAGCCCAAAAGACCTGAAATTACTCAAGTTGATGAAAATCGGGTAGAAGAAGCTGATGGAGAGAGTAGTTATTATAAGATTTTATCTGAAAATCCGAAAGTGTATGAAGAAGAAATTCAGTTGTTTACGGTGAAGCCATTCTATAATTTTATCAATTCTATTTTCTTTAAACTTGGGTTTAAGGCTGCTACATCTACGTTTTTAATAACTATCATTTCGTATGTTCTTATTTTAATACTAATTTTTTCTTTTCTGTTAAAAACGGTAAAAAATGACTACGTTGCTTTTGGGTTTACCATATTAATATCCTTGTTTAAGCCACTTTTAGATGCGTCTCGTCATGCAACACCAGATGGTTTGTCTTGTTTGCTTTTACTGTTAAGTTTTTATTTTGTGGCAATAAAAAGAAACCTGTTCATAGCTACTATTGTTGGTATTTTGTGTATTTTAACAAGACCGGAATACTTTATTTTTTACAGTTTTTTATTAGGAATACTTTATATTTTTAGATCTGATTTTAATTTTAAAGCTAAAGAAATTGTATTTGCATTTGTGTATTTTGCTTTAACTTTTGGAATTATCCAGTATTTTAACCAAATTTCATGGTCTGTATTGTTTATGAATCAGTTTACTAAAGTTCAATTGTATCCTATTTCAAATCCTGATGCCTTTAATTTTGGAGAATATTTAGCCTGTATAAAAAGTAAATTATTAATAGAATTTAATACTTCATACTTCCCATTATTATTAATTTTCATTATTTTAATTCTTGATTATAAATTAATTTTAAATAAAAACAGAAAGGCGTTTATTTTTCTAAGTTTGTACGCTGCGATTTATATCACTGTATTTGTGAGGTTTATCATGTTTCCGAGTTTGGTAACAAGAATGATGGTTGGTTTTTATCTGATTATCATTTTATCTTTAATTACATACCAAAGCTCTAAATCACAAATAATAGATAAGACAGCATAGAAATTATAAAATTATCATTAATTTTGCACATCAAATTATGGCTAGCTTTTCAGGATATCTACCGTATGCATTCGCATTAATTATCGCAATACCTTTTCTGGTTTTGCTGAGACAGTTTGTACATTCTTACATCACGCTTAAAAATCAGGAAATAAAGCTTCTTTCCGTAAAGTCGAACTCCGAAAACAAAGCGAAAGCTTATGAAAGGATGACACTTTTTATGGAGAGAATAAAACCTTCTAATCTGGTTCAGAGGTTTGATAAAGAACTGGCCGTTCACGAATTTATTTTCCTTACAGAAAAAACCATTCATGATGAATTTGAATATAATTCTTCTCAACAGCTGTATTTAACAAAAAATTCGTGGCAGAATATTGTTGATTCTAAATTGGCGGTGATCGATTTGCTTCACAAAACTTATGAAGGAATGAACAGCAATGCAAGTCTTGAAGAATTTAAAACAGTTTTTATCGTAAATTATATGAATAGTGATGATTATATCGCTTCAACGATGGAAAACCTTAGAAGAGAAATTTTAATAGTTGCATAAACTAAACGTAAAAAATAAATAGATATAATGATTCCAAATTTTAAAGCACATCCGTGGCACGGAATTTCTGCAGGAGAAGATGCGCCAAATGTTGTAAACGTATTCGTGGAAATCGTTCCTTCAGATACGATTAAATATGAAGTAGATAAAGAAACCGGGTTTTTGATGGTTGACAGACCTCAGAAGTTTTCTAACATTATCCCGGCATTATACGGTTTCGTTCCAAGAACATATTGCGATACGGCGGTAATGAATTTAGCGATCGAAAGAGGCGCTACAGACGTTACAATGGGAGATCACGATCCGTTAGATATCTGTGTTTTGAGTTCTCACAATATTCATTCAGGAGGTTTGTTGATGAAAGCTATTCCAATCGGGGGTTTCAAAATGATCGACGATGGTGAAGCAGATGATAAGATCGTTGCAGTAATGATTGGCGACCACGCTTTCGGACATTTCAGAGATATTACAGAATTGCCTGAAGCTGAAGTGAAACGATTAATGCACTATTTCTTGACGTACAAAAACTTACCAGATGAACCTGCAAAATGCAGAATTCAGGAGGTTTACGGAGCAGAACACGCTAGAAAAGTGATCCAGGCTTCACAAGAAGACTATGCGAATAATTACGGAGGATAATATTCTTTGTTTTATGATATTAAAAGGATAAATGAATTCTTCGTTTATCCTTTTTTTATTTTTTAAGGTAATATCTACAAATACTTTTTCTCAACCTCTCAAACACTCCAACACTAAGCCACTCCAACACTCAAGCCTAATAGGAGCTATTTCCCGCTTTCCGCACTCGCTATTTTTTTTTGGTTCGGCGCGGCAGCGAAGCTGCCGCGCCGAACCAAAAAAAATGAGCTCAAACAAATGCTGCAATCGCGGCTAGGAATTTAGTCATCAATTAAAACGGAGGAAATAAATTCCATATTTCTCAAGAAAAATATACTTTAAACAAACTAAAAAGGATAATAAAATAGAGTAATCATTTGTGAAAAATTCGTGGCAAATAAAAGAAAGATATACACCTTTAAATTTTATCACAGATAAAATCCTTGCGCCTTAAAAATATGCCACAAATAAAAAAATCCTTGTGCCTTTGTGATCGACCAACAAAAAATCTATAAACTAAAAACCATCAACTAAATCCATTTTGCTTAAGCGTTTAAGTGTTAATTTCGAATAACTTAGATTTAAACTTAACATAATCCTGAAAATTATTCATTATATTTAATATTATATTACCAAAAAAATATTAAACTATGGATCTATTCTTTTTAGTGCCAATTTTTGGTGTCATTGCCCTGCTTTATACATTTCTTCAAAGCAATTGGGTAAATAAGCAGAATGCCGGAAATGAAAAAATGAAACTGATCAGCGGACATATCGCTGACGGAGCGATGGCTTTTCTAAAGGCCGAGTACAAAGTCCTCATGTATTTCGTAATTATTGTAGCCATACTTTTGGCAGTGATGGGAATGAGCAATGATAATTCTCATTGGAGCATCGGAATTGCTTTTATAGTCGGAGCCATACTTTCCGCTCTCGCAGGTTTCATCGGAATGAAAATCGCAACAAAAGCGAATGTAAGAACCGCCGAAGCAGCAAAAACTTCACTTTCTCAAGCGCTTAAAGTTTCTTTTACAGGAGGTTCTGTAATGGGAATGGGCGTTGCCGGATTAGCCGTTTTAGGTTTAGGAGCTTTATTTTTAATCATCAAACAAATCTTTGCGCCAGATGCCACAGTAGATTCTCATGAAATGGAAAGAACAATCGAAATCTTAACCGGATTTTCTTTAGGAGCAGAATCAATCGCGCTTTTCGCAAGAGTAGGTGGTGGAATTTATACCAAAGCAGCCGATGTCGGAGCCGACCTGGTTGGAAAAGTAGAAGCCGGAATTCCGGAAGATGATCCTCGAAATCCAGCGACAATTGCGGATAATGTAGGAGATAACGTGGGAGATGTTGCAGGAATGGGCGCAGATTTATTCGGTTCTTATGTGGCAACAGTTTTAGCAACAATGGTTTTGGGCAGAGAAACGATTTCCGAAGATTCTTTTAGCGGTTTCGCACCCATTCTTTTACCAATGATGATTGCCGGTACCGGAATTATCTTTTCCATTATAGGAACTTTATTTGTCAGAATCAATGATAACGATGGTTCATCGACTTCAAGTGTTCAAAATGCTTTAAATCTGGGAAATTGGGGAAGTATTGTTATCACGGCAATTGCTTCTTATTTTCTCGTCAATTATATTTTGCCTGAATCAATGGTTTTGAGAGGTCATGAATTTACTAAAATGGGCGTTTTCGGAGCGATTATGGTAGGTTTAGTGGTCGGGACTTTAATGAGCATCATTACAGAATATTATACAGCCATGGGGAAAAGACCTGTTTCGAGTATTGTAAGGCAGTCTTCCACAGGTCACGCGACCAATATTATAGGCGGACTATCCGTGGGAATGGAATCAACTTTACTTCCAATCATCGTTTTAGCAGGAGGAATTTACGGTTCTTACCTATGTGCAGGATTGTATGGAGTTGCCATTGCCGCAGCAGGAATGATGGCAACCACAGCAATGCAATTAGCAATCGATGCTTTCGGCCCGATAGCAGATAATGCAGGCGGAATTGCTGAAATGAGTGAATTACCAAAAGAAATTCGTGAAAAAACAGATATTTTAGATGCAGTAGGAAATACAACTGCAGCTACCGGAAAAGGCTTTGCGATTGCTTCTGCAGCATTAACAGCTCTAGCATTATTCGCAGCCTTTGTAGGCATTGCAGGAATCGACGGAATTGATATTTACAGAGCCGATGTTTTAGCCGGATTATTTGTTGGCGGAATGATTCCTTTTATTTTTTCATCATTGGCGATTACGGCAGTCGGACAGGCTGCCATGGCGATGGTAGAGGAAGTTCGCAGGCAGTTTCGTGAAATTCCGGGAATTTTAGAAGGAAAGGCTCAGCCTGAATATGAAAAATGTGTCGCTATTTCAACCGATGCTTCGATCAAAAAAATGATGCTTCCGGGAGCTATTGCTATTATTTCTCCTTTGTTGATCGGGTTTATTTTCGGACCGGAAGTTTTGGGCGGATTTCTAGCAGGAGCAACCGTTTGCGGTGTTTTGATGGGAATGTTCCAGAATAATGCAGGCGGTGCCTGGGATAATGCTAAAAAATCATTTGAAAAAGGTGTCGATATCAACGGACAGACTTATTACAAAGGTTCAGAACCACATAAAGCATCAGTAACAGGCGATACGGTGGGCGATCCGTTCAAAGATACTTCTGGGCCTTCAATGAATATTTTAATTAAGTTAATGTCGATTGTGTCTCTGGTGATTGCTCCAACTTTAGCAGTTTTACATAAAGACAAAATTGAAGCGAACAGACAGGCAAAAATTGAAAGTTTAACAGGTGTTCAGGTAAGTTCTGCGGATCACGTTGATGGTAATGGAATGGTAGAACCTCAAAATATTTCAAGAGAAAATGCCAAAGGTCATCTCAATGAAAGCGGTGATTTTTTTTACGAAACCGGAAAAGAGCAGAAGATCAAGCTGAAAAACGGAAAGATGGTGATAATTGGTGAATCTAGCCAGTTGTACTCTCTTTATAATGCGATTAAGAAAAAAGATCAATCGATTATCGATCCCAATAAATGGTTTACGATTGAAAATCTTTATTTTGAAACTGGTTCCGGAGATTTGAAAGCGGGTTCCGAAATTCAGTTAATGAATCTTGCGGAGATCATGACGGCTTATCCTGATGTAAAGATCAAATTAGGCGGTTATACAGACGATACGGGTAATGAAGAAGGAAATCAGTCTTTGTCTAATTTAAGAGCACAAACAGTCAAATTAAAGCTTTTAGAATTAGGAATTGCAGGCGAGAGGATAGAAGCGGAAGGATATGGTTCTCAACATCCCGTTTGTCCGGCGAATGATACCGATGAGTGTAAAGCGAAAAACCGAAGAATTGATGTACGGGTTTTAGCTCTCTAAAGTCAATTTAAAATGTTGAAAAGCACTGCGTTTCGCGGTGCTTTTTTATAATCAAATATCTGCGTAATTTCCTAAATCTGCGAGACAAAAATATAGAAAGTAATTATTTTAAAGATTTTTCCTTAAATGTTCTAACGCCTGAATTATCACTTCATCTTTTTTAGCGAAACTAAAACGTATATAATCAGAGTTTTGTTTAGAATTATAAAACGCAGAAAGTGGTAAACAGGCTACTTTCTTTTCAATCGTCAGCCATTTTGAAAATTCAACATCAGATTTTGTTTTTGATACAGCCCTGAAATTAACGATCTGAAAAACAGCCCCCTCACATTGCTTTTCAACAACTAAAGGCATCTCTTTTATCATTTCATTAAAAATATCACGCTTTTTCTGCATTAAGATTTGATTTTCAGAAGGATCGTATATTTCTAAATATTTAGCAATAGCATACTGTCCTGGAGCATTGGCGCTGTAGGAAATGTATTGCTGATGGCATCTGAATTTTTTCGTCAGTTCTTCACTGGCGAGTAAATAGCTTACTTTCCAGCCGGTTGCATGAAACATTTTACCAAAAGAAAAAATACAAAATGTTCTTTTTTTTAGTTCAGGATGAAGATAAGAGCTGTAGTGCGTGGCACCATCATAGTAGTAAATGTCATAAATTTCTTCAGAAATAAGATAAATTTCGCGATCTTTAATCAATTCATACAATTTTTCCCAGTCAGATTTTGTCCAGATTTTTCCTGTTGGATTTTGAGGTGAATTTACAATAATAGCTTTTGTCTTTTCAGATATGCAGTTTTCCAACAAATCCCAATGAATAGCAAAATCATTTTCAAGATTATAATAAACCGGAATTCCACCATTCATAACAATAGATGGAGCATAAGTATAATATGAAGGTTGAATTATAATTACTTCATCTCCTTGATTTAAAATAGATTTAAGCGAAGTATATAAAGCAAAAGTAGAACATGGAACGATAGTCACTTCCTCTTCCTGAATCGATAAACTGTTTTCCCTTTTTAGATTATAATCCACAATACTTTTTATTAAAAGCGGGTTTCCGGCAAGAGGTTCGTAATTGTGATGATTAAGATCAGCGGCTTCTTTTAAATATTCTCTCAAGCGATCATCGATGTCAAAATCGGGTAAACCTAATGACAAATCGAAACTATTGTGTTTCGAAGCCAATTCCGCCATTTCGGTGAAAAAAGTATAATGATTGAATCCGTAAATATTTTCCATATCCTTTGCAATGGTATCAAATATAATGAAAATTAGTATTCAAAATATTTAGAAGAATATAATTTAAATTGATTGGTTATTAATGGTTTTTAAGTTGTTTTTCAGTGAATTTATCTAAATATCTTAAAAAATATTCAGTCTATGTAAAAATATTATGTACCACATTTTAAAATTTTAGCCCAAAATGGTATGCTTTTCGTTTTGATGATTTTAAGTTTTACTTATGAAAACTTAACAATACAAACACCAAATTATTATATTATGAAATTATCTACACAATCCGAAAACATTACTTCGCATTTCACTAGAGAAATGGAGCGTCAAAAGGCAATTAAGGCATTAGAAAAAGCAAAGTCGATTAAAAGAAAAGTTGTTTTTCTACCGATGGGAGCAACGGGAAATCTTAATATCAGAGAAGTTTTTTAATTCGTAATTAATCTTAAAATAAGCTGCTTTCGGGCGGCTTATTTTTTTGATCAATTTAATGATTTTGGTAAGTTTTAATATCTTTACGGCATAAATCATTAATATTATTTTATGAAAATTAAATCGTGTAATATACTTTTAATTGCAACTTTTCAATTATTCAGCATTTTTGCTTTAGCACAGAAAAATGTTAATTTAAGCTCGTTATTAGATAAAAACGCTGAATTTATTTTACCACAAACTCAGGATAATATTTCAAAAGTTTTAAAAATAAAGCCTGTGATTTCTGAAGATGCAAATGAGGAAAAGTATGCCTATTGGCGTACATCGTCGGGTTTGGAATTGTACAGTAGTTTTGGAAATGGTAAAATAAACGAAATGTTTTTTGATATTCCGGATGATAAATTTATCATTGTGAGCGGATTGCCTTACGGATTAACGATGAATAAAACGACTTCACAGGAAGCTAAAGCTAAATTTGCAAAATACAATCCCAAAAGTGAAAAATTGGGTGATGACAGTTCGTTTTCAGGAGGTTTAAAATTGACTTTGAAAAAAGAAAAACATTATCTCACATTGCTTTTTGATCGTAAAAACGTTTTAAAATTTCTAAGCATCACTCAAAATCTTATTGATCCGGCGGCTAATTAACCTTTATTAAAGCTATTGCTTTAGAAGATTCAATAAAAATTCTTATTTTTAAAATCAAATTAGTTTAATAATGAAAAAAATACTCATACCGCTATTTTCGGCTGCTGTGATGGTAAGTTGCGGATCTGCAAATGTTTCAAACAAAGGAAATTCATCGCAAAATTCTATTTCAACAAAAGTTCAAGGTGATAAATCGTTTCTATCTGCATATAAGGAAATTAAGGCTGATGATCTAAAGAAGAATTTATACGTGATTGCTTCGGATGAAATGGAAGGTAGAGATACAGGAAGTCCGGGACAGAAAAAAGCAGGTGAGTACATGATTAATTATTACAAAAATCTCGGAATTTCTTATCCAAAAGCGTTGGGATCCTATTATCAAAAGGTTCCTGCGGATTTTATGAAAAAGAGAGGTGGTGGAAATTTACCAGATTCTGAAAATATTCTAGCTTTTATTGAAGGAAGTGAAAAGCCTGAAGAAATTGTTGTTGTATCAGCACATTACGATCACGTAGGAACGAAAAACGGAGTGGTTTATAATGGAGCCGACGATGATGGAAGCGGAACGGTTGCCGTGATGGAAATTGCAAAAGCTTTTCAGAGTGCTAAAAAGGCGGGGAAAGGTCCAAAAAGATCCATTCTTTTTCTTCACGTGACGGGAGAGGAGCATGGTTTATTCGGTTCTGAATTTTATACTGATAATCCGGTGTTTCCGCTTGCCAATACAGTTGTTGATTTGAATATCGATATGATTGGTCGTGATGATCCTGAGAATAGAGGAAAACAGTATGTGTATGTTATTGGTTCTGAAATGCTAAGCTCTGAATTAAAGGTGATTAACGAAGCCTCGAATAAGAAGACAAATAATCTTGAGCTGAATTATAAATACGACGATCCAAATGATCCTGAGCAATTGTATTATCGTTCAGATCATTATAATTTTGCTAAAAATAATGTGCCTGTAGCTTTTTTCTTTGATGGCATTCACGAAGATTATCACAAGCCAACCGATGACGTGGAAAAAATTGATTATTCATTGCTGCAAAAAAGAACGCAATTGGTTTTCGCGACTGCTTGGGAAATTGCCAACAGAGAAGCCAGAATTGTAGTTGATAAAAAATAAGTTAACCAAAATATTTGAAAAAGGCAGATTTGTAATTGTACATTTTTGCCTTTTTTTGATTCAAATTTATAAGAAAATGAACATTCGTGAAGTAAAATTAAGCGATATTCCACAAATTCAGATTGTAAGAAATGCTGTGAAGGAAAATACTTTATCAAATCCAAATCTGGTGACCGATAAAGATTGTGAAGAATTTCTTTTTGAAAGAGGAAAAGGCTGGGTTTGTGAGATAGATCATAAAGTTATTGGGTTTTCTATTGTAGATTTACAAGAGAACAATATTTGGGCTTTATTTCTTCATCCCGACTTTGAAAATCAGGGAATTGGAAGGTTGCTTCATGATATTATGTTGGATTGGTATTTTGAACAGACCAAAGAAAACGTATGGTTGGGAACTTCACCCGATACGAGAGCAGAAATTTTTTACCGAAAATCCGGTTGGAAAGAAATTGGTAAGCACGGAAAAGAAATTAAGTTTGAAATGACTTATAATCAATGGACAAACAAATAATTATGAAACAAAATGTAAAATCAATTCGTCCGTTCATCGGATCGGAAAACTTTGAAGAAAGCAGAAATTTTTATAAAGATTTAGGATTTGAAGAAATTATCTTGGAGCCAAAATTATCTTTATTTGCATGGCAAAATATTAACTTTTATTTGCAGGATGCCTATGTAAAAGATTGGGTTGAGAACACCATGGTTTTCATTGAAGTAGAAAATACAGACGATTTTTGGCAGTATATTCTCAGCTTAGATCTTACCGAAAAATTTAAAACAATAAAGTTAACTCCCGTTAGTACAATGCCTTGGGGTAAAGAATGTTTTGTTCATGATCCTGCAGGAAATTTATTACACTTCGGAGAGTTTTTTAATAAATAATTCCAATCTTATAACTAAAACCGAAAAATGATTTACGCTTTCGATACGTACTATTATGATGATTATGCCAATACGATTTGTATTGCCTTTAAAGACTGGGATTCTGAACATGAAAATGAGATCTTCAGTGAAAAAACTCCAATAACTTCAGACTATGAAAGTGGCGCTTTTTATAAAAGAGAATTACCTTGCATTTTAAGTTTGCTGAATAAAATCAAGCTTGAAAATGAAGACATTATCATTGTCGATGGATATGTAACATTGGATAATGATGGCAAAATAGGATTGGGCGGTTATTTGTACGAAGCTTTGGATAAAAAATATCCGATTATTGGTATCGCTAAAAATGGTTTTGCATCACCTGATTTTATGCGAAGAGAGGTTTTTCGCGGTGAAAGTAAAACCCCTTTGTTTTTGACAGCGAAAGGGATAAATGTAGATGAAGTAAAGCCTAAAATTGAGAATATGCACGGAAATTTCAGGATTCCGACATTGCTGAAGAAATTAGATCAGTTAACAAGAATTTAAAATAAAAATTTTATTTCTATAAGAATTTTTAAACGAATGTTAATTTTTATTAAATTATAATTAAACTGAGAAAAGTCAGTTGTGAATTAAAAATATTTTAGTTTTTTATAAAGTATCGATTTTACATTATTTTTAAAAATAATTTGAAAAGGTCTTGTTTAATTAAAAAAAAGCTATACATTTGTCTCGTTATTATTAACAAAATGCAAATAAAATTCAACACTATTATTGCTATTATTATTGTCATTATCGGGTTCGGTGATGAGCGATGGTATTGTTGAAAATATTAAAAAATATAAATATTAATTACAACCATCCTCATCCACGAGGGTGGTTTTTTTTGTGGCAAAAATTTAAAACTATAAAATATAAATATGTATTACAACGAGGAGAGTTTACTCTATTTTGATGGAGAATTTTTACGGGCTTCCAAAGCTTCTACAGACTTGTACGGACAATCGCTTCACTATGGCTATGCTGTGTTTGAAGGAATTAAATCATATCAAACAGCAGAAGGAACTAAAATTTTCAAGGCTGAAGAACATTATGACAGATTAAGAAAATCTGCAGAATTGATGATGATGCCTTTCAATTATTCTACACAGGAGATGATTGATATTACGTACAAATTATTAGAAATGAACAATTTAAGTAATGCATATATAAGACCTTTGGTTATTTGTTCGCCTAATATGTCACTTTCTAAAGGGCAGAAAAGCACGCTTGTAATTGAAGCTTGGAATTGGGATAATGGCTATATGGCAAATAAAATGAAAGTAATGACTTCTTCTTTTGAACGTCCTAATCCAAAGGCTTTCAGGATAGAAGCAAAAGTGAGCGGACATTATGTAAACTCGATTTTAGCATGTCAGGAAGCTAAAGATAAAGGTTTTGATGAAGCTTTATTGTTAGACTCCAACGGAAATGTTGCTGAAAGTTCAGGGGCGAATGTTTTCTTCGAAAAAGATGCTAAGTTTTATACTCCGAAAAAAGGAAATATCCTGCCGGGGATTACTCGTGAGACGGTTTTCGAGATATTGGGTCAGTTAGGGATTTATAGTGAAGAAAAAGACTTTACGCCATCAGAAATGAAGGAAGCAGATGCCGCATTTTTCTGTGGAACGGCTGCTGAAATTGTAGCCTTGGAATCGCTTGATAATGTTCAGTTTAAGTTAAATTGGGAAGATAGTTTATCTGCTGTGGTTCAAAAAGCATACAGACATTTGGTAGTAGGAGAAGATTATTCATACTTAAAAAATCAGCTGCAATATGTGTAATGTACTCAATAAATATTCGAAAACGTTGACGCAGGATCCTACGCAGCCTGCAACTCAGGCAATGTTTTACGGAATTGGCTTTAAAAAAGAAGATTTTGATAAAGCTCAGATTGGCGTAGCGAGTATGGGTTATGACGGGAATACCTGCAACATGCACCTAAATGGACTTTCTGAAATTGTAAAAAAAGGAGTTAACAGTCAGAATTTGGTGGGTTTAATGTTCCACACCATCGGAATTAGTGACGGAATGACGAATGGGACGGATGGAATGCGATATTCTTTGGTGAGTCGAGACATTATTGCAGATAGTATTGAAGCCGTTTGTGCCGGGCAATATTACGACGGATTAATTACCGTTCCGGGTTGTGATAAAAATATGCCGGGTTCTGTGATGGCAATGGCGAGATTGAATCGTCCTTCAATTATGGTGTATGGGGGAAGTATCGAAGCAGGTCATTACAAAGGAAATGATTTGAATATCGTTTCCGCTTTTGAAGCCTTAGGAAATAAAATTGCCGGAAAACTTTCTGACGAAGATTATGATGGAATTATAAAAAATTCGTGCCCGAGCGCAGGGGCCTGTGGCGGAATGTACACAGCCAATACAATGGCATCAGCAATTGAAGCATTGGGAATGAGTTTGCCCTATTCATCGTCTTATCCGGCTTTAAGTGAAGAGAAAAAAGAAGAGTGCGAATATGTAGGTCATTACATCAGAATTCTTCTCGAAAAAGATATAAAACCTTCGGATATCATGACGCCAAAAGCGTTTGAAAATGCTTTACGAATGATTATGGTGTTAGGTGGAAGTACGAATGCTGTACTCCATTTTATTGCGATTGCGAAAAGTATAGGTCACAATTTGACGCTTGATGATTTTCAGAAAGTAAGTGATACAACACCTTTGTTGGCAGATTTAAAACCAAGCGGAAAATATCTGATGAAGGATTTACATAAAGTAGGAGGCGTTCCGGCGGTGATGAAATATTTATTGGATGAAGGCTTAATTCATGGAGATTGTTTAACCGTAACAGGAAAAACAGTTGCTGAAAATCTTGAAAATATTACATCAATTATTGATAGAGAGCAGGATATTATTCGAAAAGTTGATAATCCGATTAAAGAAACTGGGCATATCAGAATTATGTACGGAAATCTTGCAGAGAGAGGTTGTGTGGCAAAAATTACCGGAAAAGAAGGTAGTTTTTTTAAAGGAAAAGCAAGAGTTTTTGATGGTGAAAAACAATTTATCAAAGGAATTGAAGATAAAATTATTCAGGAAGGCGATGTTGTTGTGATAAAAAATGAAGGACCAAAAGGCGCTCCCGGCATGCCGGAAATGTTGAAACCAACTTCAGCATTAATGGGTTCAGGTTTAGGAAAAAATGTTGCCTTGATTACAGATGGAAGATTTTCAGGAGGAACACACGGTTTTGTGGTTGGTCATATTACACCTGAAGCTTTTGAAGGTGGTTTAATTGGTTTGGTTGAAAATAATGACCTCATTGAAATTGATGCAGAAAAAAATACAATTAATCTCATGGTTTCAGAGGAAGAATTAAATAAAAGAAGGTCAGGCTTTCAACAACCTGATTATAAAGTAAAAAGTGGTGTTTTATACAAATATGCCAAGCTGGTTTCTGATGCTTCAAACGGCTGTATAACAGATTTTTAAAATCAAAAAAAATGGAATTATCATTAAATAAATTAGAAGAAAATAAAACTTCAGCTTCCAAAAAATTAAAAGGAGCCGAAGTAATTCTCGAAATCTTAAAAGCAGAGAATGTAGACACCGTTTTTGGATATCCGGGAGGTGCGGTGATCCCTGTTTATGATGCTTTGTACGATTATAAAGATTCAATTCAGCATATTCTGGTAAGACATGAGCAAGGGGCAATTCATGCTGCACAGGGATTTTCAAGGTCTTCTAATAAAGTTGGGGTTGCGATTGCAACAAGCGGCCCAGGAGCAACTAATCTCGTCACCGGACTTGCCGATGCGATGATTGACAGTACGCCTGTGGTTTGCATTACGGGGCAGGTGTATGCTTCGTTATTGGGTTCCGATGCTTTTCAGGAGGTCGATGTGGTGAATATTACGGCTCCCGTTACCAAGTGGAATTGCCAGATTACGGATGCAGAAGATATTCCAAAGGCTTTGGCTAAAGCATTTTATATCGCAAAATCGGGTAGGCCAGGGCCTGTTTTGGTGGATATTACCAAAAATGCACAGCTTCAGGAAATTGATTTTGAAAGTTATGAAAAGTGTACAAATATAAGGTCTTATGTTCCAAAACCTAAAGTAAAACATGAATATTTAGAAAAGGCAGCTTATATCATTAGCGGAGCTAAAAAACCTTTTCTTCTTTTCGGTCAGGGAGTAATTCTTGGAAATGCAGAAAATGAATTGAAAAATTTCATTGAAAAGACAGGAATTCCGGCTGCTGCAACAGCTTTAGGTTTGGGTGCTTTATCTACCGATCATCCTTTGTATGTCGGAATGTTGGGGATGCATGGTCATTATGCTCCCAACAAATTAACCAACGATTGTGATGTTTTAATTGCTGTTGGAATGCGTTTCGATGATCGTGTAACAGGACGTTTGGATCAATATGCGAAACAGGCAAAAGTAGTTCATTTAGATATCGATTTAGCTGAAATTGATAAAAATGTAAAAGCAGATGTTCCGGTTTTGGGAGATTGTAAAGAAACGCTTCCGTTGTTGTTGAATTTATTGAATGACAATCAACATGAAGAATGGCTGAATCAATTTAAACAACTTCAAGAAGAAGAAAATCAGGAAGTTATTGAAAAAGAATTGAATCCGACTTCCGAAGAATTAACGATGGGAGAAGTTTTAAAATGCTTAAATGAAATCACCAACGGAGATTATATTATTTGTACGGATGTTGGTCAGCATCAGATGATTTCGTGTCGATATGCGCAATTTAAAGATTCCAAAAGAAATGTGACTTCCGGAGGTTTAGGAACAATGGGATTTGGTTTGCCTTCCGCGATGGGAGCAAAAATGGCAAATCCTGAAAAACATGTGATCTGTATTGCCGGAGATGGTGGTTTTCAGATGAATATTCAGGAATTGGGAACGATTTCCCAGTTTAATATCGGAGTTAAAATGATTGTTCTGAATAATTCATTTTTAGGGATGGTTCGTCAGTGGCAAGAGCTTTTCCATGACCGTCGTTATTCGTTTGTAGACATTACAAGTCCAGACTTTCCAGCAGTAGCGAAGGCTTATGGAATTAATGGGAAACATGTTCAGCAAAGAGAAGAATTAAAATCTTCATTAAAAGAAATGCTCGAAACGGAAGGAGCTTATCTTTTGGAAGTAAAAGTAGGTAAAGAAAACAATGTATTTCCGATGGTTCCGCAGGGATGTAGCATCAGCGAAATTCGTTTAAAATAAATCAGTTATAATGAATAAACAAGAATATACTATAAGTGTTTTCACCGAAAATCAGGTGGGATTACTGACTAAAATAGCAATCGTTTTTTCAAGACGTGGAGTAAATATCGAGAGTTTAAATGTTTCTCCAACAGAAATTGACAGTATTTCAAGGTTTACCATCGTAGTGAAAGAAAGCTACGAATTGGTGAGAAAAATTTCAAGGCAAATTCAAAAAATGATTGATGTTATTAAGGTGTATTACAATACCGATGAAGAAATTGTTTGGCAGGAAATGGCTTTATTTAAAATTGAAACCGACATTGTTTCCGAAAAATTTCAGGTTGAAAGAATCTTGCGTCAATATGGAGCGACAATCGTCTGTGTTAGAAAAGATTACACTGTGTTCAACATTGTTGGGCATTATGAAGAGATTGATAATTTCCTTAAAGTGATTGAGCCTCACGGATTATCAGAATTCATCCGAAGCGGAAGAGTCGCAATCATCAAGGAAAATGTTGGTTTCCACCAAAAGCTCAATTCATTTGAAATGGATTATCAGTAAATAATTATACAATTAAACTTTGCATCTGTTGTGTTAAAAGTATGAGACAACAGAATTATAAAATTTAAGATAAAACGAAGCGTTGGCTTCAACAAATTAACAATCAAATTATAAAAATTATGGCACTAATTAAGTTTGCAGGAGTAGAAGAAAATGTAGTAACAAGAGAAGAATTTCCGGTAGAAAAAGCGCAGGAAGTATTACAGAACGAAACAGTTGCGGTTTTAGGATACGGAATTCAGGGACCTGGACAGGCTTTAAATCTTAAAGACAACGGAATCAATGTGATTGTAGGACAAAGAAAAAATTCTAAAAGTTGGGATAAAGCAGTTGCAGACGGGTTTGTTCCGGGAGAAACTTTATTCGAGTTAGAGGAAGCGGCAGATAAAGGAACAATTCTTTGCTATCTTCTGAGCGATGCCGCACAAATCGAGTTTTGGCCGACTTTACAGAAATATTTAACCCCAGGAAAAACGCTTTATTTTTCACATGGCTTTGGAGTAACTTATAATCATCAGACAAGCATTGTTCCACCGAAAGATGTTGATGTTGTGTTGGTTGCGCCAAAAGGTTCGGGAACATCATTAAGAAGACTTTTTGTTGAAGGTAAAGGGTTGAACAGTAGTTTTGCCATTCATCAGGATGCAACAGGAAATGCAAAAGATAAAGTTGTAGCATTGGGAATTGCTGTCGGAAGCGGCTATTTATTTGAAACCAATTTTAAGAAAGAGGTTTACAGTGATTTAGTTGGGGAAAGAGGAACTTTGATGGGAGCGATCCAAGGGATTTTTGCTGCTCAGTTTGAAGTATTGAGAGCAAAAGGGCATTCTCCGTCTGAGGCTTTTAACGAAACCGTAGAAGAATTAACACAATCTCTAATGCCTTTAGTTGCTGAAAACGGGATGGACTGGATGTATGCCAACTGTTCTACGACCGCGCAGAGAGGTGCTTTAGACTGGTGGAAAAAGTTCTATGAAGCTACAAAACCTGTATTTGAAGAATTGTATGAAAGCGTAGAACAAGGGCAGGAATCTCAAAAATCTATTTCAAGCAACAGTAAAGAAGATTACAGAGAAAAGCTGAATGCAGAATTGGATGAATTGAAAAACAGTGAGTTATGGCAAGCCGGAAAAGCCGTAAGAGCGCTTCGTCCGGATAGAACCTTTGAATATGAAAACTAATACATTATGTTACCCATCTTTAGATTTAATTAAAAAAGCTCAGGAAACGCTTAAAAACGTAATAGAAAATACGCCATTACAGCAAAGTTTACGACTTTCAAAGAAATATTCAGCGAATATTTTTCTGAAGAGAGAAGATATGCAGCCTGTTCGTTCTTACAAAATAAGAGGTGCTTATAATAAAATTTACAGTCTTTACAAAGAAGGTAAAATCCAAAACGGAATTGTTTGTGCAAGTGCGGGAAATCATGCTCAAGGAGTTGCTTTTGCATGTAATAAGCTTCAGATACACGGAACGATTTTCATGCCGGTGACGACTCCAAAACAGAAGTTGGAACAGGTCGCCATGTTTGGAGAAAATTTTGTTGAAATCAAACTTTTCGGAGATACTTTCGATGCTTCTAAAAATGCAGCGATTGAGTTTTCAGAAAGTTCGGGAGCAGAATTTATCCATCCTTTTGATGATGTTCAGATCATTGAAGGACAGGCGACTCTGGCAATGGAAATTTTAAACCAAACCGACAAAAAGATAGATTATATTTTTGTTCCTGTTGGTGGTGGTGGATTATTGGCGGGAATTGTAAGTGTGTTTTCAAAATTATCTCCTGAAACACAAATCATTGCGGTGGAACCGAAAGGTGCCGCTTCAATGAAACAGTCCTTGGAAAATGGAATTAATACAAAATTAGATTCCATAGATTCTTTTGTAGATGGAGCTGCGGTGCAAAGAGTAGGAGATTTAACTTTCGATATTTGTAGGAATAATATTTATAAATGCGTTCCGGTAGATGAAGGAAAAGTCTGCGAAATTTTGCTGGAAGTTTACAATAAAGATGCAATGGTTTTGGAACCTGCGGGAGCTTTATCAATTTCGGCTTTGGATTTATTTGATGAAAATCTTTCAGGCAAAAATGTGGTTTGCATTGTAAGTGGAAGCAATAATGACATCACCCGAACTGAGGAAATTAAAGAACGGGCGATGCTTTATAAAGGGCTGAAACATTATTTTATTGTAAAATTTCCGCAAAGACCGGGGGCGCTTAAAGAATTTGTTTTGAATGTTTTAGGTGAAAATGATGATATTACGTTTTTTGAATATACAAAGAAAAATTCAAGAGAGACAGCATCGGCAACGGTGGGAATTGAGCTTTCAAAACCTGAAGATTTTGAAGGGCTTACCAAACGTATGAAGGATCTTGGCTATTTGGAATTTTATCTCAACGATTCACCAAGTACGATGAGCCTTATGATTTAATATAGAAAAGCTACTTTTTTAAGGTAGCTTTTCTTTTTTATGTAAATAGTTTGATAGACAATCAATTAGATTTAAATTTCATTTTACTGATAAATATCATTAGTTTGTTATTTTTATTAATTCTAAATAAATATAAATTTGTCATCAGTAAAAACGAACTATTCATGAAAAAAACATCTCTACTATTTTCACTTGGCTTTTGTGCTGTCATGCAGGTAAAAGCTCAGTATTGTCAGCCAACTTTTCAATATGGTGCAGATAGTAATATGATAACCAATGTAACATTTGAATCTATTAATAAAACATCGCCGTTTCAATCGGGAAGCACGCCTGTTTATGAAGATTTTACGAGTCTTTCAACAAATGTGCAGACAGGAAGCAGCTATCCGATTTCGGTAAAAGGGCCTTCGAGCAGTTTTCCGAGTGATGTGACGGTTTTTATAGATTTTAATAAAAATGGAAGTTTTGATGATGCAGGGGAGAGCTTTTATATTGGGCGTTTAGCGTCTGCAAATCCGGCAAATGCTTTTACAGTCACAGCGCAGATTGCTGTTCCTGCAGATGCCGCTATTGGAACAACAAGAATGAGAGTTCTTAAAAATTCTAATGTTGCCGCATATTCAGAAGCAAATGCTGCGAATAGTATTAACAGCGCTTGCCAGAGTTTGAGATCGGGGCAGGCAGAAGATTATTCTTTAAATATCACACAAGGAGCGCTTTCTACCATTGAAACGCAGAAAAATAGTGTGCTAAGAATATTTCCCAATCCAACAACGGATATGGTGAATATTGAGACTAAAGAAAAGTTGGAGAAATATGAAATTTATAATTCATCAGGCAGAAAGGTGGCAGATGGAAAAGAAAATATAATCAATGTAAGCTCTATTTCAGCGGGAACGTATGTGATTAAAATTCAAACTAAAAACCAGAAAATCATTACAGAAAAAGTGATCAAAAAGTAAAAACACATATCTAATCATATCCATATCAATTTTTGTTTTTTTCAAACCGGCGGGCCATATCCGCCGGTTTATTTTTATGGCTGAATCACAATATATTACAATACAATCTTCTCTCCCTGAACCGGAAAAATATAATTAATATTTGAGTTTTTCTGATCTTTCAATTGTTGCTTTATCTTTTCAATATTATCATCAACAGGCTTCATGTGAGTGATAATCACCGGAACTTGTTTCAATTTTCCTGATTTACAAAAGGAATTTAAAGTATTTAATTCTTCCTGAAGCAATTTCGGGGTTAAATGCCCAAACAAAGATTTCTCAGGTTGCTCATTCGGAAATGAAACCTCTATTAAAATACCTTTCAGCTGGTTTCCATTAATAAGCAGAGCCACCTGCTTCCAAAGATTCTGAAGGCGATCACTTTGCTCTACGCGGTCACTTCCTGTATCACCCAGATAAAGTACATAATCTTTTCCGTGACGAAGCAGAAACGCGGTACTTTCGTAAGGTTTTACATGACTTAACGGAAAGGCTGTAACCTCCATTTCTGTATCTGTAACAGGAATTTCTGTGCCGGACGTAAGAGTGATAAGATTGTATTTACCAAGCTTAGGAGCCTCACCGGCATTGGTGAAATTTGCCCATGTTCTCCATGAAAAATGATCATCAGTCAGAATTTTTGCTACCGATGGCAATGCGTAAATATATTTTTTGGAATCATCCGGACTGTTGATGACCATTCCGCTTACATGATCGAGATGACCGTGCGAAATCATATATCCTTTAATATTTTTTTGAAGAATTTCTGCCGCCGATTTCTCTGAAAAACTTCCTTTTTCAATGGCTTTTTGAATACCTGCGCGCAAGGTTCCTGCATCTAATGCCACATAATTTTCAGAATTCAGCGGGGCCGCCATATAGCTGGAAAGATTACTTTCGTCTCCACCGCCATACGTACCTAAAGGAATGATTTTAAAACTGTTCTGAGCTGAATAAAGAGTGACTGACATCAACATAGCCAGACCAAATACCTTTTTTATCATAGAATGATTAATATGTATTGCATGAGTCTTTTTAAAATAAAATCATACAATGAATGTAACTTAAAACTTCTGCAAAATTAAGAATTTACATTGATTAAGCTTTGGAAAGCGTATCATTTTAACGTTAAATTCATTCCAAGTCATTAAAATACATTGAGTTGATGATTATTTAATTTAAAATATTGAAATTTTCAGTTCTATTCATTTTGGCTACATCAATATCCGTTTTGGCAACTTTAATCTTTTTGTAAGTACAGACCTTTGTCATGTAAAATTTAAACAATAAAAAAATGAAAACAATTTTCATCACAGGTGCCTCAACAGGTTTAGGAAAAACAACCGCTAAATTATTTCAAAACAAAGGATGGAACGTTATCGCAACGATGAGAAATCCGGATGCAGAAACAGAACTGAATCAATTAGAAAACGTAACGCTTTTGCCGTTAGATGTTACGAATCTGGAACAAATTAAATCAACCATACATAAAGCTTTAGAAATCAGCGAGATTGATTTGGTTTTTAATAACGCAGGATATGGTTTGATTGGCCCTTTAGAATCTTTAAGCGATGACCAGATTATCAGACAATTGGATACGAATTTATTAGGAGTAATTCGCGTGACTAAAGAGTTTATTCCTTATTTCAGAGAAAGAAAAAGCGGAATGTTTATTACAACCACTTCTATTGGCGGTTTGGTTACTTTCCCGATTTCATCAACTTATCATGCTACAAAATGGGCACTCGAAGGCTGGAGTGAAAGTCTTGCTTTTGAATTGAATACTTTTGGAATTGATGTGAAAACCGTTTCTCCCGGAGGAATTAAGACCGATTTTATCACAAGATCTTTGGATATGGGGACACATCCAGAATATCAGGGAATTATTGATAAAATGATGGCTGGAACGGATGCTATGATGGAAGCTGCTTCGGAGCCGGAAGTGATTGCTGAAGTAGTTTATGAAGCCGCAACAGACGGAAAAAAACAGTTGAGATATCAGGCGGGAGAAGATGCAAAAGCGTTGTTTGCTCAGCGTCAGGAATTGGGAGCTGAAGCTTTTAGAACTGAATTTGGCAAACAGTTTATTTAAAAAATAATGTGAGAATGGAGTGTATTAGAGTATTAGTGTCAGAGGGTTTAAGTATATCCAAATATAGTTTACCACTAAAACACTAATACTCTCAAACACTCAAACTCAAAACTCTCCAACTCAAAAAAATCCCACATAATTCATACCTTTATATTATGGAAAAAAAAGATCATTCTCCATTAAAAATTTTGTCGATTTCTGAACTGCATACTATTTTGCAGCTTCCGAAGCCGCTTCATCCGTTAATCAGCTTGGTGAATAATACTGAGATGGAAGTCGATAAATGCTATCTTGACCGAAGTTTTACGTTAGGATTTTACAAAATTTCCTATAAATTTTCTGAGCACGGAAAGATGGGGTACGGTCAAGGATATTATGATTTTAATGAAGGCGGAATGATGTTTACCGCTCCCAATCAGGTATTGGCGACCGATGATAATGCTAAATATTTCGGATATACCATGTTTATTCATCCCGATTTTTTGAGAAATTATCCTTTGGCTAAAAATATTAAGAAGTATGGCTTTTTCTCGTATGATACCAATGAAGCGCTGCATTTATCAGACAAAGAAAAAACGTTAATTGTAGGTTTATTAAACAATATTAAAGATGAACTGAATACGGCGATTGATGAAGTAAGTCAGGATGTTATCATCTCTTATATCGAGGTTTTACTGAATTACAGCAACCGTTTTTACAAGAGACAGTTTATCACGAGAAAAGTGGTGAGCCATGATCTTTTAACTAAAATGGATGATCTTCTCAACGATTATTTCAATCAGCAAAAGACTTTAACAAATGGTTTGCCCACTGTAGAATTTCTGGCTTCTGCCTTACATTTATCGCCGCATTATTTAAGTGATATGCTGCGAAATCTGACGGGACAAAATGCCCAACAGCACATCCACGAAAAACTCATTGAGAAGGCAAAAGAGTACCTTACCACAACGAATTTTTCGGTATCGGAAGTGGCCTATCAATTGGGTTTTGAGCATTCACAATCTTTCAATAAATTATTTAAAAAGAAGACGAATATAACGCCTTTAAGCTATAAACAATCTTTTAATTAATCTAAAGGCTTGCCGTAAGGATAATTTAACCACTTGTTTACAAAATCAAATACTTTTTCTCTGTCTTTTGGCATTGTAAGTAATTGATTAATGATTTCTGTGGTTTCGCTATTAGGATTTTCTTTAATAAATCGATGAAATTCCTGAAGATTTTCGGTAGTGAAACCGCCTTCGTCATTTTGTGTTGACGTATTATCCAAACCTAAAATATAAGCATATCTATAAAGCTGAAGTTCTCTTTCAATAACTTTTTTTAATTTAGAAGTAGGGTAGTCGTGTAAAAATTTCTCCCGTACCTCAACACGTTTTGCCACATCACGCCACGGAATCGAGATGGCGGCATCCGACTGAAAAAGTACTTTGTCTTCTTCTGTTATTGTTTCCAGATATTTCTGATAATCTGCAGTCAGTTTACCATTAAAAATTTTAAAATAAAAATCAGGAAACATTCGAAGTTCAGTATCTGCTTCACCAATATCCCAAAATTCAATTCCGACCTGATTAAAGCTGTCTACCAGTTTTTTATACTTTTCCGGAACTTTTATAAAATGCTTATCAGTATCAGGGTTATAATCATAAAACGTGAAAAATTCTTCCAAAAGGTGAGTTTCCTTTAACGTTAATAAGGCTAAAGCAGAGTCATTTTCTTTTTTATAATTTTCGTAGATCAGATTATTTTTTTGTGATGATGAATTTTCTAAAATATTGATAATCTCTTCTTTTCTCTGTTTAATATGATTTAAAATTTCCTCTTCAGATTTTGAAGAATCCATATAAACTGGCGGCAAAGGAAAACTGGTTTTAGTTGTGGCTGTTGCTGTATTTTCTAAAGTTTTTTGCTCGTTTTTTTCTTCCTTTTTACAAGAATATGCTAAAGAAATTAAAGCCAGGCTCAGTATAATTTTTTTCATAAAATTTCAAGATTAATGTAAAAACAGTTTAGCAATCATTCATTTCATAATTCACGTTGTCGTATTTTTCTTCATACGGCTTAATTGTTTTGCTGTTCGTTGGTATTTTTTTCAAATTTACATTCAATTTTTTATTTCCGTCGGGTGAGATCCAGAAACCTTTCAATGTTTCGCCTATTTTTTTAACGCTGATAATTCCTGTAATTCCGCCTTCTACCATAACGAGACGGTTTTCTTCGTCATCCGAAATCTCCAGATAAAGCCAATTGCTTACTTTGTCGTATTTATACATTCCCGTATAATGCGTTGTTGGGCAGCCGGAAATTTCTTCTACCAAATACATGGTTACAGGAAATTTATCAATTGTTCCTTTAAAAAGATGTTTTTTTATTTCCTGAGCAGATATTTTCCCGAAAGAAAACAGTGCGATTGCAAAAGCTGCAATTTTCATTTTCATAGTTTATATTTTAGGTGTCAAAAATAATTTTATTTAAATTTATCTCGAAAGAAGAGTCATCTTCATAAGTGATTTTTAAAGTATGATCGTTTACAAATTCAATTTTTTTATTACAAAAACCAGCGCAGCTTTCAACAATAACAGGGAAGTATAGCTTTTTCTTTTTATCGTAAGCTAAAAGGTTTCCACGAAAATAAGTTCCCACAAGGTACTGGTCATTTTCGATAGTCATTTCAGGGGTTCCCAAGATTGAAAACAAATCTTTCTGGTAATATGTTGAATATATTTTATCTAATTCGCCAATATATCCTGCACCAAAATGAGAATCCTGACCATTATCTGTTTCCCATTTTTCCTGATAATTTTTATAATTATTCGGATTTTTTTCGCTGAGTTTAGGATGATAAATCAACTTAGAGTTTTTGGCAAACTGATAAAGTAAGTTTTTTACAGATTTATTAATGTTAAGTTTCTCATTTTCTGCAAAGTCACCTTTTATACATTCATTACAAAACTCGGAAGGATAACCGGAATACAATAAATTATAGTTTTCCTTCACATCATTTTTATTGATTGCCCAAAACTGAACGATTTGATTAGGAACAGCTTTTCCCATATTTGTTGTGTTGGCAGAAACAAGAAAATAATTTTTGCTATTTAGCTGTTTAAATGTAATATTTGTACTGTCAATCTCAAAATATGACCATTCTGTTTTTTCAAGGTCAACGCTTTTAGTTTTAATGAAATGATTATTTTCAAAACGATATTGCTCAGCCTTTAGAATATTGGCGGTGTCTGCAAAAAAATAATTACCTCGCTGTTCTTTACTCTGAACCCTCAATCTGAAAATTCCATCTTTATTTTTTTCTATAAAAATGCTGTTTTTAGATAAACTGTCAGGAATTTGAAAACTTTCCGATGATGCTATATTTTCATCTTTAATCGTTTCTTTCTTTTCCTGTTTGCATGAAATTAATCCAAGAAATAAAATGGTTATTATATTTTTTTTCATTTTGTGATGAGAATGTAATGCTAATATATAATAATTTTATTCATCGTGATCTCACCAGGAATCGAACCTGAATCTAAAGTTTAGGAAACTTCTATTCTATCCGTTGAACTATGAGACCGATGTTTAAAATTACAAATTATTCATTGCACATTGTACATTGTATTTCTGATTGGTGTCTATCCATTCTTAATAAGTTTAAAACCGCAGTTTTTAATTTGAGCCTGAATAACACTTTGTCTGTAAGAAAAACAATATCCGATATAATTTGTTTCATTAGTTTTTTTGAGGGGTAAAAATAAAAGAATGAATGGTAAATTTTATCATTTTTAGGAAAGTTTAACGAAAGAATTTATTTTTTAATTCATCATTTAATGAATTTTTAACAGTAAATCTATATTTGTTTATCATAATGTTGTAATTTTAATGAACAAATTAATTCAAATATATGTATAGATAGGGATTGAAATTTATTAACTAATACAAATATTTTAACTATGGAAACTCAATTTAATCATTCAGTAATTACAGAAAATCACAGGAAATATCCAGATTTTATAGCCAAAAAGATGGATGATTTTTATGTCAATCGTCTGCAAAAAGAATGGGAAGGGCGGCATATTATTCGAGGAAGAATGCCGGAAGAATCATCAATCAACCTTACAAGCAACGATTATCTTCGTCTTTCTACAGAGACTCACGTTTTAAATTGCCAGGCTGAAATACTGACTCAAATTTCTAATATGCCTCTTATGTCTGCCTCTTTTATTCATGGAGAAGCTCCACAGGCAAAATTGGAAAACAGATTTGCCAAATATTTTGAAGCGGAAAGTGCTATTTTGTGCCAATCAGGATATGTTGCCAATTTAGGATTGATGCAAACTTTAATTGAAGATATGGATATCCCTGTTTATATTGATTCTATGGCGCATATGAGCATTTGGAACGGTATCCGCTTAGGCGGAGGAAAAGCAGTGCAATTTGCTCATAATGATGTAGATCATTTGATGCAGAAAATTAATGCATTGGGCTTCGGAATTATTGTAGTGGACGCGGTTTACAGTACCGATGGAAGCATAGCGCCTTTACCTCAACTTGCTGAAATTGCAAGATCAAAAAACTGTATGTTAATTGTTGATGAATCTCATTCTTTTGGTACACACGGCCCGAATGGAAAAGGGTTAGTCGTTGGTTTAGGAATTCAGGAAACCGTTTTATTCAGAACAGCAAGTCTTGCCAAAACTTTTGCTTCACGCGCCGGATTGATTTTGTGCCCTCATGATTTTGCAGATTTCTTTAATGTTACCTCAAAACCACAAATTTTCAGTTCTGCCTTAATGCCTTTCGATATTGCCGGTTTAGGAGGAATACTGGATTTAGTCGATTCTCAAAAGGGGGATGAAAGAAGATCTAAATTGGTAAATTATTCTACAATATTAAAAGATCATTTGCAGGAATTGGGAATTGATGTAAGCGAAAGTAACTCGCAAATTTTGGGAATTAAGGCTAAATCTGAAAATAATCTTCTACATTTAAAAGAAATGCTGGAAAATGAAAGAATCTTTGGTGCTCCATTTTGTTCGCCTGCCACTGCCCGAAAAAGACCTATTCTGAGATTTTCCTTACATTCAGAGCTAGATCCAAACGATATTCAATATATTGCATCGAGTTGTAGAAAAGCGCTTACAGAGCTTAATATTTGATAAACCTTCAAAAATCCAATAAAAGAATCCACTCTTTAGAAGTGGATTCAGTAGATAAAACATCTCATTTTTTTAATTAGACAACAATAAAAAGCACAGCCGACAATGCTGTGCTTAAATTTTTATAAATTTAATTGCAATTTCAAAGCTGAAAAAAGCAAAAATTGAGTTCATTTCAGATTTATTACATAGTAAATGTAGTGAATATTTTAATTGCTTTTATGAATTTAATGTTAAAGTTTAAAGTTTTTTAGGCGCTTGTTATTTTAATTTTCCTGCAAATATTTCAAAATATAACCAGTCAATATTTTTCTTTCTTCTTTAGAAGCTTCATCATCCATATGCCCGTGATTGATATTCGTTTTCTGAATAGTCATTGTAAACTTTTTAGCTTCTTCTTCAGTTGGTAAAACCCCTTCATCTGCGGGATAATCATTGGATCGTAAAGAATACATTTTTGGTTTTGAAGTTCGCGGAAGATACATTCTGCGGTTATCCATTGCGATAATTTTATATACCTGTTCAGGATATTTATCAGCAAAAAGCGCGGTCATATCTGCTCCGTTCGAATGCCCAATTAATGTGAGATGAGCAAAATCAAGTTCAGGTTTAGATTTTTTCAATTCATTCAAAACAAATAAAATATTTTTCGTTCCACGCTTCCAAAAAGGCATTCTTACAAGCTGTAAATTTCCTTCTAAGGTAAGTAATTCATCTGTTGGCAATTCATGTTGAATGCTTACTACGAAATAACCTTTGGCGGCAAGGTAATTTGTTAAATAGGAATAAATTAAATAATCTCCGCCTTTATTTTGACCGTAACCATGATTGAAAATAATAACTTGCTGTTTTGAGCTTTTCTTATCTATTTTAGAATGGAAATATGCCACAGGAATTTTACGTTTTCTATTATTATCTAATAAGGTTAATGTATCAATTTTTACATCATTGCTATTATTGATGTTTTTCTTAGTAAAGCAATTGATTAATAAAAAAATGGGTGAGACAAAAAGTAAAAATTTGTAATTCATAAAAGTCATTTGTTAAGAGGACAATTTAAACAAAAAAAGAGAGCCAAAACGACTCTCTTTCTATTTTAATTCTCCAGCTTTTCTTTAATATATTTCGCTGTGTGAGATTTTTTATTTTTTGCTAACTCTTCCGGTGTTCCGGTAAAAACAACTTCACCGCCATGTTTTCCGGCTTCCGGACCAATGTCGATGATGTAATCAGCAGATTTAATGATATCGGGTTGATGTTCAATAACAATCACAGAATGCCCTAAATCAATCAAAGCCTGCAAAGACTTCAACAACTTCTGAATATCATGGAAATGAAGACCTGTAGAAGGTTCATCGAAAATAAACAACGTTTTATCCGTTGTCACACCTTTTACCAGGAACGAAGCCAGTTTCACACGCTGTGCTTCACCTCCGGAAAGGGTGGAAGAACTCTGTCCCAACTGCAAATATCCCAAACCAACGTCTTGCAAAGGCTTCAATTTGGTTGCAATTTTATCTTCATGATTATCTCGGAAAAATTCCAAGGCTTCATCAACAGTCATGTGAAGGATATCCGAAATATTTTTTTCGTCGTATTTTACTTCCAAAATTTCGTTTTTGAAACGGGTTCCTTTACAAACTTCGCATTCAAGCTCAATATCTGCCATGAACTGCATCGAAACATTAATCACACCTTCCCCTTTACATTCGTCGCATCTTCCGCCATCAACGTTGAAAGAGAAATGCTTAGGCTTGTAACCCATCATTTTTGAAACCTTTTGTTTCGCAAAAAGATCTCTGATGTCGTCGTAAGCTTTTAAATATGTTACAGGATTCGAACGGGACGATTTTCCGATAGGATTTTGATCGATCAATTCAATATGTTGGATTAGCTTTTTCGGAAATTCCACAGCATCATAATCTCCTTTTTTTCCGCCCATTCCTAACTGGATCTGAATGTCATTCGTTAAAATTTCCTTCATCAAAGTAGATTTTCCACTTCCTGACACTCCGGAAATTACAGCAAGGCTTTCCAAAGGAACATCAACATCAATATTCTTTAAATTGTTTTGTCGAGCGCCTTTTATATGAATCCATTCTTTTGCTTTTCTTCGTTTTTTCGGAACTTCAATCTCTAATCTTCCGGTTAAATATTTCGAAGTTAAAGTATCTGCATCTTTCAGTTCTTTATAATCTCCGGCAAAAACCAGTTCGCCACCAAGATAACCTGCTTCCGGACCAATATCAATGATATAATCGGCAGCTTTCATCACATCTTCATCGTGTTCTACAACGATTACCGTGTTTCCAAGGTCGCGAAGATTCTGTAAAACTTCAATTAAATTTTCCGTGTCTCGTGAATGAAGTCCGATTGACGGTTCATCCAGAATATAAATTGAACCCACCAAAGAACTTCCTAAACTTGTCGCTAAGTTAATTCTCTGACTTTCGCCTCCTGAAAGCGTATTTGATGTTCTGTTTAACGTTAAATATCCTAAACCAACTTTTAATAAAAATTCAAGTCGGGTGGTGATTTCGTATAATAATCTTTTGGCAACTTCTTGGTCGTGTTCGGATAATTTTAAACTGTTAATTAAAGGAAAAAGTTCATCCAAAGGAAGCTCAATCATCGACTGGATATTATGTCCGTCGATTTTTACCCAAGTTGTTTCTTCGCGAAGTCTCAGCCCTTCACAGGTTGGACAAAGCGTTTTTCCTCGATAACGTGAAAGCATTACACGATACTGGATTTTGTATAAATTTTCCTCCAGCATTTTGAAGAAATTATCAATCGAAGGGAACGTGCTTTTTCCGTCGCCTTTCCAAAGATATTTTTTCTGATCTTTGGATAATTGATGGTAAGGCTTATGAATAGGGAAGTCTTTTGCTTTTTTAATGAAATCTTTTTTCCATTCGCTCATACTTTCGCCTTTCCATGAAGCAACCGCATCTTCAAAAACGGATAATGTTTTATTTGGAATGACTAAATCTTCATCAATTCCAATCACTTTTCCGTAACCTTCGCAAGTCGGACAAGCACCATAAGGATTATTAAAGCTGAAAAAATGAACATTTGGTTCTAAAAATTCAATTCCGTCAAGCTCAAATTTATTTGAAAATTCTTTTATTTTTCCTGTGTCTGTATTTTTTAAAGAACAATAGCCACGACCTTCATAAAAAGCCATTTGGATAGAATCTGCTAGACGCTGAAGGAAACTTTCGTCTTCTTCATACGAAAAACGGTCGATCACGAGATTGATTTCCATTCCTTTTTCGGGAGTGAAACCAAAACTTTCCAAATCTTCGATTCCAGCTACATTTCCATTGATTTCTAATCTTGTGAAACCTGCCAGTTTTAAGACATTTAAATTTTCACCAAAATTTGAAGCATCATATTCGTAAGGTGCAGTCAATAAAAAGGAAACGTCTTTATTGGAAGATTTAATAAAATCTACAACATCCGTCACCGAATCTTTCTTCACTTCTTCACCCGAAACCGGAGAATAGGTTTTCCCGATTCTTGCGAAAAGAAGTTTCATATAATCATAAATTTCCGTAGAAGTTCCCACTGTTGATCGTGGATTCGAAGAAATTACCTTTTGCTGAATTGCGATGGAAGGTGCCAAACCTTTAATATCATCAACTTTCGGTTTCTCTAATTTTCCCAAAAACTGACGGGCGTAAGAGCTCAAACTCTCAACATATCTTCTCTGTCCTTCAGCATAAATAGTGTCAAAAGCCAATGAAGATTTTCCGCTTCCGGAAACTCCTGTAATGACAATTAATTTATTTTTCGGGATGAGAACATCTATGTGTTTCAGATTGTTAAGGTGTGCATTCTTAACGAAAATCTGCTTTTTAATATCTATATCTGTTGTATTAGCCATAGTAAAATTAAGACTAACAAAAATACGAATTTTTAGCGGATTTTTTATGATTTCATACAATTGATTTTTAATATGAATCAATCATAAACTACACTTACTATTTTAGAATTGACAATAATGAATAGTAAGGATTTTCACAGTGAAATTATTTAGATTTTAATTATAAAATGTTAAAGTTGAAAAATATTTTAAATCATTAGAAAATAGGAGTTAATTTAAAAATACATTCAACAGAGAAATATTATAAAATTGAAAGATTCATAACAATAAGGTTTTTAAAGGGTTGGAAATTTGAAATATTTCAATCAAAAGAGAGATTCTGTTGCAAATTGTTGATAGTCAATGTTAAATTTTATGATATTTATTACTTTTTATGACTATGGTATTGTTTGGTATTTTAAAATTTGTTAAAATTGTATTCATAAATATGTAATATAGAAATGAGAAAATTGTTCAGAGATCTAGTTACACATTTAATGAGAAAAAGATAAAAGAATTTACATTACTTCCCAAGATGCAGTATCACACTGCATCTTTTTTTATGACAATTATCATTTTCTAATCTTATAGAACTCCAGTACTTTTGGGGCTTGCAAAAAAGAAACTAATCGGCAATAAACTATTTGGGTATGATTAAAAAACTAGGGAGCATTTTTTTCGTGGGTTCGGCACTTTTCGTGAGCGCTCAGGAAAAGAGTTCAGAGATCGAAACGATTGAAATTCAGGGGAAATTTATTTCTACACCTTATAAATCCGCTAATCAGAATATTACGGTGATTACAAAGGAAGAAATTGCGAATTCACCTGCCAAAAGTATCGATGAAATGCTTCAGCAAGTTGCCGGAATGGATATCAGAAGGAGAGGAGCGAATGGCGTACAAAGTGATGTGGCTTTCCGAGGAAGTTCTTTTGAGCAGGTTTTATTACTCATCAACGGAATCAGGATGAATGATTCTCAGACTGGGCACAATTCTTTAAATATTCCTGTAGATTTAGAAGATGTTGAACGAATTGAAGTGATAAAAGGTCCTGCTGCAAGAAGATTCGGACAAAATGCCTATGCGGGAGCCATTAATATTATCACCAAGATCGGTCAGGGCAAAAAAGTAAAGATTAGTGCCGAAGCGGGGGATTATGAAACCTATGGGTTTGGAATGAATGCCAATCTGGGAGGTGAAAAATTTTCAAATTCATTAAATATAAACTCCAACAGTTCGCAGGGATATATGCATAATACGGATTATGATATTCGGAATGCTTTTTATCAGAGTCAGTTGAAGATCAAAGATGGAGATTTGAGATTGCAGGCTGGTTTTTCGGAAAAAAAGTTCGGTGCAAATGGTTTCTATTCTTCAGCAAAAGCGACAGAGCAATATGAGGAAATGCAGGCTTCTATCATCAGTTTGGCTCACAGACAGAGTTTTGGAAAGCTAAAATTGAACTCAAATGTGTATTGGAGAAGAGGGCAGGATATGTATTTGTATATCAGAGATAAACCGGAAGTTTACCGAAATATGCACATCGGGAATAATGTAGGCGGAGAGGTGAATTCCAGCTATAATTGGGCTTTGGGAACCACGGGTTTAGGGGTTGAGTTAAGAAAAGAATTTTTGGCAAGTAATAATTTAGGACATAGAGATCGTTTTGTTTCTCAGGTTTTCTTTGAGCATTATTTTTCTTTTTTTGATAAAAAATTAAATATCTCTCCGGGAATTTCTTGGGCAAATTATTCTAATGAAGGTAATTTTTTCTATCCCGGTTTAGATGTAGGATATAATTTCAATGAAAACAATAAAGTGTACGGAAATGTCGCTAAAGTTCACAGAGTTCCTACATTTACCGACCTTTATTATTCAAGCAATACAGAAAAGGGAAATGAAGCTTTGGTTCCTGAAAATGCCGTGTATGCAGAAGTTGGTTATCAATACCAGACGAAGAGCCTTTTAGCAAAAGTAAGCGGATTTTTAAGAAGCTCTAATAATTCGATTGATTGGATGAAAATGACGATCGATGATCCTATTTGGTATGCTCAAAACGTTGGCGATATTGAAACGAAAGGTGTAGAAATAGAGGTGAATCATCAGTTGATGAGCTGGCTGAAATATTCATTAGGATATACTTATTTAGATAATGATTTTAAGCAACCTAAGGATTTTGTTTCAAGATATACTTTAGATAATTTAAAGCATCAAGTTGTTGCTAAATTACAGACTACTTTCCTGAAACATTTTACCAATGAAGTCGTTTACCGATATAATGACAGACTGAACCAATCGAGTTATAATCTGGTGGATGAAAAGCTAACTTTCAATCAAAAAGATTTTTCGGTTTACGTTTTAATCAACAATTTAACAAATACAAAATATTCTGAAGCGTTTGGGGTGAAAATGCCAGAAAGTTGGTTCCATATTGGTTTTACCTACAATATTCAATATTAAATTAATGTTAATTGAGAATGAATTAAAGTTAATATTACAAAATTGTTAATTCAATTACATTTGCAAAAATTTTTTAAATGAAACTGTTTGTAAGTCTTAGTTTACTTTTAAGTGTTACATTTTTCAAAGCTCAGGAGCATGTATCCAGCTTCAATGCCCTGACTCTGACTTACAAATTTCATCCTAAGTTTTTCCTCTATGCAGAAGGGCAATCAAGAGGTATTGAAGAATATTCTTATCCCGATTATTACGAAATAAAAGGTGGTTTAGGATATAATCTTACTAAAAATCACAAACCTTTCATTGGTTTGGGAAGATATGCAACGTATAAAGATCATGCGATTAACAAAGAAGAATTCCGTGTGTGGCTTCAGGATGTGATCGATTTCAAAAAAGGAATTGTAAAATTCGAGAACAGACTTCGTGTAGAAAAGTCGTGGTTTAATGAGCCGAAAAACGATAAAACCTCTGAAAGAATGCGTTACCGTTATCGTCTGAATATTTCTGTGCCATTAAATGCTAAAAGCATCAAGCCGGGAACTGTTTTTGCCAATGTTTACGATGAAATCTTTGTAGTTACCCCTATGAAACCTGCTTTTGCAAGAAACAGAGTTTACGGCGGTTTTGGATATCAAATCGATGAAAACTTCGGAATCTTGGGCGGTTATCTTTGGCAAAGAGAATTTGAGGCAAAAGGCAACAAAAACGTACATTTTGTATATCTTGCTTTAAACATCAATATAGACGATACTAATCCTCCTGCCAAAACCTACCATTTCCCTGGAGCAGATTAATATTTGTCAATCAAATAATGATACGCTTTCAGGTATTTGTTGAATCTTTTGATGTCTTTAGGAACCAGTTCACCCGTCACTCTTCGAAGATCCATATTGTCGCGAAGGTCATTTAATTTTACGGCAACGGCAAGTGGCGATCTTTCAGTACGTTTTACGAATTCGTCATAGCTTTCATCCGGATCAAACTTTGTTAAACAGCTGATAGCGAAAACAATATATTCTGGGAAACCTTCGTTTCTCAGAAAATCCAGACTGAATTCTACAGGATGATCTTCTACCACATCATGTAAAACACCGACAATTTTTTCGTCCATCGTTTTACCATATTCCATAACTCTCATTACGTGAGCAATATACGGTGCATGGTATTTGTCTTTTTGACCTTTATGTGCCTTATCGGCGATTTTTATAGCTTTGTTTAGTAATTCTTCTTTTGTCATCCCAATTGGAAAATAGAGTACAAAAATAAAAAATGCCACCACATTCTAAAGATTTTTTTCAGGAATTATTTTACATAATATTCATGTTTTGTTTCATCTTTCTTCTCAGGCATTTTAAATGATATTTTTAAGACCTTTTTAATTGATGGAATAAAGTTTTATTAGTATTGATTATCAAACTTATTTTAAATTTAACCGCAAAAGAAACAAAAGACTTTATTGGATTTATTTTAAGCATTCCAAAAGTCTGCAAAAAGAAAAGCCCCAAAACTTGAGGCTTTATTTATCAATTAATTATTTGTATCGTTTTCTACAGAAGCATTTGGAGCATTGTTTTTCACCGAATCAATACCTTTTTCCATTCCATTATCAGATTCGTACATCTGGCTGGTTCCGATCACCTGTCCGTTTCCGGCTTTAAGATTGAAATACCAGCGACCATCTTTTGCCGTAAGCCTTTCAAATCGTGCATCATCCGGAGCATTTTTCTTTACAGATTCTATTCCGTTTTCACATGAAGCTTTAGAGTTATATCCCTGGCTAGTCAGGATAACTTGTCCGTTTGCAGCTTTTAGATTAAATTGATAATCGTCATTTGTTCTCTTAGAGATAATAAATTTTCCCATTGTTTGATATTTAAAGTTTATGATTTTAGTTTATTTTGATGTTTTTTCTTTTTCTGTGGGAGTTGCATTCAGAATTTTATATTGAGAATGATTTTGATTGCTTGATTTTAAGCCTGAATAAATACTATCGTTAGGTTTAAAAACAGGCATATTATCCAGATTTTTTCTTTTGATTTTTGTTTGAACGGTATCTTTTGAAATTTTAAATTTGGCACTATCCGATTTTTTTTGCGGATCAATTTTCTTTCTTTGTGCATTTGCAGAAATAGAAAGTAAGAGCATTAGGAATAATAAAAGTCTCATCAGTTTGAATTTTTTTTAAAATTAATAAAAATTTTCTTTATAAAGGACTTAAAATCTATTACTTATTGCAAAAAATAATTTTTACTGGGTTATTCTCATTAACAGAAAATTGATTAACTAGAAATTCATTTATTTTTAATCGTATTTAAAATAATGTTTGTTAAGAAAGAAAAATCATTACTTTTGAAGTCAACTAAAAAAATTAAAAACTATGAATTGGTACTTAAAAGTATTAAAACAGTACGCTGATTTTAACGGAAGAGCAAGAAGAAAGGAATATTGGATGTATCTTTTATTCAACATGATTTTCGCTATTGTAGCTACAATTTTAGATAATCTTTTGGGATTGAGATTTAACGAACAAATTCCTTATGGATATATTTATTTGTTGTATGTTCTTGCAACTTTCCTTCCAAGCTTAGCGGTTTCTGTGAGAAGATTGCATGATGTTGATAAAAGCGGATGGTTTCTGCTTATTTCATTTATTCCTATTATTGGTGGGATTTGGCTACTAATATTATATTGCACAGAAGGAACACAGGGAAGAAATCAATATGGTGAAGATCCTAAAGGAAATTATAATGAGATCAACGAAATAGGTCAGAAAGAATTTTAAAGTCATAAAAAAACCGGAAGTAAATTCCGGTTTTTTATTTGTGAAAACATTTTATTAATAATGTCCTTTTTCAATATAATGCGCAGCCACCTTTTCAGTTAAAGCAACTACATTCGGATGGTTTGTATACTTCGTGAATCTTCTCAATCCAGAAAGCATCATTCTTTGCTCGTCACCTTCCGCGAAAGAAACAATTCCTTCTTTTGCCGATGTAATGATTTTTTCAACCGCTTTGTAAAGATTTAATTGAGCCATTGAAGCTTCCACAGAATCAGCAGAGAAATGTTTTTCTGCTCTCAAAACAGCAGATTCTGCCATGTAGATTTGATTCAATATTTCAGAAGCATTTAATAATAAATGTTGTTGTTTTTCAATATCCATCATATATTTTTGAAGCGCAGCACCGGAAACCATTAAGAAAACTTTCTTAAGATTGGCGATGATTGCTTTTTCTTCGCTCATGAATTCAGAATAATCAGGAACTTCGAATGACGGAATTCCCATCAATTCTTTGCTGATCGCCATTGCTGGAGAAAGTAAATCTAATTCTCCTTTCATTGCTCTTTTAATCAACATTCCAACGGCAAGAAGTCTGTTGATTTCGTTAGTTCCTTCATAAATTCTTCCGATTCTTGCGTCTCTCCATGCAGATTCCATTGGTGTGTCTTCTGAGAATCCCATTCCTCCGTAGATTTGGATTCCTTCGTCTGCTGTATTTTGAGTTAAATCTGAAACAAAAACTTTAAGAATTGAAGCTTCTACTGCAAATTCTTCAACACCTTTTAATTCAGCTTGTTGATGATCCATTCCTCCTGCAACCAATTCTGCAATTTTATCTTCAACATTTTTTGCTAAACGGTAAGAACCTGCCTCACTTACGAAAACTCCGGTTGACATTTCAGCAATTTTCTTTCTGATCGCTCCAAAAGTTGAAATTGAAACACCAAACTGTTTTCTTTCGTTTGAATATTGAATCGAATGGTTTAAAATTCTTCTTTGTCCGTCAAGGTTTGCAGCAGCTAATTTAATTCTACCAACATTTAACGCATTCAAAGCAATTTTGAAACCGTTGTTTCTTTCGCCCAACATATTCTCAACAGGAACTTTCATATCATTGAAGAAAACCTGACGAGTAGAAGATGAACGAATTCCTAATTTATGCTCTTCCTCGCCGAAAGTTAAACTTTCAGGATTCTCCAATTCAGAACGATTGATTACAAAACCTGTGATGTTTTTATCATCATCAATTTTAGCAAACAAAGTGAAAGTATCTGCAAAACCTGCATTGGAAATCCACATTTTTTGTCCGTTGATGATGTAATGTTTTCCGTCCTCAGACAATCTCGCTCTTGTCTTTCCTGAGTTTGCATCAGAACCTGCATCTGGCTCAGTCAAACAATAAGCTCCGAATTTTGTTCCCGTTGCTAAGTCTGGAAGATATTTCTTTTTCAATTCTTCACTTCCGTAAAGTAGAGTTGGCAACGTTCCAATTCCTGTGTGAGCTCCATAAGCTGTTGCTAATGAGCCGTTTCCTCCTGAAACATAATCACAAGCCAACATGGTACTCACGAATCCCATTCCAAGACCTCCATATTCTTCTGGAACGGTGATTCCTAATAATCCCATTTCGCCCAACTGACGCATTGTTTGTTCCGTTAATGCATAATCTTTTTTCTCAAAACGATCATGGTGAGGAATTACTTCTCTATCTATAAATTCTTTCGCGGAATCGCGAAGCATTTTTTGTTCTTCGTTCAGTTCTTCCAAACTGAAAATTTCGTTTGCAGGAATTTCTTTAATCAAGAATTCTCCACCTTTTAATATATTTCCCATTTAATATTTGATTTTTTCTTATTATTTTTTGAGACTTTTAGATAATAGACGGATAGAGGATAGACTTTTTCACTCTTTTAAAAGTTATTTTATTATCTATGTTCTATCAGTCTATTATCTTTTAGTCTTTATTAAGCATATTCTGAAATACCATTGTTGCTCTTTGAAATTCTTCAATTTTTATTTCAAAGGTTTCGCAATTTTCATCAGATAAATATTTTCTATGATTTGCTAACAATATTTTAGTTTGCAATTCAAAAGATGAACCCAAAGAAATATCTAAAAAATGACTAAAAGACTTATTTGTTCTGCTTGAACCTTCGGCTATATTTGAAGGAATGGAAATTGAGCATCGATCCATTTGGCTTTTCAAACCATATTTTTCATAAGCTGGAAAAGTATCGGTAAGATCTAATGTTCCTCTTGATAATTCCATACCCATTTTCCAAATTTTAAGCTTTTTAAAATTGTGTCTTTTAAAATCATTCATCATTTTTTCTTGTGTGTTTCTAATCTATTATCTATCAGTCTATTCTCTTTTTATCTTTAAAGAAGCTCAAAAATTGAAGCAGCACCTTGTCCCGTTCCCACACACATAGAAACCATTCCGTATTTGTTTCCGCGTTTTCTCATTTCGTCCAGAAGCTGAACGGTTAATTTTGTTCCTGTACATCCAAGTGGGTGACCAAGAGCAATTGCGCCTCCATTAACGTTTAAAATATCAGGATTTAAGCCTAATTCTTTTTTGATGGCAACAGACTGTGATGCGAATGCTTCGTTTAATTCGATTAATTCAATATCTTTTAATTCTAAACCTGCTTGTTTTAATGCTTTTGGAATCGCATAAATAGGTCCCATTCCCATGATTCTTGGTTCAAGACCTGCTGCTGCATAAGCGACTAATCTTGCTTCTGGTTCAAGACCTAATTCTTTTATCATTTCCTCACTCATTACCATGACGAAAGCGGCTCCGTCGCTCATCTGAGAAGAATTTCCTGCAGTTACGCTTCCTCCGTTGGCGAAAACGGGTCTTAATTTAGACAAACCTGCCAAAGAAGTATCTGCTCTTGGTCCTTCATCTACCGAAAAGTCAAACTTTTTAGTCTGCATCTTTTGATTTTCATCAAGAAAATTATATTCAACAGGAATCGGAACAATCTGGTTGGCAAATTTACCTTCTTGGTTGGCTTTTAAAGCCTTCATATGAGATTCAAAAGCAAACTGATCCTGCTCTTCTCTTGTGATATTATATTGTTTTGCAACTTCTTCCGCCGTATAACCCATTCCCCAATAATAATCAGGATTTGTTTTGGCAATATCCGTTTCAGGAACCGGTTTATAACCTCCCATCGGAATATAAGACATTGATTCTGTACCTCCTGCAATAATGCAATCAGCCATTCCTGCCTGAATTTTCGCAGAAGCAATGGCAATCGCCTCACTTCCGGATGCGCAATATCTGTTTACGGTAACTCCTGGAACTTTGTCAGTATTTAAACCCATCAGGGAAATTAAACGAGCCACATTTAAGCCTTGTTCAGCTTCTGGCATCGCATTTCCTACAATAAGGTCGTCGATTCTGTTTTTGTCTAATTGCGGAAGTTCAGCCATTAATTTTTCAATCACGGTTGCCGCCATTACATCGGGTCTTGTGAATCTTAAACTTCCTTTTGGAGCTTTTCCAACGGCAGTTCTGAAACCCTTTACTATATATGCTTGTTTTGACATTTTTTTGTTAATTAAAAATTAGTTTAAAAGTTTTTGCCTCGTAGAGGTAAAATGTTAATAGCTTTTTTGTTTTGCAATATTTACGGAGCTCCGTAGGAGCGACCTGTTAATCTTCAATCCATTCAAATAAATATTTTGAATCATATTCAATTTCAAATTTTTCCATAAAATCTAAATATTCTTCTCTGAATGTTTTCTTTTTATGATGTTCTTCTTGGTTTAAAATATATTTTACTACAGAATCTACACTGCTTTTAGAATAGGAAAATGCTCCGTACCCTTCCTGCCAATTGAATTTTCCGTTTGTCCATCCTTTTTCATTAATAAATTTTGATGAACCAGCTTTAATATCTCTTACTAAATCTGAAATTGAGACTGTTGGACTCAGACTTACAAGAATATGTACATGATCCGGCATTGCAAAAACTGCAAATAATTTTTGATTTCTATTGGAAACAATACCTGTAATAAATTTATGTAATTCTTCTCTGTTTTCTTTTAAAATCAGGCTTTGTCTTCCTTTGACAGCGAAAACAATTTGAATATAAATTTGAGTGTATGTATTTGCCATAAAAATTAACAGGTCGCCTCTACGAGGCTCGATGTTTTCTAAAATTATTCTGCTATTAACAGTTCGCTCCTACGGAGCTCCCTATTAATTTCTTAGCGGTTTCCCCTTCTGTAACATGTACTGAATTCTCTCCAATGTTTTTCTTTCCCCACAAAGTTGTAAGAAAGTTTCTTTTTCAAGATTCAATAAATATTGTTCAGTTACGATTGTTGGTTCAGAAAGATTTCCGCCGACCATCACGTTGGCCAATTTATCTGCAATTTTTTTGTCGTGTTCAGAGATGTAATTTCCGGTTAACATTTGGTCGGTTCCTACATAGAACATTCCCAATGCATCTTTACCAAGAACTTTTACTTTCTGTTCGATTGGTTGCGTGTAGCCTTGCTCAGCTAATAGTTTTGCTACCTTTTTAGCTTCGGCAATTTGTCTGTTTTTACTTACAGAGACAATGTCTTTTCCTTTTTCAAGAATTCCCATATCGTACGCTTCATAAGCTGAAGTCGCTACTTTACCCATTGCGATATTCATGAAAGCTTCACGAAGTCTGTTGTTTTTAACATCATCACTGTGGAATTCTCTTGAGGTTCTCAATGTTAATTCTTTCGTTCCGCCACCGCCAGGAATTACACCAACTCCGGTTTCAACCAATCCAATGTAAGTTTCTGCTGCTGCGACAACTCTATCGGCGTGCATAGTCATTTCGCAACCGCCACCAAGCGTCATTCCGTGAGGAGCGACAACAACCGGAATAGAAGAGTAGCGAACTCTCATCATCGATTTTTGGAAATAAGCAATTGCCATATTCAAATCATCCCAATCCTGTTCGATCGCCATCATTAAAATCATCGCTAAATTGGCTCCAACAGAGAAATTAGTGCCTTGATTTCCAACAACTAAACCGTCATATTCTTTTTCAGCTAAATCAATCGCTCTGTTTAATCCATCCAAAACTTCGCCTCCCAAAGAGTTCATTTTAGAACGAATTTCAAAGTTGATAATTCCGTCGCCTAAATCTTCAATTGCAGCTCCTGAATTACTCCAAAGCGTCTTGTTTTTTCTGATATTATCTAAAATAATGAAAGCATCCTGGCCCGGAATTTTATTGTATTCTCCTGAATTTTTATCAACATAAATACTTTGTCCTTCATCATTTATTTTATAGAAAGTTTCTACATTTTTTACCCAGTCTGAAACTTGATAACCAGCTTCTGTAGCCAATTCAATACCTTTTTGAACGCCAACAGCATCCCAGATTTCAAACGGTCCATTTTCCCAACCGAAACCTGCTCTCATCGCATCGTCGATTTTATAAACTTCGTCAGAAATTTCAGGAACTTTATGCGAAACATAAGCGAATAGCGCTCCCAAAGATTTTCTGTAAAGCTCTCCGGCCTTGTCTTTTCCACCAATTAAGACTTTAAATCTATCAATTGGTTTATCAATATTTTTAGTTAGTTCTAAAGTAGGGAAAGAAGATTTTCCTTGAAGTTCGTATTCTAAAGTATCAAGATTTAATCCGTGAATTTCAGATTTTCCTTCTGCATTTTTTATTTTTTTGTAGAAACCTTGTTCAGTTTTAGAACCTAACCATTTATTATCAACCATTTTCTGGATATAATCTGGAAGGGCAAAAACATTGTTAAAGTTATTCGCTTCCACGCCGCTTTGACGAACACCGTTTGCAACCATCACCAAAGTATCCAAACCAACAACATCCGCAGTTCTGAATGTTGCAGACTTTGGACGGCCAATTACAGGACCTGTCAATTTATCAACTTCAGAAACGGTTAAACCTAATTTCTGAACATTATGAAGCAAATCCATCATTGAGAAAACTCCGATTCTGTTGGCGATAAATGCTGGAGTATCTTTTGCTAAAACAGTTGTTTTACCTAAGAATTTTGCTCCGTAATTCATGTAGAAATCAATGATTTCCGGATTTGTATCGTTGGTGGGAATAATCTCTAAAAGAGGAAGATATCTTACAGGATTAAAGAAATGCGTTCCTGAAAAATAATGTTTGAAATCGTCGCTTCTTCCTTCCACCAACATATTAATTGGAATTCCAGAAGTGTTTGAAGAAACCAAAGTTCCCGGTTTTCTGAACTGTTCGATTTTTTCGTAAACAGATTTTTTGATGTCCAGTCTTTCAACTACAACTTCAATAATCCAATCTGTATTTTTTATTTTTGGTAAATCATCATCAAAATTTCCAACCTTGATTCTATCTGCGAATTTCGGAGAATAGAGTAGAGCCGGACTTGCTTTTTTCAGTTTTTCAAAGTTTTCAGAAGCGATTCTGTTTCTTACCGCTTTGTCATCCTTTGTCAAACCTTTTTTCTGTTCTGCTTCAGTGAGTTCAAAAGGAACGATATCCAACAACGAAACTTCTACACCAATATTGGCAAAGTGCGCTGCAATACCGCTTCCCATAATTCCTGAACCAAGAACTGTAACGTGTTTGATTCTTCTTTTCATTTGATTTATTGATTTGTATATTATTTTTTATTATTTAAATCTGTCGCAATCTTCATGATTTCGGTCATTACTTCCTTAAAAGTTTCCAATTTTTCAGGAGCAATTTTTTCCATCACTCTTTTGTTGAAATTCACGACAACCTCTTTAGACATATTTCTGGAATTCAATCCTTTGTCTGTAAGTTTAATGATCACTTCACGCTTATCTGTGGTGGTTTTTTCCTTATAGATATATCCGTTGTCTTCGAGAAGTTTAATAATTCTTGTGAGGGAAGTTGGCTCGATTGCCATTTTAGGTCCCAGATTCGTACTTCTTGTTCCTTCTTTCGGGTCGATTTTAAGAAGAGTAAGGGCTTGTACAGCCGTAGAATCGTGTTCCTGAGCTAATTCTGTATACATTTTCGAAACAGCTAACCAGGTCTGCTTCAAAATTAGATCTACATTTTCTATTTTATCCTTGTTATTGTCCATCAAAATTTGTTGAAATGGTTATATTCAAATATAATAAATATTATGCATGCATAGTATTTATTAACGTTAAAATTTGTTAATAATCTGATTATAAATGAATTAAATTGTATGATTTGCATAATACTATGCATGCATAGTATATGGAATGTATAAAGAAAAGAGTGGATTAATAAATGGTTTTCACGAAATTAATAATTTCTTCAAAAGATTCGCATTGTTGTTTTAAAGAATCATTAGAAATTAACCAAAAGTTGTTTTGAAACTCAAAATGTAGAGCAGAAAGGTCTCTTTGAAAGTTTTTTTGAAGCAAAGAATACAACATTTCTTTATAAAAATCCGGAGCAACGATTTTTGGCGCAACAAATTTGTCATTAATTTGAAATAAAGAAGCGTTGATCAATTCATCATGTTGAAGCAAAACATCCTCAACAATTCCGGAATACAAATGATTGTCTTTTAAATACCAAATTTTGTCTGCAAATTCCTTTGCCAAGCGCCAATCGTGAGAAGAAAAAAGAATTAATTTATTTTGCTCCTGTGCTAATTTTCGAAGCGTTTTTAAGATTATAATTTTATTTTTTTCATCCAAATGAGTGGTTGGCTCATCAAGAATAATGATAGGAGAGTTCTGCGTTAAAGCTCTCCCAATAAAAGCTTTTTGAAGATTACCGTCTGAAAGATTTTTAAGCAAAGTATTTTTATATTGAACTAAATCGAGTTCTTCGATGATATGCGAAACTTCGTCTCGGTCTTCTTTTTTAAGCTCAAAATAAAAAGGATAATAGATATATTTTCCCAGCGATATTAAGTCTTCAACCGTATAATTCTGCGGAATGATTGACTTTGAAAAAACCACTGCAATATTTTCTGCAATTTCTTTAACGGAAAGATGTTTAACATTTTTATTATTGATAGAAATTTCTCCACCCAAAATCGGGATCTGATGTAAAATAGATTTAATTAAAGTGGTTTTTCCGACACCATTGTTACCAATCAACAAGCATACTTCTCCTAAATTCAAATGGGCATTTGCATTTGAAATTAAGGTTTTGTTGTAGCCGATGTTTGCTTGGTTGATTTGTAGGTGCATCTAATTTTCTTTAATAACAATGTTAAAAATAATTATTGATAAGAATATAAAAACAGGTAGAAGACTAAAGAAAAAGTAAACGAACTTTTCCTTTTTAAGTTTGTTTAAACTATAATATGCTAAAATAATAGAACCAATCATTGGAAGAGGAAAACCTATAAATAAATGGAATAAGTTTGAGTAGCTATAAATCCAATGCAAAGATTGATTTAATCTAAATTGATTACCAAATTTGATCAAAACAAAACTCACTACAAACAAAAAAATGTTTGCAATAATTAATTGTTTTTGTGTTATTTTGATATTCATTTTAGATATTAAATGTATCTCTACAAATTTAGCTTAGATTCCTACGGAATGACAAATTGGACGTTTTATCTTTAAATTTAATGAAAATTACTCTCAATCATCTGCGTAATCTGCCAAATCAGCGAGAGATTTTAAAATTAACAATTCACTCATTCACCATTCACTTTCACACTTTATTCTGTCTCAAAAGCATCATCAAAATTACAGGAATTCCAAAAACGGAACTTATCACATTCAAAGGAATCTGAGATTTTTCGGCAATGATTGAGAAAAACAACATCATCAACATTCCTAAAAACATATTTAAAATCCATTGCTGCCAAAGTTTTGCGGGATTATAAATCAATCTGCAAAAATGCGGAACAATAATTCCAATGAATAAAATTGGACCCAAAAACGCTGTGACAGAAGCAGAAAGTAAGGAGGACGCAACAATAATAAATATTTTAAGTTGATTTAAATTTACACCTAAACTTTGTGCATATGAAGTTCCTAATGAATTTCCGATCAAAGGTTTAATGGTTTTAAAACAAACAAATAAACCTATGAAAATCAGAATTGATAAAACATAAATCTGATTTCTCGTCACCATATTATTGGCTCCAAAAGACCACAGAATATAGTTTTTCAGGCTTTGATTTTCAGCATAAAATTGAAGCAAAGAAACAATTGCTCCCGCAAAAGCTGAAACCAAAAATCCAAATATGATCAAATAAGATTTATCCTGAAATTTATTCGACATTGAAAGCAAAACCAGCATTAATAATAAGCTTCCTGCAATGGCCGCTAAACTTAAAAAACTGTTTTGAAGAAATTCAGGAATCAGAATATCATGTGAAAAAAAAATATAAAATGCAACTGATAAACTCGCTACGGAAGTTATTCCCAAAATGTCAGGTCCCGCCAAGGGATTCTGAAAATATTCCTGCATCAGAAAACCGGACGTCGGAATTGAAATTCCAGCCAAAAGCATAACTAAAACACGGTTTACTCGTATTTCTGCAATCTGACTATTGGAAGATTCTGAAAAAAAATCCTGAATATTTAAACTTAAAAATCCTGTGTTTAAATTAATGACTGCCATGAAAATAATCGCGATCATCAAAAGCAAGCACAGGATTCTGAATTGAGTTGACATTCTAAAAAGTCAAATTTATTGTAAGAAAGAATTGATTTTTTTATCCAATTCACCTTCTGTCATCATTCCTAAAAATTCTTCCGTTTTATCACCTTTTCTAAAATAGGTAAAAGGAATAGATCCTCCGTCCCATTGTTTGAAGTTTTTCGGAAAGAAATTCTCATCAAGTTTTTGTCCGTCAAGCAAAACAATATTTTCAGCAAGCCCATTTTCGTTTGCGAACTTTTTTACAGCGCCATTCCATTCAGATTTTTCATCCAAATTCACGAAAGTAAATTTTACAGGTTTTCCTTTCAATTCGTTTATTTTATTCTTAAAATGAGGAATTTCTCTCATGCACGGTCCGCACCATGTTGCAAAGAAATTCGTTACATATAAAGTGTCGTTATTTTTTGCTAAATAATCACCTATTTTTTCTGGGGCAATTTCCGGAGAAGTGAATGTATTGCTTGAAGCATCCGTATGTTCGGTTACGGAAACAGAATCTGTAGCTGTTGTGGCATCATTTTTCTGGCTTTCTTTTTTGCAACTTGCCAAGGCAAACAGAACAAGCGTGGATAAAATTATCTTCTTCATAAATTATTTTTTATCTATTTTTGAATTGAAGTATGGAACAACAAATCTATAAAGGGAAACTAACGCAGTTTCATTGGCTAAAAATAACGAAAAAGGAAGAACTGACCAAAAATACTTTTTCTCTGGAGTTTGAAATTCCTGAGAATTTGAAGGAGAATTTTGAGTTTGATGCAGGACAGTTTCTAAGTGTAAAATTTCAATCTCACGGGGAAGAAATTATTAATGACTATTCAATGACTTCAGCGCCTTACGAGAAAAAAATAGCGTTGGGAATAAAAGTGAATTCGCCTGAAGGAGCAACTTCTCAGCTATTCAAAAATTATCATGTTGGAGACAAATTGCTGGTTAGTGAACCTAATGGAAGATTTACTTTAATATCAAAACCAAGCGAATTCCGAACGATTGTTGGATTTGCTGCAGGAATTGGAATTACTCCGATTTTAAGTCATTTTAAAAATATTCTTCATAATGAACCAAGAACAAGGTTGTTTTTATTTTACGGAAATAAAAGTTCAGAGGATTTAATTTATAGAGAAACTCTGGATAATCTGGCGAAAACCTATCGTGACAGACTGCAGATTTTTTATTTTTATTCGAGAGAGAAAACGGATAATCATTTCTTTTATGGAAGGCTTGACGAAAAAAAATTGGGTTTAATTATTAATCAAATTCTGCATTTAGATGATACCGATGAAGAGTCTACTATTTGGGACGCTGTAGATGATGTTTTGATCTGCGGAAAAGGTGAAATGATTAAAGCTCTTGCCAATGCGTGCTATCATCATGGGATTCCGAAGAAAAATATTCACTTTGAGCTTTTTCAGGAATTTAATGACGATATTTATCCTGTAGAAAAAGAATTTCCATTGATTGAAAATGTGGAAGTGGAATTTAAAATGCTTGGAAAGGAATATCAAACGAAGCTTCCGACCAATGAAGAACGAATTCTTCAACAATTATTGGTTCAGAAATTTGAAGTTCCATATTCTTGCAAATCAGGAATCTGCGGAAGTTGTGAATGTGTTTTGGAAGAAGGAGAGGTGGAATTGCTGGAAAATGAATATTTAACGGAAAAAGAAGAAGCGAAAGGTCATATTTTAGCTTGTATGTCGATAGCGAAAACTAAAAAAATAAAGCTTAACTTTGATTTGACTTGAGAATCATAAGAAACATATTTAATTTAGGTTTTATATCAATCGAAATTGGTATTCTTCTGATATGTCTTGCCAATGCGTGGGTTTTTGCATTGACGGACGGAAGAACGTACACTAAAATTTCTAAAATTCCGCCTAGAGAAATTGCTTTGGTTTTGGGAACTTCCCCGAAAATGCGATCCGGTGTTTCCAATCCTTATTTTACAAAAAGGATGGATGCAACGGCTTTGTTGTATCATCACGGAAAAATTAAGAAAATTATTGTAAGCGGCGAAAAAAGTACAGGTTACAATGAGCCTGCTGCCATGAAAAAGTATCTCATATATCAGGAAGGGGTGCCCGAAGATATTATTATTGAAGATCCGAAAGGTTTCAATACCTATAAAAGTATTTTACGTTGTAAAGATGTTTACAAGAAAGATAATGTGATTATCGTTTCACAAGGTTTCCATAATTTAAGAGCATTGCTTTTCGCAAGAAATAATAGTATGAATGCTTTAGGTTTTGATGCTCAGGATGTCACAAAACCAGAAAGTTACTACAGAAACCAGTTCCGAGAGATACTCGCCAGAACGGTTGCTGTAGTTTATTTTGCATTGGGAATTTCGCCGGATTAGAAAGGATATCCAAACGCGATATTCAATGTAGGTTTGAATGGATTAAAATTATTAAATCTCCATTTTTCTCCATCCGGTTTGTTCGGATCGTAAATTTTATAGGCTAAATCTACTCTTAAAGTAATGTAAGCAACATTTACCCTCAATCCGAAACCGCTACCGATACCCACTTGGCTTAAGAATTTATTAAATTTAAACTCATCTCCGTAGCCATCGTTGTAGTTTTTAAGACTCCAGGTGTTACCAATATCCGTAAACAATGCTCCTTCATACATATCTGTAAAAGGAACTCTTAATTCGATATTGGTGGTTAATTTAATATTATCAGTCATATATGTTCGAACTCTCTCATCGACCTGAGAATCAGCCGGACCAAGACCGCCGAAAGCCACCCAAGCACGGATATCGTTCGATCCACCGTTAAAATATGATCGTACAATCGGCATATCTTTAGAATTTCCGTAAGGGATTCCGACGCCGATAAACTGACGAAGAACTAGGGTATTTCTGTTAAATTTAAAATACTTTCTCGTATCAATATCAAATTTCACAAATTGTGCATAAGGAATTCCGAAAATGGTTCTTTGTGGTTGTGTCACAATACCGCCACCGTCGTTTCTTTTTTGGTTGAAAGCACTTAAAATATTTCCTGCTAATTCTACTTTTCCATTGAAATAAAAGGCATTAGGATAATCTTTCTTACCAATTTCATTATAGACAAAATTGTAAATCATAGATGAAATAATTACATCCTGAGTTTGTCGGTCTTTATTTACCAAAGTTCCGATAAATGCGGTATAAAGATCTTGCCCCTGTGCATCTAAAGTTCCATGATACAGATTGTCTTCAGTTATTAATTGTGAAACCTGATCTCTGGTAAGTAAACCTGCTTTAAACTCGTCTCTTACATTGGTATTGTAGGCGAAATAATTTTGGAAAATCTCTTCCCTGATCGCATTATCATTTACGAAATAATCATAATAAGCTGATTTATTTTTAGTTAAACTCAGCTGTGTATTAAACAACGTTAGTTTGTGATATACCTGATCATTTACATTCGCCTGATAATTTAAGCCTGTATTAAAATTCACCCTTCCCAAGCCAATATTATTTTGAATTGATGCTCCTAAAATAATAGATGAAGTAGGGGTGTATCTTTTGGGGATAAATTTATAATAATCAAACGGAAGTAATAACCTTGGGAAATTAAGTGATCCTTGAGCCGAAATTTCGTATGCTAAAACTCTCTTATTGATATCCTGAGTACTTCGAATAGATCCAAATGTTCCGGATAAACTTGTGGAAAGATTTTCCATGCCCCTGAAAACATTTCTTGTCGTTAAATCGATAGATGGAGAAATCCCCAAATTCAGAAGCTGGGAATAATTAACATCTGTTCCTACTTTTAACTCATATTTAGGAAGAGGTTTTAGCAGATATAAAACATCTACAATACTGTCATTCGGAGCAGCTCCTCCGCCATGTCTTAATGAATCTCTAGCTTTTAATATGCTAAAGTTGTTCATTGTAAGAAAGTTTCTCTTTGTTACGTCAAGCTTTTTTTGATCATAAACCTGCTTGCTGTCAACAATAATAGCACGCCATAATGATGAACTTTTGTAATTATCATTCATCTTATGGAATCGAACTCTTCTTAAACTGTCTTTCTTTGTATTATTTGGAAAATCACTGGCATCATCTACAATAGCAACGTCAATATTTCCAATAGTTGCTACTTTATAAGGTGTGTCAAGAGAATCTCTATGAATTTCAAGCGTTAAAGGAACCTGCTTTCTGCTTTTCAAAGAATCGGCAACAAAATATACTTCCTCGTTGGAGTTATTGAATCGATAATAACCATTTTTCCGCATCAAATCATTAACTCTTGTTACCTCTTTTTCAAGAACGGTTTGGTCTAAAACCTGTCCGGCTCTTATATTCGTTTCCCATTTAGACTGTTCATAAACAGACTTAATTTTAGGATCCGGAATATTATAATAATAGTCTTTTATATAAGTAGCATCGTTATGTTTGATGAAATAATTTACAGCCGCTTTTTTACCTGTAGAATCTAAATTGTGTTTAAATTTTACTTCAGCATCCCAAAAACCTCTATATGTTAATCTTTTTTCGATAGATTCGGCACTTTTTTCAGTTCTTGTCTGGTCTAAAATTACGGGAGGAGTTCCCCAATTGTGATATAACCTATCCATCAATAGACTTTTTCCAATACTACTTTTCATATTGTATTTAATGAAAAGAGAATCTCTTAATTTCTGATTTCTCATCTCATTAGGATACGTCATATATTCGTTAAGAAGTGTGTCGTATTTAGGATTGGCAGCATTATAAAGCAATAAGCTTAAAGGCATAAAGAGCAATTGCTTTTTATTGGGCTTTTGCTGAACATAATTTTTTAATTCATCATCAAAACTTTCTTTTTTATCTTCAAACTCAAAACTGTTTTTGGTAAGCAGATATTCGCCATCAGGAACTTTCTTCGTCGTACTACAAGCATACAAGAGACCAACAAATGTTGCAAATGAAATAATTTTATAATACTTTTGAGGAGAATTCTTATAATGCTTACAGCTCATACAATAAAAGTTTTACAGTCTTTAGATAAAAAGAAGTTCAGACAAAAATACAATTTGTTTTTGGTTGAAGGTAATAAAATCATTTGTGAACTTGAATCTAACTTTAAAATTAAAGAAATTTTCTCTACGGATCCGCAAAAATTAGACCGTACAGATGTACCAATTACTCATATCTCTGAAAATGAGTTGAAAAAAATTAGTTTTCTTCAAAATCCGAAAGATTCTGTGGCGATTTGTTATTTAAATGAAGAAAAAAAACTGGAAGATAAAAATATTCAACTGGTTTTGGATGGCATTCAGGATCCCGGAAACTTAGGAACAATTATTCGTCTCGCAGATTGGTTTGGTATTGAACAAATTATCTGCAGCGAAGACACTGTAGATTTCTATAATCCGAAAGTAATTATGGCGAGTATGGGCTCTTTTACGAGAGTCAATATGGTTTATACTAATTTGGTAGAATATCTTTCAAAAACAGAAAATGTAAATATAGGAACCGATATGGATGGCGAAAATATTTATACATTTGAAAATCCTGAAAAAATCAACCTTATTTTAGGAAATGAAGGAAAGGGCATGCGCCCAGAAACAGAAAAATTAATTAAGAAAAGTATAATGATTCCAAGATTTGGAAAGTCGCAATCTACAGAAAGCCTGAATGTTTCTATGGCAGCAGGGATTATTTTAGGACAGCTCTTTCGATAGTGAAAATAGAGTTTTAGAGTTATAGAGTCAGAGGATTTTAGAGTTTATCATTCTTTCTAAACTCAAACACTCCCACGCTATAACTCTAAAACATCATATAAGCTGTTCCATACTGGAAACACTTTTGTTTTTCTGGTAGCTTTCCAGTTGTTTTCTTACATATTTTAAAGCAATTGGGGCAAGATAAATCATGGCAGCACCTAAAAGTTTCTTTTTCCAGTTAGAGCTTTTCATGTTCTTTTTAGCATAATTTCCTACCAAAGCAGTTACGCCCAATCTTACCACGCCGTCTAAAGCATTTCCTGAAAAGGCAGAACCTGCAATGCCCATTGCTGTATTTTTACTCAGTAAAATATCTTTTACTTCTGAGGTAACCTGTTTTGCGATAACATCTTTGCGAATTACCACTTTTTCTTCACCGTTTTCGCCTACCTTTTCCTGAAGATATTGATCCGTCAGTCCGTTTGTAAAGGCGCTTAAGCTTTCTTTTGTGTTTTTAAATGTCAAAAGATTTTCAAGATCATCAATTTCCCCCTTCAACAATTTTTTCTTTATTCTTAATTCATTTAAATTTTCGTAGTTTCTCCCCATAGTTTAGTGGTTTAAAAATTTAATAACACTGTCTGCCACAGTATTTACAATCTTATTCTTAAAGATAACGATAAAAATCATGATTACAAAATAAAATGCAGCCACTATCAGAAAGCCGAAAGATGTATTATTCAGTGCTTTACCAATAAGAAATGCTATTCCAAAATTGAAAAGAACAATAAAAAAGGCAAAAGCAACAAGCAGTACTACGAAATAGGCAATCATTCCTGCAGAAAGGGAAGATTTTTCGGTTGCCTCAATTTTTAAGAGGTCAATTCTCTTCGATGCGTATTCTTTAATAGTCTCTATCATTGTTTTTTTTTAAAAGTTACAAAAAAAGGAACTTTAATTTCCAAAGTTCCTTTTAATAATTTAATCAGAAATTAAATTATTTATTTTTTAAGATCGTTTAATTCTGCCTCTACATCTTTTACTACGTTAGTTGTCTGAGACACAATTTGATCTTTGTATTTATCGTAACCGTCCTTTACTGTGTGTGCTACACTATTTGCTGTTTCTTTGAAAGTAGAAGAAATATTATTGTATTGATCTTTCACTTTTTCAGAAACCTCACCGTATTTATCCTTAGCCTGATCTTTAAGATCATTTGCCTTATTTTTGATTTTCTTTCTTGTTTCTTTTCCTTCTTCAGGAGCGTAAAGCATTCCTAAAATTACACCCGCCGCAGCACCTGCAAGAAGTCCTGCCAATATACCCGCTGTATTGTTTCCTTTTCTAGACATTTTTCGTTTTTTTAATAGTTAATAAAGATTAGTTTTTACACTGATAAAGTCTACAATTAACATACCAAAGGAGCCAAATGTCGTAATAAAAGTTGTTAAATCTTTTCGATGTGAGATAAAATAGTGTCTATTGTTTCTTTTTTCGTCAGATTCGTATTATCAATGACAATAGCGTCTTCTGCCTGACGTAATGGCGCAATTTCTCTTTCGCTGTCTATTTTGTCACGTTCAATCAGATTTTGTTTTACCTGTTCTTCATCTGCTTCAATGCCTAAACTTTTCAGTTCGAGAAATCTTCTTTTAGTTCTTTCATCGATGCTTGCTGTTAGGAAAAACTTGTAATCTGCATTGGGTAAAACAACCGTTCCAATATCTCTTCCATCCATAATAATCCCTCCTTTTTCGGCTAAATTACGTTGAGACTGCAACAGAAAATCTCTTACTTCTTTTTGCTTGGCAACCAAACTTACATTATCTGAAACTTCGGTGGTTCTGATTTGTTTTGAAATATCAATATGATTAAGGAAAAGAATCAATCCTCCTTCCTGATTTTTAAATTCAAGATCAATTTGATTTAAATTTGAAAATAACTTATTTAAATTAATAGATCCTGCTTGATCGGTACAATTTTGTAATGCAAACCAGGTAACCCCACGATAAAGAGCGCCTGTATCAAGATGAATAAGTCCTAATTTATCGGCAATAATTTTTGAGATTGAACTTTTTCCGGTAGACGAGTACCCATCGATAGCAATTACAGGTTTTTTCATACCGCAAATTTCAAAAATTTTTCTTTAAAATCAAGAAAACCTTAAGAAAATCTCTTAAGGTTTTTGTTTTATATTGTTTATCAATAGGATCTGAATTAATATCCTGCATGGCTGCTTAAATCTACCGAAACACCTATCTGATTGACATTCGAGGCGTTATGGTATCTTATGTGTGCATAATCTAAACGGAATCTCGCAAGCTTGATTCCAAAACCACCGGAAAGTCCGGAAAAGTTTCTTTGATCTGCAACGGCCATTTCATTTCCTCTTTTTACATTATATCCTAATCGAATATTGAAATTCTTCTCAGGAAATAACTCTGCACCCACAGAAAAGTGATCGGCAATTTTTCTTCCTACATTTACTTCCTGTCCGTCTACATTATAGGGTGAAGAAATATCAAACTCCTGCAAATCGTGAGCGGTAATGGTAATCGCCAAAGGAATTGCCTTCAACGTTCTTGTATATCCAAGATCGATTCTGAAAGGTAGGTTTTCTCTTGTTCCGTTAAATGATTTAAACTGATATCCGAAATTTCTTAAAACTAAAGAGGCAACTTCCTTACTTTTCTTATTGTGATAAGTGATTCCGGCAGTTCCTGCGATGGCAGAAGAAGTATAATTATCAATTTTTGAAGTGATGAAATTTAAACCTCCACCAATCGTCCAGTCTTCTTCAAACTGATAAGCATATCCTGCTCCGATAGCAACATCAGAAGCTGAAAATGTTCCGTTTTCGTAACCACTTTCATCTGTTCTCGGGATACTCCCGTAGCTCATATATCGTGCATTGAGGGTGGCCATGTGACCGTTTTCAAAGTCTCGGGCATAGGCTATGGTTCCGTATTTGGAGTCTGCCAGATATGCAGCTCCGTTAACAGAAAGCTGTTTATCAGAATCTTTATTTAACAACGCCGGGTTTGCAATCGCAAAGGAAGCATCATAATCTCTTATGGTAATTGCATCTCCACCCAAGGCAGCCTGTCTTGCAGACACAGGAATGTTTAAGAAAGGATAAACATTTGCTCCTGTTTGTGCATAAGAAACAATTCCTGACAGAAATAATGAAAAAATGACAATTTTCTTCAATTCAGTTTATTATTAATGCAAAAATAATCCTTTTTCGTACTTTTCAAAATATTTATCACATTATTTATACGTAAATAGTTAAGTTTTGTGAAAATTGTGGTTTTCATTTGATTTTGAAGTGGAAATCGGGAGGAAAAACATTGTATTTTTTGGCAGATTTTGAACTGGTGGGCAGATCCCTAGCCCCGATTGAAGCTTTGTTTGAGCTCATTTTCCTGGTTTCGGCGGCGGCTGGCAAAGCCAGCCGCCGCCGAAACCAGGAAAATAGCGAGTGCGAAAAGCGGGAAATAGCTTCTTGAAAAAGAAATAAGGAGAAAAATTTTCAATAATAATTCAGAAAAAGCCTTTATTAAAGGTATGAAACACCACTTTTAAAATTTATGATCTATAATATAAAATCAACCTTATTAATGATTATATTTGCAAAGTCAAATTTTGACGCATTCTAACGAAAAAAAGTTATTTAAAATAAAGATGAAATATAAAAGAATCCTTCTTAAACTGAGTGGTGAGGCCTTAATGGGTAACAGACAATATGGTATTGATACGGACAGGCTGCAGGAATATGCTGCTGAAATCAAGAAAGTGGTAGAAAAAGGCTGTGAAGTTGCCATAGTAATTGGAGGAGGAAATATTTTCCGTGGTGTTGCAGGTGCTGCAAAAGGTATGGACCGAGTGCAGGGAGATTATATGGGAATGCTTGCTACAGTAATCAACGGAATGGCTTTGCAAGGCGCTTTGGAAGATGCAGGAGTGAAAACCAGACTTCAATCTGCTATCGAAATGGACAAAGTAGCGGAACCTTTCATCAAAAGAAGAGCGGTAAGACATCTTGAAAAAGGTAGAGTCGTGATCTTCGGAGCAGGAACAGGAAATCCTTATTTTACCACAGATACAGCGGCAACATTAAGAGCGATCGAAATTGATGCTGATGTGATCTTAAAAGGAACCAGAGTAGACGGTATCTACGACAGCGATCCTGAAAAAAATGCTGACGCGGTAAAATATAATTCTTTATCTTTCGACGAAGTTTATGCTAAAAACCTTAAAGTGATGGATATGACAGCATTTACGTTAAGCCACGAAAATAAATTGCCAATCATTGTTTTTGATATGAATAAAGATGGTAATTTAGAAAAAATTGTAGACGGAGAAAATGTTGGTACTTTAGTTGACTTATAAGTTAAGAGCCAAGTAAAAAGTAAAAAGAGCCAAGTGGAATAAAAACTACAAAGTTAATAAGTAAATGAACTTTTTACTTTTAACCTGTTTCTTTTTACTTGAATCATTTATAAATGTGTAATTTATCAAATTTTTATTATATAATGGAAGAATTAGATCTTATAGTAGAATCTGTACAGCAGGACATGGAAGCAGCTATTAAGCACTTGGATCATGCATTTCAAAGAATCAGAGCGGGGCGTGCGTCTACAGCAATGGTTCAGGATGTGATGGTAGAGTATTACGGGGCTCCGACTCCGCTTAATCAGGTGGCTAACGTTTCTGTACCGGATGCCATGACAATCTCTATTCAACCTTGGGACAGAACAGCGATCAACGCTATTGAAAAGGCAATTATTAACTCAAACTTAGGTTTTGCACCTTCTAACAACGGGGAAAATATTATCCTTAATGTACCGCCTTTAACAGAGGAAAGAAGACGCGAATTGGCAAAACAGGCTAAGGGAGAAACTGAAGATACAAAAATCGTTGTAAGAAACGCAAGACAAAATGGTTTGAAAGAACTTAAAAAGTTAGACGGTGTTTCTGAAGACCTTATTAAAGGGATTGAAGTAACTATTCAGGAGCTTACAGATAAATATGTGAAAGCTTGTGATGATCATCTTAAAGTAAAAGATGCTGAAATTATGAAAGTATAATTTTCAGTCTTGAAAATATAAAAGAGGTTTCCGCTTTGGGAATCTCTTTTGTTTTATGGGCAAAGTACTTTGTCTTTTTTATCTTTGTTTTTCAGAATGGTTTGGTAGGTTTTCATCAATTCTTTTACATCACATTTTCCTTCTTTATTCGGAACCGTTTCGGGATCTACATTTTTACCGGCTGATCTGATGATGAAGTTTTTCTCTAAACACTGGATCGGATTATCGTTTTGCAGATAAATTCTTTGTTGATTGATACTGTCTTTTGTAATCGGTTTTTCAGGAGTTCCACCATCAAATTGCCATAATGTATCATCTTTAAAAATAAAAAATACCTTGTCATTTTTCACATAATATTTCGTGACAGAAGAAAAATGACTATCCGAAAAAAAGTGTTTTACCATTTTCAGGCTCTTGTTTTCATAATAGAAATACACGTCACCTTCTATTTCTTCACAGTTATAATCAAAGCCGGTTGAATCGAGTTCTTTAGCTAATAATTTATTGTTGAGAAGAGCAAATTCTTTCTTGATTTCATCAATGTTTTGAGGATTTTCGTTGGATTGGGTTGAATCATTTTTAACTATTAAACTATCTTTTGATGATTCATTTTGAATAGCCGAATTCGATTCTTTTTTGCATGAAATAACCAATGCGAGGCAAAGTGTTGTGATTACAATTTTCATATAATAAATTTGGTTGCCCAATAATACGAAAAAAATATACTTCAGATAAAGAAAAAAGCAGTTTCAAAACTGAAACTGCTATTATTTTTATTAAAATTAAACTGTCTATTTACAGTTTTCGTTATAATCGTAAATTACTTCATTTACAATAGATAATTTGTCTACGGTTGCATTTTTAATTTCATCTCTGATGAATTTTCCAAGACCTGTTCTTTGCTTTTCTTCATTTTTTAAAGAACCATATTCACCTTTTGTCATTTTTCCTTTGGTGAAAGGGCAATCTGCAATCGCTATTTTTACTTTTGCAGGCGTAAAATCTTCAACTTTTCCTCCTTTTTTTGAATAAACATAATCCGGATTGTTGATCAATCTGTCAGATTCCTGCTTGGTAATAGCTTGCGAACTGTTGGATAGTAATGCCGTTGGATAACCGTATAATTTATACACTTTAATCTTACCTTCTGTTACCAATTCTGCAAACTGAGAGGTTCTCGTAAGATTATTTAAGGCTTTAAAACCTGCGCCCAATCCTGTAGAGCTTTCAGAGCTGTTAAGTGCTTCTCTGGTATTGGTATATTTTATAGATTGAAAAACTCTTGGCGTATCACCTTCAAAAAGCATATATTCTTTAATATCATCGGCATCATACGTTTTGAATTTTATTCTGTTTTTCGTTTTATCGATGTCTGAAACTGCGGCAAATTTAACTTTCACCTGATTTTGCCACGGACTGGAATAACCACCGTATAACTGTACAACCCCGTCTACTTTTTTTCCGGCTTTATCGATGATATAACCATATTTTTCACCATTGTACGTTTCAGTTTCTTCCTGAGCATAAGCATTGAAAGAAGCAAGGCTTAATAAACCCACGAGTAAAAATTTCTTCATGTTATTAATTTTAAAATTCGGACAAAGATAATTTTTTATCCTTAATTAAAGATTAAATAAATAAAATTAATATACCATAAAAAAGATCCAGAAAACTCTGAATCTTTTACTATTATTTCGAAATTTTTAATTAAATAATTATTGATAACGTTTGTGTTCTTCGCTTTTTACAAACAGCTTTCTGATTGGTTTAAAGAATGCTTTGTATTTTTCAGCATCAAACAACTGAGAGTCGGTCAGTGCTTTAAATGTCATCCAAATTCCGAAAGGAAGCAAGATCATATTCGGAAGCCATGCTGCTAAATAAGGATCCATTGTTCCGCCCCATGCAACGTTTTCGATTCCGAGATTCATTACATAAAATATGATGAAAATCACGATAGCAATAATCACCGGAACTCCCATTCCTCCTTTTCTGATGATGGAACCTAAACTCGCACCAATTAAAAAGAAAATAATACACGTTACAGAATAAGAAAGAATTCTCTGTTGATAAATAATAACTTTACTGAAGTACTTTACATTTTGTTTGATCTCAGTAGTTTTCCCATCCACCGTATTTTTAAGATTATCCAGTCTGCTATGTGCATTGAAAATCATTTCAAGCTTTTTATTGCTTTTTACAGTGTCTAGTTTTACCTGTTGTTTTGGCTTAGCTTTAGATTTATTTTGATCCATATAGCCAATCACAGGATTTGCCTGATTCATCGCGTCGCTGCTTACCGTGGTAAAAAACGTCTGATTATCTTTCTTAATTTTCGCAATGGTCGTATTAAGCTCGGTATAGGTATTGAAGCGGTAATCGTCTGTAATTTGTTCTTTTTCAATAGCCTGATTAATGATTTCGCTAATGTCGAAATGCGAAACCAACGTATCGAATTTTATCGCCTGATCGGGTTGTTTCTGCCTTGCGTCGCCACCTTTAATATTGTCTTCATAAATATATCCGTTATATAAAACCAATTTTAAAAAGTTTTTATTGGCAGCCGGAGCAAATTTCCCTTTTTCAGCAACGATGGTCTGTTGATTTTCGTAGTTACTTGCTTTTTTATGAACGAAAACCCCTTCTATGTTTTCACCGTTTTCACCATAAATCTTATCAAATTTCACCATATATCCGGGAAGCTGATCGAGAAACTGACCGGGAGTGAAATTCAATGCGGGTTTGGTTTGTGCGATGTTAAAAAGCATATTCTTTGCCTTCTTCTGGAAATCCGGAATAATATTATTAGAGAAGAAGTAGAGTAGGATAGCGAGAATGGTGGTTACGCCAAATAACGGCAGCATTACTCGTGTTAGTGAGATTCCGGCGGCTTTCATGGCGGCAAGTTCGTACCGCTCTCCAAATTCTCCGAATGACATGATACTTGCCAAAAGAATCGTCAACGGAAGTACCAAGCTGACGACGCTTACCCCAAGATAAAAAAGTAATTTAAGGATTTGCCAGTAGCTTAATCCTTTTCCCATAAATTGCCCCAATTGAACCCAGATAATGTTTACAATAAAAATGAAAAACAATACACTGAATATAAAGAAAAACGGTCCAAAGAAGGTTTTTATGATATATCGATCTAGTATTTTTAACATGCGCCAAAATTAATGAAAAAGCCACAAAGTTTTCTTTGCAGCTCTTATATTTTATGAAATTTTTATGAAAGAAAATGGCTTCTACGCTAAATCGCTCCTCTGCCTTATTCACTTTCTTTATTTTACAATTCTGTAATCACGTAATTTTTAAACTTATTCTTGTCAAAAACAAACATATTAGGATCTAATTCCTGATTTTCTTTGTATTCTTTGATAGCAATTACGGCAACATCTTTATTGTTTCCGTGTTGTTCTAGTTTTACCATTTGCTTTTTCGCCGAATCTACAAAAAGATAAACATATTTTAATCCGTTTGCTTTTACAGGAGTCAATTTTATGAAATCTACATTCACGCCATTTACGTTTTTCTTACCTCCGTACGTTACATTATAATCGTTTCTGTAGGTGGTAAGATAATTGATAGGAGAGAACATGGTACTGCTTCCGTTAGGCTTGGCAATGGTAACTTCCATATCATCAGCGCTGATGTTGTAGATTTTATTGCCGTCAAAAATCTGCTCAGTATCCATGATCTTCAGTTTGTATTTATCGCCTGCTGTGTAATAAATTCCGGGTTCCGTTTTGGCTACCTGACCGTTTACACCGCTTCCGAATGAAAATTTGAAATACGAATTCTTTTTAGATTTATAATTTGCTGTAATGTCGTCTAAGATTTGTTTAGCCTTCGCATCAATTTTCTGTGCGTTAGAAAAACCAACGGCTCCCACAACAAAACTTCCTAATATAATTTTTGAAATAATACTTTTCATTTTTTTCTTAATCTTTTAATTTTAGATTTTTATAAGTCTTAAAGGTTAAACCTAAATCCTTTATTTATGCTTAACTGCGCAGGTCTTCCAAAAACTGTTCCAAAGAATGAAGATCGCTGATAATAACTTCTCTTGCTTTTGCACCATTAAAACCGCCTACAATTCCGCTAGCTTCCAGCTGATCCATAATTCTTCCTGCTCTGTTGTAGCCTAACTTTAATTGTCTCTGAAGCATAGACGTCGAACCTTGCTGAGTCGAAACAATAATTCTTGCTGCTTCCTCAAACAACGCATCTTTTTCATTTGGATCAAAAGCACTTACCGTACTTGTAGAATCTTCAGAAACATATTCCGGAAGGATAAATGCCGAAGCATATCCTTTCTGTTCGCCAATAAATTCTGCCACTCTTTCAACTTCAGGCGTATCTACAAAAGCACACTGAAGTCTTAAAATTTCATTTCCATTAAAATAAAGCATATCTCCTTTACCGATCAACTGGTCTGCACCCGGCGAATCTAAAATCGTTCTTGAATCGACACTTGAGATTACTCTAAATGCCGCTCTCGCAGGGAAGTTGGCTTTAATCATACCTGTAATTACGTTTACAGAGGGCCTTTGTGTTGCAACAATTAAGTGAATTCCAACCGCTCTCGCCAGCTGTGCTAATCTGGCAATTGGTAATTCTACTTCTTTTCCGGCTGTCATGATCAAATCGGCGAACTCATCCACCACCAAAACGATGTATGGCAAATAACGGTGACCGTTTTCAGGATTTAATTTTCTTTCCGTGAATTTTTTGTTGTATTCTTTTAAGTTTTTACAGAAAGCATTTTTAAGCAAATCATACCTCGTATCCATTTCGATACAAAGAGAGTTCAGCGTGTTGATTACTTTGTTGGTGTCTGTAATAATCGCTTCTTCTGCATCAGGAAGTTTTGCTAAGTAATGTCTTTCAATCTTTGAGTATAAAGAAAGTTCCACTTTTTTAGGATCCACCATTACGAATTTCAGTTCGCTTGGATGTTTTTTGTAAAGAAGAGAAGTCAAAATTGCGTTAATCCCAACCGATTTACCTTGTCCCGTTGCACCCGCCATTAGTAAGTGAGGCATTTTTGAAAGATCGGCCATGAAAATTTCATTCGAAATCGTTTTACCGAAAACAACAGGCAAATCCATATCTGTATTTTGGAATTTCTGCGAGGCAATCACCGAACGCATAGAAACCATCGTAGGGTTTTTTCTCGGAACCTCAATCCCAATCGTTCCTTTTCCAGGCATCGGAGCAATAATTCTGATTCCTAAAGCCGAAAGATTTAACGCAATATCATCCTGCAGTTTTTTAATGGCTGCCACACGAATTCCCGCTTCCGGTACAATTTCATATAAAGTAACAGTTGGCCCAATCGTCGCTTTAATTTCAGAAATTCCTACGTTAAAGTTTTTCAGCAATCCAACGATTTTGTTTTTATTTTCTTCTAATTCATCTTTGTTAATAGAAATTTCTTCGTTTCCGTAATCTTTCAACAATTCAACAGGTGGCATCTGGAATTTAGCCAAATCAAGCTTATGATCGTAAAGACCGTGCTGATCTACCAATTCCTGAGATTTTCTGTCGGAATCGTCTAAAATATCTACAACCGGAGCTACCTCAACATTAAATTTAATTTCCTCTTTTACTGCTGTTGAAACTGCTGCGACCGAAGTCGGAGTAGGCGTTGGATGAAGATCAAAAGCCTGTTCCGGAGTTGACGTCGGAAAGTTAGGTTTTGTATTTACGTTTAAATTAATCGAGTTTGAAAAATCATTTTTATTGTCTTCTTCAAATGAAGTATGATTTGGCGTAACGATCGTATCTAAATTGGTAGAAACCGGAACTTCAGGAAATCCTTTCGGAACGCTCACTGGTTCCGGTTCTGTAAATTTAGGAGCCGGTTTTTGAACAACTTCTGTTACGGTTACCTTGGGCTCTTCAGCTTTTACTTGTTGAATTTCTTCTGGCGTTTCAATTTCTTCGATTAATTCTTCGTCTGCTTCAAAGTTTTCATCAGAACTTGGCATCATCGATTTTACTTTTCCAATGGTATTTTCGTTGATTTCGTTGAATTTATTTTTAATTGAACTTGGTCTTAAATTAAATTCCAATACGAAATACAGGATAATACTCGAAATCAAAACCAGCCAAAGACCGTAACTTCCGATAATGGCATTCAAAGAATCCATAATCTGGTATCCGTAAACGCCGCTCAAGACGCCTTGCCCTTTTGTAATGGCTCCGAATAAAATAGGAAGCCAGCAAATGAAAAACAAAGAGTGACCAACGGTTTTCCAAGGCTTGAAGATTTTCTTTTTCAGAATAATTGTTCCGAAAACCAAAAATAAAAAGGCTATAATAAAAGAAGCGACCCCGATACTTTCAAAAATGAAAATATTTCCGAGCCAGTCTCCCAATTTTCCAAAAATATTTGAAGATTTTATACTTTTATCGAGCATAGTTCCTGCCTGGCTTTGGTCTGCCTTCCAGTTTGTTAAATAAGAAACAAATGAAAACGTAAGAACTATAGAAAAAAGAATAAACGTGAGCCCCGAAAATACTCGTGGCTTTGATAAAAATTTGCCTTTATCAGGCGATTCCTGCTGCGTGTTTTGTGTCTTTTTATCCATAATATAATGTGGGCAAATTTAGTGTTTTTTCAACATTCAAAGAATCTTTTTTATTTAAAAAGAATGGTAAATTTCGCCTTTCACAAAAGGCTTTTTCGTTTTGTTTTCTTTGAATAATTTTGATTAAAAATATTTAAAATAATTGAATTATCAGTCTAAATTTTCCTTTGTTTTGATTTAAAAATAGTAAAAAATATGTTTTAAACTGTATCGTAAAACTTTTTTAACTTGTCTGAATGATGTCTTTCTTTTTTTAGAATAGATTTTAAATACAATATTTTAGCCAACAAAAGAAAAAGCCTTTTAAAACTTTAAAAGACTTTCAATATTGTATAAATTGTAATGAATTTATTTCAAAAGCGACCAAACTAAAACGCCAATTCCGGTGTAAACGGCCACAGTGATAATATCTGCAATAGGTTGTGAAAAACGTTTTTCAGCAATTTTTTCACTATTGATTTGGTTCTTATGGAATTTCAGAATTTTTTTAGGACTACGAATCGGATGGGCAACCAAGCTGTCGCTTTCCCAACGATCCACGATTACTTTGTAAGTTTTGCCATCAACTTCAATTCTCACATTTTTATTGGGAGTCAATTTCTCCTGAATACTCATAGGAGCGGGCGGTTGTGGCGAACTCAAATTTTGAGGCGCTTCCGTGATGCTTTTTGCTTGAAGGGCAATGTCATTATTCGCAGTAGCTGTTTTTTTTGATCCGGATTTTGTTTCTGCTGAGGCTGGATCAGGCTGTTTTTTTACCTGATACGTATAACAACTCACAAGAAAAAATGATATGATGATGAGATAAAGATTCTTTTGCATTGGCCAAATTTAAGAATTAAACGGAATATTTCGCATTTTCTTTTACAAGATCCATCCTTTTTAAAAAAGTTTAATGATAGATAATTTTATAAAGAAGATTTGCATAAATCACTTTTTGAACTAGTTCAAATGTATTGCGCTTTCCACGGTATAACTTTGCAAGTGTAAAATTAAATAATTAATAAAATCATTATGAAAAACGCACTTTTAATTATCGATGTTCAAAACGACTATTTCGTTGGAGGAACACATACTTTATATCAACCGGAAATCGCAGGTGAAAATGCGGGTAAATTATTGAAAGATGCTCGTGAAAAAGGAATAGAGGTTATCCATATTCAGCATATCGCAACCAATGAAGGTGCTGATTTCTTTTTGCCAAATACTTACGGAGCTGAAATTAATGATTGTGTAAAACCGCTAGAGGATGAGAAAATTATTCAGAAAAATTATCCGAACAGTTTTAGAGAAACAAAACTTTTAAGCTACCTGAGAGCTTTGGGAATCGAAGATCTTGTGGTTTGCGGAATGATGACTGATGTTTGTGTAGATGCAACAGTGAGAGCTGCAATGGATAATGGTTTTAATACCACTTTAATCGGCGATGCTTGTGCTACTGAAAGCAGAGAATTGTATGGTAAAACAGTTGAAGCAAAAGACATTCATACAGGTTATCTTGCCGGGTTAACGGCTTTGGGCGGACTTTACGCGAATGTAATGACAACTGAAGATTATTTGAAATAATTTAAAAGCTATTATAAAAATTAATTTAAAATTTTCACACAAATGATAAAGTTTCTTTTAAAGACCTGTGTGGTCGCATGTGTTTTCTTAACGTCTGTTTTGCAGAATGCTTTTGCTCAAAGTACAAATTTTGACAACAGTGCGCTTCTGATTATCGATGTTCAGAACGATTATTTTCCTGGTGGAAAAATGACGTTGGTAAATGCTGACGGAGCAGGGCAAAAAACAAAAGAATTGCTGGCGGCTTACAGAGCAAAAGGTAAGCCTGTAATTCATATTCAGCATATTGCAACGAATGCCGGAGCTACTTTCTTTTTACCAAACACTGCCGGAGCGGAGATCAACGCATTGGTTACTCCAAAATCAGGAGAAAAAGTAATTGTAAAGCATTATCCGAACAGTTTCAGAGATACAGATTTGCTGCAATATCTGAAAAGTATTGGGGTTAAAAACCTTACCATCACCGGAATGATGACGGATGTTTGCGTGGTTTCTACAACAAGAGCTGCTTTCGATTTCGGATTCAATAATACTGTAATCACAGATGCGACAGCTACGAGAGACAGAACGCTGAACGGAAAAACAGTAAGTGCTGCAAATGTTCAGAAGTCTTATTTGGCGGGATTAAATTCTCTTGGAGGGTTATATGCTAAAGTGAAAACAACAGCACAATTTGTAAATGGTCAATAATTTAAAATTTAATTCAAATTCAATAAAAATGAAAAAACTATTCTTAGGATTGTTATCTTTAATGCTGATGGTTTTAGTAGGATGTCATGATTCAGATAATGTAAAAAATACTAAATCGGATACTGCATTATTAATTATAGATGTGCAAAATGACTATTTTCCTGGCGGAAGCATGGAATTGGTAGGCGCAAAAGAAGCGGGTGAAAACGCAAAGAAAATGTTGGAATATTACAGATCTAAAAAAATGCCAATCATTCATATCAAGCATATTGCAACCAACGCAGGAGCTACTTTCTTTTTACCAAACACTCCGGGAGCGGAAATCAATGCTTTGGTAGCGCCTAATAAGGATGAAAAAGTAATCATCAAACATTATCCAAACAGTTTCAGAGAAACAGATCTTCAGGAATATCTTAAAGCTCAGGGCATCAAAAATCTTGTAATTACAGGGATGATGACAGACGTTTGTGTAGAGTCTACAACAAGAGCTGCTTTCGATCTTGGGTACAACAATACAGTAATTGGGGATGCTTGTGCAACAAGAGACAGAGAATTGAATGGTGAAGTGGTTCCGGCTGCTACTGTTCACGAATCTTTCCTTGCGGGTATTTCTGCACTGGATAACCTTTATGCTAAAATTGTAAACACGCAAGATTACCTTAAAGGAAAATAATAAAACAAAACACAAATGATTAGTTTTATAAGTAAGGATACCAATAATTATTGGTATCTTTATTCGTTAAAAAAGATAAAATGCTGGAAAAACTATATAAAAACATCGGATTACGTGTTCAATTTTCTGAAGAAGAATTCAAACAATTTTCGGCTCCTTTTGAGCTTAAAAAATTTAAAAAAAGAGAAGTTGTTCTTAGCGAAGGAGAATATTGCCTTTTTGAAGGTTTTGTAACGAGCGGATGTTTTAAAGTATATTTTATGAACGAAGAAGGTTTGGAGCAAACTTTATATTTTGCTGTTGAAAACTGGTGGATTTTAGATCTCGATAGCCTTATCAATAATGTCCCAAGTACTTTAAGTATTGAGGCACTGGAAGATAGCGAGGTGTTGATGATCTCTAAAAAAGATAAGAATTTGTTGTACGAAACTATGCCACAAGTAGAAAAACTCTTCAGGATCATGAATCAGCAGACTTCTATTTCGCTGCAAAGAAGGATTTTATCTCTAATGCATAAAACAGCAGATAAACGTTATATCGAGTTTCTTGAAAAATATCCAACTTTGGAACAAAGATTAACTCAACAGCAGGTTGCTTCTTATCTTGGGATTTCTCATGAATTTTTAAGTAAAATCAGAAAAAGAACTGTCTTAGGTAAATAATTTTCAGTTTAAATTTTTCTTTAAAATCAGGAATCTATCTCTTTTGGTGCTGTAACATGCTATATATTATTATTTTAAGTCAAATTTAAATATTTTGTAAATAGAATTGCTCAATAACTAGAATTGCTATTATGAATTCATATTTTTCAGAGATTACAATTTAAATTTTTCTCAATTTAAATTAGCTTATTAAGAATGATTCAAAATAGCGTAAACAGGGGCTAAAGTGATAAAAAACAGCTTTTTTTAACGTCTTTGTGGTTTTACATGCTTATTTTTGCATGTCAAGTATATAAATCATGAAGAAGCTCCAAGATATTCTTATCTCAACCAGAACAATGGCTGTATTGTTGCTGGTTTACGCGTTCGCGATGGCTTATGCAACGTTCCTTGAAAATGATTACGGAACGCCCACGGCAAAAGCACTAATTTATGAAGCAAAATGGTTTGAATTAATCATGCTATTGCTCATTCTCAACTTCATCGGAAATATCGGAAGATATAGACTTTGGAAAATAGAAAAATGGCCGATTTTGGTTTTCCACTTAGCATTTGTATTGATCTTCGTCGGAGGTGCTATCACAAGATACATCAGTTTTGAAGGTACAATGCACATTCGGGAAGGGGAAACATCTAACGAAATTGTAACCGACAAAAATTTCTTTAAAATTAAAATCGAAGAAAAAGGTGATGCTCTTGATTATCAGGATATTCCTTATATGATGTCTCCGTTGCATAAAGATTTCAATGCGACTTATGATTTCCACGGAAAAACGGTGAAAATTGAAGCTAAAGATTATATTCAGAGAAAAAAAGACAGCTTAATTGCTGATCCTAATGGTGCTGAATATCTTCACCTGGTTTCAACAGGAAATACCGGAAGACAAAATATTTACATCAAACCGGGAGAAACTAAATCAATCAACGGTACATTGGTAACTTTCAACAGAGCAATTGATGGCGCAGTTGAATTTAGAAATGAAGGTGGAAAATTGTTCATCAAAACTCCTGTAGATGCAACGTATATGACGATGGCGACTCAGGCGACAGGAAATACAACGAAAGACGAATTCCAGCCGTTGGCCATGAGAAGTTTATACACGATCAATGAGTTGAAACTGGTTGTTCCTGAAGGTCTTAAAAAAGGCAAACTGTTAGCGATTGAAGGTGACAGAAAAAAAGACCAGAACGTTCCTGATATGTTGAAAGTTGAAATTCAGGGGCCAAAAACAAAACAATTGGTTGAACTTTCAGTTGAAAAAGGAAATCCGAATGGTTTCAAACAAATCACAATGGATGGTTTGAATATCATGTTAGGTTTCGGACCTAAAGTTTACAACACTCCTTTTGCACTTAAACTAGATGATTTCGTGATGGAGACTTATCCCGGAAGTTCATCGCCGAGTGCTTATGAAAGCCACATTAAAATTATCGACGAAGGAAAAGAAACGCCTTTTAAAATTTATATGAACCACGTTTTGAATCATAAAGGATACCGTTTCTTCCAGTCTAGTTTCGATCCGGACAGAATGGGAACAGTACTTTCTGTAAACCACGATTATTGGGGAACTTTAATTTCTTATATCGGATATACATTTTTATTCGGAGGAATGTTCTTTATGTTCTTCTGGAAAGGAACGCACTTCTGGAAATTAAATAAAATGCTGAAAGATGTAAATAAAAAGAAAACGGTTGCTGTTGTTTTATTGCTTTTAAGTTTCGGTTTGAATGCTCAGAAAATTGAAACCCACGGAACTACAGATGGAAGCAGAGAGCATATTCACGTTGAAGGTGATGGTCATACACACGATACAGGTTCTGAAACAATTCGTCCGCAAGGCGCACAGCCTTTTGGTAAAATGAAAGTGGTTTCTGCTGATGAAATTATTGCAAGAAATAAGATCAGCGCAGAGCATGCAGAAAAATTCGGACATCTTTTGGTGCAGAATTTTGAAGGAAGAATTGTTCCGATCAACACCGAAGCTTTAGATGTTTTAAGAAAACTGTATAAAAAAGACGAGTTCAAAGGAACGGACGGCAAATCGCTTACTGCAGACCAATGGTTTTTATCAGTAAATACAGATACACCAAGCTGGACGATGGTTCCGATGATTAAAATCGGTTCAAAAGGTGGTGATGCATTAAAGCAAAAAACAAAGGCTAATGATGACGATTACACGTCATTAATGAACCTTTTCCCGGCAGATAAAAACGGAAATTTAACGTATATTCTTGAAAGTGATTACAATGCTGCTTTCCGTAAAAAACCGTCTGAACAGACAAATTATGATAAAGAAGTAATTGCTGTAAATGAAAGAGTTCAGATTTTCAACGAATTTTTCAGCGGACAGTTTATGAGAATCGTTCCTGTAAAAAATGATGCGAATCATACATGGCATTCTTGGTTGGATCAAAAGTTCGAACCAGATATGGAATCTCAGCAGGTAATGGGGCCTTATTTTGCAGAAGTTTTACAGGCTCAACAAAACGGAAACTGGTCTAAGGCAGATGCTGAATTATCAAAACTTTCAGATTATCAGCAAAAATGGGGTAAAGCAGTTGTTCCTTCAAAATCTAAAGTAGATCTTGAGGTTTTCATGAATAAAGTAAACATCAACTTTAAATTATTAATCTTCTATACCATTGTTGGAGGTTTGCTTCTCATTCTTGGTTTTGTTGAATTATTCAAGAAAAATAAAGTTTTAAACAAGGCTATTAAAGCAATTATTGTTATTGGAATTATAGGCTACGCTTTCCACTTCTTAGGATTGGTGGCGAGATGGTATATTTCTGGTCACGCACCTTGGAGTAACGGTTATGAAGCTATTATCTTCATCTCTTGGGTAGGTATTACTGCTGGTTTAATTTTATATAGAAATTCAAACGCTTTGATTCCTGCAGCCGGATTTATGGTAGCGGTTATTATGATGGGGTTTGCACACGGAGGTTCAGCGCTTGATCCACAGATTACGCCACTTGTGCCTGTATTGAAATCATATTGGTTGATCGTTCACGTTGCGATTATTACTTCAAGTTACGGTTTCTTCGCCTTGTCGATGATTATTGCCGTAATTTCATTGGTATTCTATATTATTTCAAATAAAGAAACGTATAAAATTCACCATGATACGACATTGAAGGAATTGGTTATTGTTTCTGAAATGTCTTTAACGATTGGTTTATTTGCATTAACAGTTGGGAACTTTTTAGGTGGAATCTGGGCAAATGAATCTTGGGGAAGATACTGGAGCTGGGACCCGAAAGAAACTTGGGCTTTCATTTCGATCATGGTGTACGCATTTGTATTGCACATGAGATTAGTTCCGGGATTGAGAAGCAAATGGGCATTCCATGTAGCGACAATGTTTGCATTCTGTTCAATGGTTATGACGTATTTCGGAGTTAATTATTACCTAAGCGGTCTGCACTCTTACGCAGCAGGAGATCCGGTTCCGGTTCCGGCTTGGGTGTATATCGGATTAGCTTCAATGGCACTTTTATCAGCTGTTTCTTTCTTTAAATTTAAAGCGTTAAACAAAAAATAAATTCCATTTATAAATAAAACAGTATCCCTGAAATTAATTTTTCAGGGATTTTTTTGTGCAACATTTAAAGACTTAGGAAACTGAAGCATTAAGAAAATTAAAAATTAATCCGTTAAAAAATTTCCACTGTTCGAAGCGCGACACAAATATTCAATTAACAAATCGGTTTTGAATTCGCGCGAGTTTTGGGAATTTTAGGATTAAATTTTAATTTTTAGCATTCAGTTTCCAAGTCTTGAATTTTTGTTTCTTTTGTTTCAAGACAAAAGAAATTATTACTATCTTTATGATATCAAAATAATATCAAATTTTAAAAATCATATTTATGGAAAAAATCCTAAAACCAATTTCAGGTTACCTTACATTGGTTATTTGTTTAGGCTTATTTATCGTAGCGGCTTATTTGTTTATCACCTCAGTTGAAACAAATATTTTACTGGTCGGTGTGGCATTGATCTGTTTTCTTCTATCATGCTTTTTATTGAAAGGATTGATGATTATTCAGCCTAATCACTCAAGAGTTTTGAACTTTTTCGGAAAGTATGTGGGCACAGTAAAAGAGAACGGATTGTTCTTTATTAATCCTTTGTATTCTTCTCAAAAAATCAGTTTGCGTTCAGAAAACCTTCAAGGACAAACTTTGAAAGTGAACGATAAAATGGGTAATCCAATTGAGATTGCGGCGGTATTGGTTTGGAAAGTGGGAGATACCTATAAAGCGGCATACGAAGTGGAAAGATACTCTGATTATGTGAGAATGCAAAGTGAAGCAGCGGTGCGACATTTGGCGGTAAGCTTTCCTTATGATAATCTGGAAGATGAACATGCAGATATTACTTTGAGAGACGGTGGTGATCAGGTAAATAAAATTTTAGAAGGTGAATTGCTCGAAAGATTAGCTCCTGCAGGAATTGTGATTCAGGAAGCCCGAATTACACATTTGGCGTATGCTTCCGAAATTGCCGGAGCGATGCTTCAAAGACAGCAGGCAACAGCGATTGTGGCAGCAAGAACTAAAATTGTGGAAGGCGCAGTTGGCATGGTAGATTTAGCCTTGAAAAAACTTTCAGAAGATAATATCGTTGAGTTGGATGATGAAAGAAAAGCAGCAATGGTAAGCAATTTAATGGTCGTTCTTTGTGGCGAAAAAGCCGCAACTCCAATTTTGAATGCGGGAACGCTTTATAATTAATAATGAAGAATTAATAATTAAATTTTGCTTTGTAAAGCTTAAAGCAAAGAGTTTCAATTAGGATTAGGTTTGTCAGGCTGAGGCTCTCGAAGCCCTCATAATTATCATTTGCTGAGTGAAACGCCTTTGCGAACAAAAATATTCACAGCAAATTAAAAAAAATATTTGCGCCCTTTGGGTTAAAAAACAAAAGACATCAAGCAAGAAATCAGAAAAGTAAAAAAAATGAAATCAGAAAAAGCTCAGAATCCATCAGAAAACAAAGGCAAAAAATCTTTCGTCTTAAGGATCGATGAGTCCACATACAAGCTTTTGGAGAAATGGGCGAATGATGAATTCCGAAGTGTAAACGGGCAGATTGAGTATTTGCTGCATCAAAGTTTAACGAATTCGGGAAGGAAAAAGAAAGAGTAATCTTTTATATCTATTGTTGAAAATTTCGACAATTTAGATATTTACAGATAAAATTAGCATTATCAGTCTGAATGAAGTGGAAGAGAAGACCTTCAAAATAAAAAAGCAGAGAAAAAATCTCTGCTTTCTGTGTTTTTTTATCTCAATTAAATTAATCAAATATTCCTGTAAAATAGCCTGCAATCACGCTCCACGCATTTTTTCCAAGAAAATAAATAAGAGTAGAAGAAATAATTCCTTTTACGGTAAAAAATATAATTCCACCGATTCCAAATTTCTTCACCAGGCTTTTCCATTTCGATGGTTTCTTTTCCTCTGTAGCCGGCTCGTTGATCGTCTTATTATTTTCCATTTCTGAAATTCAAATGATTACCCTACAAAGATAAGCATGTTTATAATTAGTCCAAATAAAAAACACGTTAAAAAAATTAAAATTTTGCGGTTCGCATAATATTTTTAACTTTAGGCAAAACGAAAAGTAATATTTATGTCTAAAAAAGTAAAGGATTTTGGAATCGAGAAAACACTCAAAAATCTAGGAATTAAAGATGAAAATAAAGGAACTTCAGTAGGCGGAAAATATTTTGCATCAGGAAAGACAATAGAAAGCTATTCTCCTGTAGATGGCAATTTAATTGCTAAAATAAAGACTTCCGGAGTATCAGATTATGATAAGGTGATCGAAACTGCTGAAAAGGCATTTAAAGAGTTCAGACTCATTCCGGCTCCTAAAAGAGGGGAAATTGTAAGACAGCTTGGTCAGAAATTAAGACAATATAAGGACGATTTAGGAAAACTTGTTTCTTATGAAATGGGTAAATCTTTGCAAGAAGGTTTAGGTGAAGTTCAGGAAATGATCGACATCTGCGACTTTGCTGTGGGAGTTTCAAGACAGCTTCATGGCTACACCATGCACTCCGAAAGACCTGGACACAGAATGTACGAGCAGTATCATCCACTGGGAATTGTAGGAATCATTACGGCATTCAACTTTCCGGTAGCAGTTTGGGCTTGGAATACAGCATTGGCTTGGATCTGTGGTAACGTAACGATCTGGAAACCGTCTGAAAAAACTCCGTTCTGTGCGATTGCTTGTCAGAACATTATGAATGAAGTTTTAAAGGAAAATAATCTTTCAGACGGAATTTCAAGTGTGTTGGTGGCAGATCACGAGATCGGACAAAAATTAGTTGACGATAAGAGAGTGGCTTTGGTTTCTTTCACAGGTTCTACAAGAGTGGGAAGAATGGTTTCTACCAATGTGGCTCAGAGATTCGGGAAATCTATTCTTGAATTGGGTGGAAACAATGCGATTATTATTTCTAAAGATGCAGACATTAATATGTCGATCATCGGTGCCGTTTTCGGAGCTGTAGGAACAGCTGGACAAAGATGTACATCTACAAGAAGGCTGATTATTCACGAAAGCGTTTACGATGAAGTGAAAAACAGACTGGTAAAAGCTTACGGACAATTAAAGATCGGAAATCCTTTGGATGAAACCAATCACGTAGGTCCTCTTATCGATACCGATGCGGTAAATATGTATCAGGAAGCGATTAAAAAAGGGAAGAAAGAAGGTGCTAAATTCATCGTTGAAGGTGAAGTGTTGAAAGGAAAAGGCTACGAATCCGGTTGCTACGTAAAACCATGTATTGCTGAAGTGAAGAATTCTTATGAGATCGTTCAGCACGAGACTTTTGCCCCGATTTTATATTTAATTAAATACAAAACGTTAGACGAAGCGATTGCGATTCAGAATGATGTGCCACAAGGGTTATCCTCTGCAATCATGACGCAAAATCTGAGAGAAGCAGAATTATTCCTTTCTCATGCAGGTTCAGATTGCGGAATAGCTAATGTAAATATCGGAACTTCCGGTGCAGAAATCGGCGGTGCTTTTGGTGGAGAAAAAGAAACCGGAGGCGGAAGAGAATCTGGATCAGACGTTTGGAAATACTATATGAGACGTCAAACCAATACTATAAATTATACAACCAATCTTCCTTTAGCACAAGGGATTAAGTTTGATTTGTAAGAATTTACTTTAAGTTTAAAAAATTCAAAAATTCAGAGATTTAGATATTCAGAAATGACCAATCACAAATTTCTAAATCTCTGAATTCCTTCATCACTAAATTTTAAAACAATATGGAACAAACAATAATTGATATACAGGCAAATAAAGTAAAAGAAACCATTGGTAAACACGTGTTGGCAGATGGTTTTGATTTCGTAATGGATATTGAAAAATCTCACGGATCATGGCTTTATGACAAACTAACCAATAGAGAATATTTAGATATGTTCTCCATGTTCGCTTCGGCATCTGTGGGGTATAATCACCCTTATCTTGTTGAAAAATCGGCTTGGTTAGGAAAAATGGCGGTGAACAAGCCGACGTTGGCAGATGTTTACTCTGAGGAATATGCACACTTTTTAGAAGTTTTTGAAAGGGTGGTAATTCCTGAAGAACTGCAGTATGCTTTTTTCATTGAAGGTGGAACATTGGGCGTTGAAAACGCGATGAAAGCTTGTTTCGACTGGAAAACACGCAAGAATTTCGCAAAAGGTCTTGATACAGAAGCTGGAATTTGCATCCATTTCAGACAGGCTTTTCACGGAAGAAGCGGTTATACGTTGAGCTTAACAAATACTTCAGATCCAAGAAAGTATCAGTATTTTCCGATGTTTGAATGGCCAAGAATCTTAAATCCTAAATTAACTTTCCCGATTACGGAAGAGAATTTAGAAGAAACTATTAAGAACGAAAGATTAGCGTTAATTCAGATTGAAGAAGCAATTTTGATGAATCCTGATAAAGTGGCGTGCATCATCATCGAGCCTATTCAGGCTGAAGGTGGCGACAACCATTTCAGAGATGAGTTTTTATTAGGGTTAAGAAGAATTTGTGATGATAATGATATTCTGTTGATCTTTGATGAAGTGCAAACGGGGATCGGAATCACAGGAAAAATGTGGGCTTTCCAGCATTTTACGGCAAAGCCGGATATTATATCTTTTGGTAAAAAAGCGCAGGTTTGCGGTGTTTTGGCGAATAAAGAAAAGTTTGATGAAGTTCCGGACAATGTGTTCAGAGAAAGTTCAAGAATCAATTCTACGTTTGGAGGTAATTTTATTGATATGCTTCGTTTCCAATTGACGATGGAGGTTATTGAAAAAGAAAATTTGGTAGAAAATGCAAGAGTGGTTGGTGATTATCTGTTGGGAGAGCTTAAATTATTAGCAGAAAAATATCCTAAGAAAATTTCAAATGCAAGAGGAAGAGGGCTAATGTGTGCGATAGATTTGCCAACAGCAGAACAGAGAAATACTTTAAGAGAAGTACTTTGGAATGATGGTTTAATTATCTTACCATGTGGAGATCAGTCACTTCGTTTCCGTCCGCATCTGAATGTTACGAAGGAAGAAATCAAGTTGGCTTTAGATAAAATTGAAAATAATATTAATAAAATTTAAAACTGATAATTTGTAATTTTCAAAAAAACGTCATATATTTAGATACTCAAACGGAAAAGAATATGGAAAGAAGTACAAGAGTATCAGTTTTTGAAAGTGACAAACAAGCAGAAATACAGCTTATCAAATCCAAATTAGACGATGCGCAGATTAAAAATGCGATCGAGAACAGTTATCTTACTTTTACGACTACGCCCACAGCTACATCGTTGAAAGTAATGGTAAAATTGGAAGATGAGAAGAAGGCATTCGAGGTAATCGACGGCTATCTTCAACAAAGTGAAAATCAATAAAAAACAATTTCATAATTTTAAATTTTACTACTTCGAACCGAAAATTAATTTTAATTAGTTTTCGGTTTTTTTTGGTTTAATGATTGTTCTTATTGATTAAACTCAGATTTCACTTAATATTAGAGATGTCATATTAAGCGAAGTCGAAATGTTTTCAGCCATAATTAAAAGGTAAAGGAAACATGATAAATTAAACCTAACAGGTTTTTAAAACCTGTTAGGTTTGAATAGCGCACATTTTAACTAAATAAAATATATTGAGTGAAATCGAAAAATATTTTCAAACTTAAAAATAAACTTAAAATTATATTAGAAGCAAAGGTTTAACGTTTAAGCTTTGTTTTATTTTTAATATCTTTAAGGTTAATTCTAAAAATATTAATTATGATAGAACAAATCATTGGGTACTCAGGAGCGTTAATTTCATCAATATCATTTTTACCGCAGGTGATTAAATTGTGGAAGACCAAATCGGGACACGACCTTTCTATGGTGACCTTATTTTTTCTTACACTGAATGCCATACTTTGGGTAATTTACGGTTTGATGAAAGATGCAAAACCGCTTTGGGTTACCAATATTCTGATGCTGACGATGCTGATTGTGATGATTATTCTGAAGATAATGTATAGAAATAATGCACCAATTTCTAAGGATTAAAGCTGAACGACCTTCTTATTCATCTTTATGTAAACAAAATTTAATGAATTTATTTTTAATTAAATGGCTAATATTCAGGGTTTAAATAATCATTATCTGATATGAACAGAGATTCTGTTTTAACTTATGCTCATAAAAACTATCAATGAATATAGTGTCCATGAGCTTTTTAACATAAAAAACTTTATAAACTACACTTTTAAATATTTCAATTTATTATAAACATGGAGCAAGAAATTAAACTAAGAACGGCAGAAATTGAAGACAGAGACATTATTTGGGATATTCTGCAACAGGCCATCGAAAGAAGAAGATTAGACGGAAGTACGCAGTGGCAACAGGGATATCCTAATCTTGGAACCGTGGAAAGCGACATCGAAAAAGGTTTCGGATATGTGATGACGGTGGATGGGGAAGTAGCGGTTTATGTTGCTTTAATTTTGAATGATGAACCTGCTTATAGCTCAATTGAAGGGGCTTGGTTGAGCGATGGAGAATTTGTCGTGGTACATCGTGTGGCGGTTGATGAAAAGTTCGCAGGACAAGGATTGGTTAAAAAATTATTTGATCATATTGAAGATTTTACAAGATCACATGACATCCAAAGTGTAAAAGTAGATACCAATTTCGATAATGTAGCGATGCTTAAAATCCTTGAAAGTAAAGGATATTCTTATTGTGGAGAGGTTTTTCTCGCCGGTGGAATGAGAAAGGCATATGAGAAGATTATTATTTGATAAAAAAATTAAATCTACTTTCATTGAATTTTTAAAAGATCCTATATTTATAAACTCTATTGAGTTTGTTCGTTTGGTTCAGAACTAATTTCTACATTTGTTCAAATTTTATATACAATGCATAATAGTATAGAGATTGATGAAAAAATTTTTCAGGATGCCGTAAGATTTTATGGCGCCATTTTCAACATTCCTCCTTTAGCATCAAAAATATATGCCTATTTGCTGTTCGATCACGAACGGGTTGGGATTACGTTTGATGAATTTGTAGAAGTACTTTCTGCGAGTAAAAGTTCTGTTTCCACAAGTATTTCACTGCTATTAAATGCAGAATTAATTGTAGATCACAACAAGATGGATGAAAGGAAAAGGTATTTTTTCCTCAACGATGAATATAAGAAGATAAGATTTGAAAAAATAGTTCAAAAGATGCAAGACGAATTAAAACTACTGGATGACCTCAACAATTTTAAAAAAAATCAGGACGAAGAATACAATGAAAGAATTGAAGCTTATAAGGCACTTTTAAATAAAAACATAATAAATATTCAAGAATCTCTTAATAAACTATAAAATGAACAACAAGCTAGTTATACTTTCTATTGCAGCGCTTTCACTTACAGCCTGCAACAAAGAAGCTCCAAAACAGGATGGCGCAAAACCATATCCTGTTGTAAATGTGGAGGCAAAAAATATAGTGGGCTATCAGACGTTTCCGGCGACCATTCAAGGTAGGGTAAACAATGATGTTCGCGCGAAAATACAGGGATATATCACTCAGGTTTTAGTAGATGAAGGGCAGTACGTTACCAAAGGACAGCCGTTATTCCGTCTTGAAACGAATATTCTGAATGAGAGCGCAGCCGCTTCCAAAGCGGGAATCGGTGCAGCTGAATCTACCATTGCAGCAGCTCAGGCAGCTGTAAGTGCGGCGAATGTAGAAGTTAATAAACTGAAACCACTGGTTCAGAAAAACATCATCAGTAATGTTCAGTTGCAGACGGCTCAGGCCAATTTGGCTCAGGCTCAGGCTCAGTTAAAACAAGCTCAGGCTTCTAAAAGTCAAGCGGTTGCCAATTACAAAGGTGTAGAAGCAAACATCGAATATTCCATTATCCGTGCGCCTATTTCCGGAGTCGTGGGCAGACTTCCTTTAAAAGTGGGAAGTTTGGTTGGTCCAACAGATCAGACTGCTTTAACTACAGTTTCTGATACTTCTCAGATCTACGCGTATTTTGCAATGAATGAAAAAGAATATTTTGATTTCCTTGAAAAATCTCCGGGAGCTTCAATGCCTGAAAAGATCAAAAATCTTCCGATGGTTGAGTTACAGTTGGCAAACGGAAGCCTTTATCCTGAAAAAGGTAGAATTGAAGCAATTACAGGGCAAATTGACCCTACAACAGGTACCATTCAGTTCAGAGTTGGATTTACCAATGCTCAGAAATTATTAAGTAACGGTAATAGCGGAACGATCAGATTCCCTCAAACGTACGACAATGTTTTGGTGGTTCCTGAAAGTGCTACTTACGAACAACAGGGGATCGTTTACGTTTATAAAGTGGAAAAAGATACTGCTAAAAATGTTGTGGTGAATGTAATCGACAGAATCGACAATATGGCTTTAATTAAAACAGGGGTAAACAAAGGCGAAATGATTGTGGCTGCAGGAATTGGAGGATTAAAATCCGGAACTGCCGTGAAGCCGAAGCCAGTGAAAATGGATAGCCTTGTTCAATCTATAAAACCGAAATTCTAAGATGATTAAAAATTTTATAAACAGACCGGTCTTATCCACCGTAATCTCAATCTTGATTGTGATTCTCGGGGTGCTAGGACTGATCTCGCTGCCGGTTACCCAGTATCCGGACATTGCGCCGCCTACGGTAAGTGTAAGTACAACCTACACCGGAGCCAATGCCGAGACTGTAATGAAAAGTGTGGTAGTACCTTTGGAAGAGCAGATCAACGGGGTGGAAGGTATGGATTATATTACCTCTACTGCCGGGAATGATGGTTCTGCACAGATTCAGGTATTCTTTAAACAAGGTATAGACCCGGATATTGCTGCGGTAAACGTACAAAACCGTGTATCGAGAGCAACTCCGCTTCTTCCAAGTGAGGTAACGCGTTCTGGGGTTGTTACTCAGAAACAGCAGACGAGTGCCTTGATGTATATGTCTTTCTATTCTGAAAATAAAGATCTTGATGATGTATACCTTCAGAACTTTTTGAATATCAACGTTATTCCCAATCTTAAAAGAATTAATGGGGTAGGTGATGCCAACGTTTTCGGAGGTAAAAACTACTCGATGAGAATTTGGCTAGATCCTGCTAAAATGGCGGCTTACAGTGTAACTCCTACCGATGTTACTAATGCCATCAACGAGCAGAGTAGAGAAGCTGCAGCTGGTTCTATAGGGCAAAACAGTGGTAGCTCTTTCGAATATATCATTAAATATGTTGGTAAATTCAACGATAAAGAGCAATACGATAATATCATCATTAAATCTCTTGCAGACGGACAAAACCTGATGTTGAAAGACGTTGCCAAAGTAGAATTGGCAGGTCAGTCTTACACAGGAATCGGGGAAAACGGAAACTATCCATCGATCAGTATGGGGATCTTCCAGACGCCGGGATCTAATGCTCAGGAGATTATTGCTAATATTAAAACGTATCTGAAATCAGCGGAAGGAAGCTTCCCTCAGGGAATTAAATATACATACAACTTCGATACTAACGAATTCTTGGATGCATCTATTGAAAAGGTAATCCATACCTTGATTGAAGCATTTATTTTGGTATTCATCGTGGTGTATATCTTCCTTCAGGACTTTAGATCTACATTAATTCCGGCTATTGCGGTTCCGGTTTCTATTGTGGGAGCGTTCTTCTTCCTGAATTTATTCGGTTATTCATTAAACTTATTAACGTTATTCGCGTTAGTACTTGCAATTGGTATTGTGGTGGATGACGCGATTGTCGTCGTGGAAGCCGTTCACGCCAAGATGGAGCACGGTATTCCTGATGCTAAAAAGGCAACGGTGGCAGCGATGGACGAGATCACGGGAGCGATTATTTCAATCACCTTGGTAATGGCATCGGTATTCGTTCCGGTAACGTTTATCACTGGGCCAACAGGGGTTTTCTATCAGCAGTTCGGTATTACACTAATTGTGGCCATCGTAATTTCTGCGGTAAACGCCTTGACATTGAGTCCGGTTTTATGTTCATTATTCTTAAAGCCACACGATGCTCATCATGCAGAATATAAAAATTTAAATTTCCTTCAGAAGTTTTTCTATAAGTTCAATATTGCTTTTAAAACAACAACAGATCGTTACGGAAGAGGATTTGTATTCTTGTTGAGACATAAATGGGTAACGTTACTTATCTTCGCTGTTACAGGTGGAATTTTATATTGGGCGAGTACAACCATGAAGAAAGGTTTCGTACCAACGGAAGATAGAGGGATCATCTTTACCGATGTTCAGTTGCCTCCGGGAGCTTCTATGGAAAGAACATACAACGCTTTGAAAACACTTCAGGCAAATGCTATGAAAGTACCGGGTGTTCAGAACGTAACGATTTCTACAGGTAGAGGTTTCTTATCCGGAAATGGTAGTAATAATGGTTTGGCTTTCATTAAATTAGCACCATTTGAAGACCGTAAAAAAGAAGGACAGACTTCTGAAGATATCACGAAAAAATTATTCGGTATTTCGGGTAAAGTTCCTGATGCTAAAATTGTATTCTTCCAGCCGCCGAGTGTACCAGGGTTTGGTAACAGTGCCGGTTTTGAGATGGTACTATTGGATAAAGCAGGTGGTGAATATGCAGATTTGGATAATACAACCAATGAATTCATCGGAAAGCTAATGCAGAGACCGGAGATTGAATTCGCGCAGACTTCATTCAACACAAAATATCCTCAGTATGAAATGCAGGTAAACGTTCCTCTTGCGAAAAAAGTAGGAGTTTCGGTAAGTGATATCTTATCAACCATGCAGGGATATATTGGAGGTATTTATACCGCTGACTTTACCAAGTATGGTAAGCAGTTCAGAGTAATGGTTCAGGCACTTCCTGAAAACAGACAGAACATTGAAAATCTTAATGAATTGTATGTGAAAACAGGTTCAGGCGTGATGTCTCCGATTTCACAGTTCGTGACGATGAAAAAAGCATACGGACCACAATCTGTAAGCCGTTACAACTTGTTTACTTCTGTGAAGATTACAGGTTCAAACTCTGGAGGATACAGTTCCGGAGATGCAATTGCTGCAGTACAGCAAGTAGCTAAGGAAAGCTTGAATCAGAATTATGATGTAGAGTTTACAGGATTAACGAGAGAAGAATTAAACTCAGGTTCTCAAACTGTTTTGATCTTCGGATTAAGTTTAATTTTCGTGTATTTCATCCTTTCGGCTCAGTATGAAAGTTATATTCTTCCTTTGGTAGTGGTAATTTCTCTTCCTCTTGGGGTAATGGGAGCGTACTTTGGGCAAAAAGTGATGGGCTTGGAAAACAATATTTACTTCCAGATTGCCCTGATCATGTTAGTCGGGTTGCTCGCGAAGAATGCGATTTTGATCATTGAGTTTGCGGTTCAGAGAAGGAATCACGGTGAAACCATCGTTATGGCTGCCATTAATGCCGCAAAAGCGAGATTAAGACCGATCCTGATGACGTCATTTGCCTTCATCTTTGGTTTATTACCATTGGTTTTAGCAAGCGGAATTGGTGCGGTTGGTAACAGATCCATTGCAACGGGTGCGGCCATCGGGTTGTTGATAGGTACTATTTTAGGACTTTTCGTAATTCCGGTATTGTTCGTTATTTTCCAGACCTTGCAGGAGAAAGTGAAACCTATCAAGCACGAAGAAATCAATTTAGCAGAATAAATTAAGTTCGTTTAAGGTTTTTAGTTTAAAGTTACATGACTCGAAACTAAAAACCTTAAACAATAAACTTTAAACCTTACATAATGAAGAGTTTATTAAACATCATAAAAGGAATAACTTTTTCAGTCGCTATTCTTGCTGCCGTATCATCTTGTATGGCAAGAAAAGAATATGAAAGGCCGAAAAATGTGGTAGACGAAAAGCTTTTCCGTACAGATATGCTTCCTTCCGACAGTACAAACGTCGCGAATGTTTCTTGGAAAGAAATTTTCACAGATCCTATACTTCAGGGGCACATCAACAAAGCTTTAGATAATAATTTAGATATAAGAATTGCGTTACAAAGCATTAATTCGGCGGAAGCTTATTTAAAGCAAAGTAAAGCAGCCTATCAGCCGACATTGTCAGTTGGTCCGAACTATACTTTCCAAACGCAGTCGATCAATACACAGTTTGGTCAGATCATCGGGTCGAGAAGATATGTGAATCAGTTTGATATTACAGCCAGTCTTGCTTGGGAAGCAGATGTTTGGGGTAAATTGAAAGCTCAGCAAAAAGCTCAGTTGGCAACTTATCTGGGAACCGTTGCTGCTCATAAAGCGGTAAAAAGTGACTTGGTGGCATCTATTGCTTCTGCCTACTATCAATTGTTGACGTATGACGAGCAGAAAAAGATCATCACAGAAACTATTAAAGTTCGTGAGCAGAATTTAGAAACAACAAAAGCGTTAAAAGAATCAGGAACATTAACGGAAGTTGCTGTTCAGCAAAGTGAAGCGCTTGTTTTTAATGCTAAATCTTTATTAATTGATATTGATACACAGATTCAGCTATTGGAAAATACGATGAGCCTTTTAATGGGAGAGCCTTCTCACGCGATTGAAAGATCTACATTAACGAGCCAAAAAGTTCCGATTGATCTGAAATTAGGATATCCTGCTCAATTATTGGCCAACAGACCAGATGTAATGCAGGCGGAATTTAGCTTAATGAATGCTTTTGAATTAACAAATTCGGCAAAAGCACAGTTTTATCCAACGTTGAAGCTTACCGGAAGCGGTGGTTTCCAATCGGTAGATATTGATCATTTGTTCAGCGTAAACTCTTTATTTGCAACGGTAGTCGCTGGTTTGGCACAACCGATTTTGAATAAAAGAGCAATTCAGACCAATTACGATGTAAGTTTGGCGAACAAAGAAACGGCTTATCTGAATTTCAGAAAAACAGTTCTTACCGCTGGAAAAGAAGTGTCGGATGCGATCAGAGTTTTTTCGGTGCAGGATCAGTATATCGATTTAAAGCAAAAAGAACTGGATGCTTACAAAAAATCAGTTGACTTTTCTCAGGAATTGGTCAACTACGGTATGGCAAACTATCTTGAGGTATTGAATGCAAGCGTAAATTCATTAAACGCAGAATTGAATATTTCAAATGCAGAATATAGTAAAATGAAGGCTGCTGTTGAGCTTTATCAGGCTCTTGGCGGTGGCTGGAAATAATCATTACTAGATATTTTTCTTGGAAACGTATGTTATTTATTAGCATACGTTTTTTTTATTTGTCTTAAAACATCACAAAAACTGATTATTATATAGCAAATTACAGATCTTATTAAATAAAATTTAATAAACTATTTGTATATGTGGTTTAAATACTTATTTTTGTACGGCTTTTGTAAAAAGAAAGCATAGTAAGGGGGATTAGCTCATCTGGCTAGAGCGTTAGACTGGCAGTCTAAAGGTGATGGGTTCGATCCCCATATCCTCCACTAGGTGGAATTTATTTCATAAAACTATTATTAAAAGACTATGAAGAAACTTTTTTTACTTTTATTTACAACGCTTTTGTTTGTGGGATGTAGTACGGATGATGATACGATTTATGATTACATCGGAACTTGGTCCGGAACATACGAAGGAGCAGATAAAGGAACTTGGAATATAGTTGTTGCCAGCGACGGAAAAGTAACGGGAACAATGCATTCTGAAGACAATCAGGAAAATTATTACATCTCTGGTCGTCTTTCTGATTCTGGAGATTTGAATGCTGTTGTAGGAACTCCTGAAGATGGTGAATTCAAAGGAACTCTGAACAGAAAAGATAAAAACGGAAACGGAAACTGGAGAAATTCAATTCCTACTCCGATCAGAACCGGAACTTGGAAAGGAGAAAAAAGTAAAAAGAAATAAGATAAATTTCAAAAAATATAATGAAAGCCTGTAAATTTTACAGGCTTTTTTGTTGTCTGAAAGTTCGTTTTTAACATTTCTTTAAGTATCAACAATGCCCTTTCTATCGTTAATATTAATGTATATTTGTATATATTAAGTTACTTTTAGTAAAAATCAGATGCGTATGATGACGAGATTACTTTCAGAAAATAGTAAATGGAATAAAATTTTTGTTTTAATTATTGCCTCAATAATTGCCGTTTCTTGTGGAAGTTCAAAAAATGTTGCTTCTAAGAAATCAGGTTCTAAAACAGTAACTAAAACTGAAAATCTCAGAAATCTGGATTCAAAATTTGACGGAAAAGTTTCCAAATCAATCAGCAGTATTCTGAAAGATGCCGAAAAATACATCGGAACACCTTATAAATTTGGCGGAAATACCTCTTCAGGTTTCGACTGTTCAGGATTTACGGTGAAAGTTTTTGATGAAAATGATTTTAAATTGCCAAGAAGATCATCTGATCAGGCAGAAGCCGGTAACAAAATCGATATTAATGAAGTGAAGCCTGGAGATCTTTTATTTTTCGCGACGGCTGGCGGAAGTAGAGTTTCTCATGTCGGAATTGTACATGATATCGGAAACGATGGCGAAGTGAAATTTATTCATGCATCAACATCAAAAGGAGTTATTATTTCTTCATTAAACGAAAAATACTGGAATAAAGCTTACTTACACGCAAGAAGAGTTTTATAGTTTGCAATAGAATTGCACTTGCATAAATCAGAGATTTGTTGAAAATTATTAATTATGACAGATTTCCTGAGATTTTTTATTCCTTTATACTTTATTTTGTTTTTCACCATTGCTTTCTTTAGAGCAAGTTTTATCGTTGCCAAAAGAATTGGTAAAAATCCGAATGTGCTTCCGAAAGACGATTCCGCGTATGGATTGATCGGGCGTTACTTTAAGCTTTGCCTTCTTGGGCTTTTTCTTTATACAATTCTGTTATTTCTCTTTTCTGATGATCTTTTTCAGCTTTACTTAATTCATTTTTTAGATATTAAAATTTTAAAATATGTTGGAATTTTTCTGATGATTTTAAGTTTCATTTGGGTTGTTATTGCTCAGATTCACATGAAAAACTCATGGCGGATCGGCATTGATGAAGAATCTCGAACAGAACTTATCACTTCCGGACTTTTTAAATTTTCGCGAAATCCTATTTTTCTTGGAATGATTGTAAGCTTAATAGGCTTTTTTATGATTCTTCCGACGATGATCTCTTTGTTATTTTTGATTCTTGGAATTGTTTTAATTCAAATCCAAATCAGGCTGGAAGAAGTTTTTCTTTTAAAGCAACACGGTGAAAATTATGTAGATTATGAAAATCGTGTGAGACGTTTGTTGTAAGTTGACGGAAATCATTTCAGCATTATCAATTTTCAAAATTATTTGCTTGATCTTTTTTGTATCTTTGGCGACGTATAATTTTTTAATTTAAATTAAATAACAGAAATGTCGTTACAACAAACTATTGAAAATATCTGGGACAACAGAGATTTATTGCAGAATGAAGACAGCCAAAAGGTGATTAGAGAAGTTATTTCTTTGGTAGACAAAGGTGAACTTCGTACCGCTGAGCCTACAGAAAACGGTTGGCAGGTAAATGAATGGGTGAAGAAAGCAGTGGTTATGTATTTCCCGATCCAGAAAATGGAGACGATTGAAGTAGGTCCGTTTGAATTTCATGACAAAATGCCTTTGAAGAGAAATTATGCTGAAAAAGGAGTAAGAGTTGTACCGCATGCAGTGGCTAGAGAAGGCGCATATATTGCTCCGGGCGTGATCATGATGCCATCTTATGTAAATATTGGGGCTTATGTAGATTCGGGAACGATGGTAGATACTTGGGCTACGGTAGGAAGCTGTGCGCAAATCGGTAAAAACGTTCACTTGAGTGGTGGTGTTGGTATCGGTGGTGTTTTAGAACCGCTTCAGGCTGCTCCGGTAATTATTGAAGACGATTGTTTCATCGGATCAAGATGTATCGTAGTGGAAGGTGTTCACGTAGAAAAAGAGGCTGTTTTGGGAGCAAATGTTGTATTAACGGCATCTACAAAAATTATCGACGTAACAGGCGAAACTCCGATTGAAATTAAAGGAAGAGTTCCTGCTCGTTCAGTAGTAATTCCAGGAAGCTACACAAAGCAATACCCAGCTGGTGAATATCAGGTTCCATGTGCATTGATCATTGGTCAGAGAAAAGAATCTACCGATAAAAAGACTTCTCTTAATGACGCGTTGAGAGATAACAATGTGGCAGTATAAGCTTGTTTTAAAAACTAATACACACAATCTTGAAAGATAAATTTCTTAAAATACTGTTAAACCCTAAATATATATTTGGGGTTTATCTTATTATAGCGGTTGTAACTGCGATTTCTAAATTTTCCAGAGGATATCAGGCCATCAACAACTACATGATTTTTAAAAATGTATTTTTTAATACTATTGATGAAAAAAATCTGTATTTGCAATATCCTGAACGTTATTTTGATATGAATCATTATGGTGTATTTTTCAGCTTATTGATTGCTCCGTTTGCTTTAATGCCAGACTGGCTGGGGATTTCTCTTTGGAATATTGCCAATACAGTGGTTTTTCTCTATGCCATTCATAAGTTGCCATTTTCAGATTCAAAAAAAGCCCTTTTTGCTCTTCTTTGTTTACAGGAATATATTACTGCGGCTATCAGTTTACAATTTAATATAGCTTTGGTTGGGCTTTTAATGTTATCAGCAACGTATATTTATGAAAAAAAGGAAGTGAAATCTGTTACAGCAATAGTTATCGGGATTTTTGTGAAGCTTTATGGAATTGTAGGATTATCACAATTCTTTTTTATCAAAAATAAAATGAAATTTATTCTTGCAGGTATTGTGGTTGCTGTTCTTTGCTTGGTAATTCCAATGGCTTATTCCAGTCCGCATTTCGTTATTCAAAGCTATTCAGACTGGTCGCATTCTCTCATTTCTAAAAATAATGATAATCAGGTTTTAGGAAATATGCAGGATATTTCTTTAATGGGATTTGTAAGAAGAATTTTAGGAGATGCTTCGATCTCAAATCTTACTTTTTTAGCTTTTGGAGTTCCCTTATTTGTAATACCTTATATTAGAGTAAAACAATATAAAAATTATGCGTTTCAACTCATGATTTTGGCTTCTACATTATTGTTTTTAGTGTTATTTAGCTCAGGCTCAGAGTCTCCCACGTATATCATTGCAGTGGCCGGAGTAATGATTTGGTATACGCTTCAAAAAGAAAAGACGCCTTTAATTTTAGCATTATTAATTTTTGTAATTATTTTGACGTGCTTTTCGCCATCAGATTTGTTTCCGAAATTTATCAAGAAAAATTATATTATTAAATATTCACTAAAAGCTGTACCTTGCATTATCGTTTGGTTCAGAGTTATTTATGAACTTTTAACAAAGGATTTCGAGAAAGATTATACTTTGAATTAATTTATGAAGAAAATTTCAATAGTCATTCCTGCCTACAACGAAGGGGGTAATGTTGCCTTAGTCCATGAAAAAATTAAAGAAGTTTTTTCAGGATTAAAGAATTATGATTTCGAAATAATCTTTGTAAACGACGGAAGTAGAGACGATACTCAGCAAAAATTGGAAGATCTTTCCAAACAGTTTGAAGAAGTAAAATTTATTGAATTTTCAAGAAATTTTGGGCATCAGCCTGCTGTAAAAGCAGGAATGGACAATGCTCACGGAAATGCTGTTATTTCTATGGATGGCGATCTTCAGCATCCCCCCGAATTGATTCCACAAATGATCAAAAAGTGGGAAGAAGGATATGATGTGGTTTTTACTATAAGAACCTATCCTAAACAGATTTCATGGTTCAAAAGAAAAACTTCAGATTTTTTCTATAAAATTTTATCAAGCCTTTCTGATGTCAATCTTACCAAAGGTGGCGGTTCAGATTTCAGATTAATGGATGCTAACGTAGTTCAGGTAATGAGAGATTTTAAGGAAGATGATCTTTTTTTACGTGGTTTAACCAGCTGGATGGGCTTCAAACAAACAGGAATTGATTTCACAGCTTGTGAAAGAATTGCTGGAGAGAGCAGTTATAACCTCAAAAAAATGCTCACTTTTGCCTTTACTGGGATTACAGCATTTAGCGTAAAACCTCTTTATATTGCGGCTTATTTAGGTTTTCTTTTTTCAGGACTTGCGGCTATTGGTTATATTGGTTATGTTATTTATGCTTTTGTGGTTCATACAGAAATCTCGGGTTGGGCATCTTTGATTATGACGATTGTGTTTTTCGGAGGACTCCAACTCATTATTATGGGAATCATCGGAATTTATTTAGGTAAAATTTTTAAGCAGGTGAAAGAAAGACCCAACTATATTATAAAAAATAAAAATTTTTAAATGGTTCTACTAAGTTTTGATATCGAGGAATTTGATATGCCTTTGGAATATAAAGGCGAAATTTCTTTCGATAAACAAATCTCCATATCTCAGAACGGACTTGAAAATATTCTAAACGTTCTTAAAAAACATCAGGTAAAAGCTACTTTTTTTTCCACAGTAGTTTTTGCTGAAAATAGTAAAGATTTAATTAAAAGATTATTGAGCGAAGGTCATGAACTAGCTTCTCACACTTGGTTTCACTCAGAATTTGAGGAAAAGCATTTACAGGAATCGAGAGAGCGTTTAGAAGAATTGTTTTCTGTAAAAGTAACAGGATTACGAATGCCCAGAATGATGCCTGTAGATGAAAAAGCAGTGGAAAATGCCGGATATTCTTACAATTCATCCATTAATCCCACCTTTTTACCGGGAAGATATAACAACTTGAAAGTTTCAAGAACATATTTTAAAGAAGGTAACGTCATGCAGGTTCCAGCTTCGGTGTCACCTAATTTCAGAATACCTCTATTTTGGCTGAGTTTCCATAATTTCCCTTTGTTTTTCTACAAAAAATTAGCCTCGGATACCTTAAAAAAGGATAATTATCTGAATGTTTATTTTCATCCATGGGAATTTTCAGCCATAAAGGATGAAGCATTTAAATTACCGGGTTTTACCGTAAAAAATTCTGGAAAAGACATGGTTGAAAGATTTGATGAATTTATAGGCTGGCTTAAAAGTAAAAACTATATCTTTGGAACCTTTCAGGAATTTCAAAAACAAATTACACTATGAAAATTGCATTTGATGCAAAGCGTTTTTTTCACAACACATCAGGTTTAGGCAACTATTCCAGAGATTTGGTAAGGATACTTTCTCGGTTTTATCCTGAAAATGATTACGTTTTACTCAATAAAAATAAATCCGAAAGAGGAAAAGATATTCTTGAAAAGCCAAATGTTCATTTTGTTGAAACTTCCAAAGGAAAGCTTTCCCGACAATTAAAAATGGGAAAAGATGCTCAAAAACAAAATGCTGATATTTTTCATGGATTATCCGGTGAATTACCTTTGAAATGGGACAAAACGCCTATTAAAAAAATTGTGACAATTCACGATTTGATTTTCGTGAGATACCCTCAGTATTATTCTTTTTTTGACCGAAAAATTCATCTTTGGAAATTTAAAAAAGCGGCACAAATGGCAGACGAAATTATTGCCATTTCTGAACAGACAAAACAGGATGTCATTGAGTTTTTAAAAGTTCCTGAAAGTAAGATTACAGTTGTTTATCAGGGATGCCATAATGCTTTTAAAGAAGAAAAGTCTGAAGAGATGATTCAGTCCGTAAAATCTAAATTTCAGCTTCCCGAAAGATTTATTTTAAATGTTGGAACCATTGAAGACAGAAAAAATCTTTTGGCTGTTGTTCAGGCGATAAAAGATACTGATATTCCGTTGGTTGTCGTGGGAAAAAAAGCTAAATATTTTAAGAAGATTGAAGATTTTATCAAAAAAAATAAAATGGAAAAGCAGGTTCATTTCCTTGAAGGTGTTTCAATGGATGAGCTGGCTGTAATCTATAAATTGGCTGATATTTTCGTATATCCAAGTTTTTTCGAAGGCTTTGGAATTCCTGTGATAGAGGCTCTTTTTTCAAAAACAGTAACCATTACGAGCAATGCAAGTTGTCTTCCGGAAGCAGGCGGACCAGATTCTGTGTATATCGATCCGAAAAATTATTTAGATATTCAGTCTAAAATAAAATTTTTATGGGATAATGAATCTGAACGTAAACGCCGTGCTGATAAAGGTTTCGACTTTGTTCAGAAGTTTAATGACCAAGCCATTGCAAAAGAGCTCATGAAACTTTATCAAAAAAATAACTAGAAAAAATCTTGCAGGTTTAAAAATAAGTCCTACATTTGTAACACAAAATTTCAACAATGAAACCGAATTTTTTAACAGTACATCATTATCATCATCATCTCTGCTAAGACGGAATTGATTGATATGTGACTATGTTAAAAATCAAAATAATTAAAAACCGTCTGAGTAAATTAGGCGGTTTTTTTGTTTTCTGATATTTCACGAAAATACTTAAAGTATCACTTTATTTACTCAGATTCAATGATAACGAAATGAGTAAATTAAAAATTGCAATCCAAAAAAGTGGCCGGTTATACGAAGAGTCTTTACAGCTATTGAAAGACTGTGGAATATTCGTTAACAATGGGAAGGATCAGCTAAAAGTTTCCGTAGATAATTTCCCGATGGAGATCATGTATCTGCGCAATTCAGACATTCCTCAATACCTCGAAGATGGGGTTGTGGATATCGCTATTGTCGGGGAAAATCTATTGGTGGAGAAACAGAAAAATATAGAGATTATCCAACAGCTTGGATTTTCTAAATGCAGGGTTTCTTTGGCTGTTCCTAAAGAAGTGGAAACAGATGATCTGAATTATTTTCAAGGGAAAAAAATTGCGACTTCTTACCCTAATACACTTAAAAATTTCTTAGAAACAAATAATATTTCGGCAGATATTCACATCATTTCAGGCTCCGTAGAAATAGCGCCTAATATTGGTCTGGCAGACGGAATTTGTGATATTGTAAGTTCGGGAAGTACATTGTTTAAAAATGGATTAAGAGAAACGGTAGCCTTATTAAAGTCTGAAGCCGTTCTTGCCCAAACCTCACGTTTAGATGCTGAAAAAACAAAGATTCTTAACAAATTTCTGTTTAGAATAAAATCGGTTTTGAAAGCAAAAAATTCAAAATATATTTTAATGAATGTTCCGAATGAAAAGATTCAGGATATTTCAAATGTCCTTCCCGTATTGAAAAGTCCGACGGTAATTCCCTTGGCGGAAGAAGGCTGGAGCAGTATTCATTCAGTGATTGATGAACTTAGATTCTGGGATGTTATTGATGAATTGAAAGAAAACGGAGCACAGGATATTTTAATAATTCCAATTGATAAAATGGTGATTTGATATGAACATAAATAAATACCCTAAGAAAGAAAGCTGGCAGGAACTGGTAAAACGACCAACCTTTGAAAGAAATGAAATCTCGGAAGTTATAGAAAATATTTTCACGAAAGTAGAAAAAGAGGGAAATAAGGCACTGTTTAACTTTAACAAACAATTTGATAAAGTTGAAATTCATAACCTTAAAGTTTCTGAAAATGAATTAAATGAAGCCGAAAATCTGATCAGCGAAGATTTGAAAATCGCCATTCAACAGGCAAAGGATAATATTACAGAATTTCACGCTTCTCAAATGGTTGACATTGAAAAGATTGAAACTACAAAAGGCGTGGTTTGCTGGCGAGAAAACCGCGCCATTGAAAAGGTCGGAATTTATATCCCCGGAGGGACAGCACCGCTTTTTTCAACGGTTTTAATGCTTGCGATTCCTGCACAGCTGGCAGGTTGTAAAGAGATTATTCTTTGTTCTCCTCCCAATCAGAACGGAAATATCAATCCTGCGATTTTGTATACCGCTCAGTTGTGTGGCGTTAGTCAGATTTTTAAAACAGGCGGCGCTCAGGCGATTGCAGCGTTAACTTTCGGAACGGAATCTATTCCGCAAGTGTATAAAATTTTTGGACCCGGAAATCAGTTTGTGGTTGCGGCTAAAGAATACGCTCAGAAATTTGGTGTGGCGATCGATATGCCTGCAGGTCCCAGTGAGGTTTTGGTCATTGCCGATCAACAGGCAGATCCTAGCTTCTGTGCGGCAGATTTACTTTCTCAAGCAGAGCATGGAAGCGACAGTCAGGTGATTTTTATCGCTGATAATGAGAAAATTTTTAACCAAACCATCGAAGAAATAGAAAAACAGATTAAAGAGCTTCCAAGAAATGAATTGGCTCAGAATGCTTTGGAAAAAAGCCATTTTATTTTGGTGGAAAAGATAGAGGAAGCTCTTGATTTCAGTAATTTATATGCTCCCGAGCACCTCATTTTGGCCATCAGCGATTATGAAAAGTATATTCCGAAAATTCAGAATGCAGGTTCTGTTTTTCTTGGGAATTATTCATGTGAAAGTGCTGGAGATTATGCAAGCGGAACCAATCATACACTGCCAACAAACAGTTTTGCAAAAAACTACAGCGGCGTTTCGCTGGACAGTTTTGTAAAGAAAATCACCTTTCAGAATTTATCAAAAGAAGGAATACAGAATTTAGGAAAAACTATCGAACTCATGGCAGAGGCAGAAGGTCTGTTCGCTCATAAAAACGCAGTTTCCATCCGATTAAAACAATTAGAAAATGACAACAATTAATATCACCCAACTGGTTCGAAAGAACATTCTCAACTTACAACCTTATATTAGTTTTAGAGATCATAACGAATTTAATTCACCTGTTTTATTGGACGCTAATGAAAATCCTTTTGGTGAATGGAACCGTTATCCGGATTCTACACAGAAAAAATTAAAAGAAAAACTAGCTCAGGTTAAAAATATTCCTACAAATCAAATAGCAGTTGGAAACGGAAGTGACGAGTTAATTGATTTAATTATTAAAGTGTTTTGCGAACCAAAAGCAGATTCGATTTTAATGATGGATCCTTCTTTTGCGATGTATGGTTTTTATGCAGCGATTAATGAAAACAAAGTTGTAAAGCTTCGTTTAAATAAAGATTTTGATATTGATAAAAAGTTTTTTTTAAATGTTATTAACGAAAATAAGTTAAAAATATTCTTTTTGTGTTCACCCAATAATCCAACAGGAAACAGTATTGAGGATATTGAATTTTACATTGAAAATTTTAATGGAATTGTAGTTGTCGATGAAGCTTATATTGAATTTTCTCAACAGAGGTCTGCATTAGAATTACTAAAAAAATACCCTAATCTTATTGTATTACAGACCTTTTCAAAGGCTTGGGGAAAAGCCGGCGCAAGAGTAGGAGTGGCTTATGCTTCGGAAGAAATTATCAGTTTTATCAATTTGGTAAAGGCGCCTTACAATGTCAATTCTTTAAGTCAGGAACTCATTATTAATGCTCTTGAAAATATAGATGAATTTAATCAAAACTTAGAAAATATTGTCATTGAAAGAGAATGGCTTCGTTCTGAATTCAGCAATTTAAATTGTATAAACAAAATATATCCCACCGATGCTAATTTCTTTTTAATTGATTTTAAGAATGTTGAGGATATTTATGAAAATTTAACTTTAAATGAGGTGTTGACCAGTAAAAGAACTCCTGCCATTCCCAACTGCATCCGAATTAATATCGGTACGAGAGCTGAAAATGAAAAACTGATTAATATTCTGAAAAATTGTTGATTTTATGAAAAAAGTATTGTTTATAGATCGTGATGGGACACTGATTTTAGAACCGCCTGTTGATTTTCAGGTTGATTCTTTGGAAAAGCTGGAATTTTATCCGGGAATATTTCAAAATCTGTCTAAAATTGTAAAAGAACTGGATTTTGAGCTGGTAATGATCACCAATCAGGACGGTTTGGGAACAGAGAGTTTTCCGTATGATGATTTTATAAAACCTCAGGAAAAAATGCTTCAGGCATTTAAAAATGAAGGAATTGTTTTTAATGATATCCTTATCGATAAAAGTTTTGAGCATGAAAATCTGCCAACCAGAAAGCCGGGAACAGGAATGTTGGGTAAGTATATTTACGGAAATTATGATTTGGAAAATTCATTGGTGATTGGCGACCGGATCACAGATATTCAGCTGGCAAAAAATTTAGGAACAAAAGCAATTTTCATTAATAAAATTCAGAATGATGAGGCGGATCTCACGACAGAGAGTTGGAGTGAAATTTATTCTTATTTAAAACAAATTCCGAGAAAGGCAAAAGTATCAAGAAAAACAAATGAGACGGATATAGAAATTGAAATTAACCTCGATGGAAAAGGTGATTCAGAAATATCCACAGGTTTATATTTTTTTGATCATATGCTGGAACAGATTTCAAAGCATGGGAATTTAGATTTAAAAATTAAAGTTAATGGCGATTTACAGGTTGATGAACATCACACGATGGAAGATACAGGAATTGTTTTGGGTGAAGCCGTTTTAAAAGCCTTGGGCAATAAAAAAGGAATTGAAAGATATGGTTTCCTGCTGCCGATGGATGACTGCCTGTCGCAGGTTGCGCTGGATTTTGGAGGAAGACCGTGGCTGGTTTGGGATGCCGATTTTAAAAGAGAGAAAATTGGAGATGTACCGGCGGAAATGTTTTTTCACTTCTTTAAATCTTTCACCGATTCTGCAAAATGTAATGTAAATATTAAATCTGAAGGCGAAAATGAACACCACAAAATAGAATCCATTTTTAAAGCCTTTGCCAAAGCGATAAAAATGGCAGTAAAGCAGACAGATATTAATTTTAATTTACCTTCTACAAAAGGAAGTTTATAAGATGATTGCGATTATAAAATATAACGGAGGAAACGTAAATTCTGTACAGAATGCTTTGGACAGACTGAATGTAGAATCGATGGTTACAGATGATTTTGATTTGATTCAAAAGGCAGATAAAGTTATTTTTCCTGGTGTGGGTGAAGCTTCATCAACAATGAAAATTTTAAAGCAAAAAGGCTTAGATCAGTTAATTCCAACATTAAAACAGCCTGTCTTGGGCATTTGTTTGGGAATGCAGCTGATGTGTGGAAATAACGAGGAGGGAAATACAATAGGAATGGGGATTTTTGATATTGAAGTTAAGAAATTTCCTCCTCAGGATTTGGTTCCGCACATGGGCTGGAATACGATTTCGGATTTTAAGTCACCGATTTTTTCGGGAGTTTCAGAAGAGAATGATTTGTATTTTGTTCACAGTTTTTATTGTGAACTGTCTGAAAATACGACTTCTGTCTGCGATTATATTTTGCCTTTCAGTGCTTCTCTGCAAAAGAATAATTTTTATGCGATGCAGTTTCATCCGGAAAAATCGGGAGTTATTGGAAGTACATTACTTAATAATTTTTTAAAACTATAAACATGAAAATTATTCCTGCAATTGACATTATTGACGGAAAATGTGTACGTCTCTCGAAAGGTGATTATCTTACGAAGAAAATTTACAATGAAAATCCTGTAGAAGTTGCCAAAGAATTTGAAAGCTTCGGAATACAGTATCTTCATTTGGTGGATCTGGACGGTGCAAAGTCAAAGCATATTGTCAATCAAAAAATATTAGAAAATATTGCTAAGGAAACTTCTCTGCAAATTGATTTTGGTGGCGGATTAAAAACTGAAAAAGATATTGAAATTGCTTTTAATTCGGGAGCTAGACAAATTACCATTGGAAGTATTGCGGTTCAGAATCCTGAATTTTGTTTTAGTTTAATTCAGAAATATGGTTTTGAGAAAATTATTCTGGGAGCTGACTGTGATGATAGAAAAATAAAAACTTCAGGTTGGATAGAGGAAAGTGACTTGGATGTTATTGATTTTATTCTTCAATATCAGAAAAATGGGGTGAAAAATGTGATCTGTACAGATATTTCAAAAGATGGCATGCTTAAAGGCCCTTCCACAGAACTTTATAAAGAAATTTTAAATAAAACTGATGTAAAATTGGTAGCCAGCGGAGGGATTTCCGGAATGGTAGATGTTGAGCGGATGAAAGAAATGGGTTGCGCCGGAACAATTATCGGAAAAGCAATTTATGAAGAAAAAATCAGTCTGAAAGAAATTCAAAAATTTATTGAAAATGCTTAAAAAAAGAATTATTCCCTGTTTGGATATTAAAGACGGAACGACAGTAAAAGGAATCAACTTTGAAGGACTGAGAAATGCCGGAGATCCTATAGAGTTGGCTAAAAAATATGAAATCGATGGTGCAGATGAACTGGTCTTTCTCGACATTACAGCGACGATCGAAGAGCGAAAAACTTTCGTTGAATTGGTGAGAAATATAGGAAAAGAATTAAGTATTCCTTTCACAGTTGGGGGCGGAATCTCAACGGCTGAAGACGTCCGTAAATTATTGGATGCCGGAGCTGATAAAATAAGCATTAATTCTTCTGCCGTAAAAAATCCGACACTTATTTCAGATCTTGCAAAAGAGTTTGGCAGCCAGTGTGTTGTGGTGGCTATTGATACGAAGTTTGTTAATGTAGATGATTGGGTTCACGTGAAAGGAGGAAGAGAAATAACTACATTAAAAACGTTGGAATGGGCACAAAAAGCAGAAGAACTAGGTGCTGGTGAAATTCTTTTAACCTCAATGGATGGCGACGGCACAAAAAGCGGCTTTGATCTGAGAATAACTCAATTAATTTCAGAAAATATTAATATTCCGGTTATTGCGTCGGGTGGTGCAGGTACAGTTAAAGATTTTGAAGATGTTTTTACGTTAACTTCAGCAACAGGAGGTTTGGCGGCGAGTATTTTTCACTTTGGAGAAATTAATATATCAGATTTAAAAAAAGAATTAAAAACTAAAAAAATTGCGATACGATGAAAATAAATTTTGATAAAAATAACGGATTGGTTCCTGTTGTTATTCAGGATGACAGAACGTTGCAGGTTTTGATGTTGGGTTATATGAATGATGAAGCTTTTGATAAAACTCAGAATGAAAAAATAGTCACTTTTTTTAGTCGTTCAAAGAATAGACTTTGGACAAAAGGTGAGGAATCCGGAAATTTTTTAATGGTAAAGAGCATAGCTGTTGATTGTGATAATGATACGATATTAATTAAAGCAAAGCCTAAGAATATTGTCTGCCATACCGGAAGTTTCAGTTGTTTTGGTGAAAAGAATTCTAAAGGTTTTGTTTATGAGCTGGAAGAAAAAATTTCACAAAGAATTAATGGTCGGGTAAAAGATTCCTATACTTATTCTTTATTTAAAAAAGGAATTAATAAAGTGGCTCAAAAAGTAGGAGAAGAAGCGGTAGAAGTAGTGATTGAAGCCAAAGATAATAATGATGATTTATTTAAAAATGAAGCCGCAGATCTGTTATATCACTATTTGATTTTATTAAAGGCGAAGAATTTTACTTTTGAAGATATTGAGAACGTTTTAAGAGCCCGTGATCATAAATAATTACCATTATTTCGTGATAAAATTTTCAATTATTAAAATTTAAGTTAATATTGTATATTGAAAAATATATAATGATATTCGTTTATTAATGTGTTGTTGGTTTGTTATTGCTTTATGTTTTGATAAATAATTAGTTTTGTTTTAATTATTTATCAAAACATAAAATAATTACAGAGCAAAAAAAAGTAATAAACCAAAAAACACTAAATGACAAAACTCTATGTTACTGCACTTTCTATGTGCACAGTCTTGGGCGTTTCAGCTCAGGAAGTTGTCTGGCAAAAAGACATCAAATCCTCGACACAGGATTTTCTAAGCCAAGTCACGACAACCATCGATCAGCAATATTTGATTTCTGGAAGTAGTATTCAAGCGGCCACCTCCAAACTATCATATGCTAGCTCAAACAACGGCTACGATTTCCATTTGTTAAAACTCAACCAACAAGGTGAGGAAGTCTAGGAAAAGTATTTTTCGGGAAACAATCATGATTTTTTATCGGCAACGGTTGTCACACAAGAAGGTGGTTTTTTGCTTTCTGGAACCACTTATTCCACAAAAGGTTTAGACAAAAAAGAGGATTCTAAAGGCGGATCTGATATTTGGCTGATTCGCTTGAATGAATTCGGAGATGAATTATGGCAGAAAACCATTGGTTCTGCTTCGGATGAGGAATCTCGAGCAGTGATTCAGACGACGGATCTTGGATTTGTCGTGGCTGGAAATGTTCAGAATTCAGGAAAAGGATACGGTTCTAAAGATGTTTTAATCATCAAATTAGACAAAAACGGAGGCATAGCCTCTCAAATTATACTTGGCGGAAAAGGCTTAGATGAAGTTGAAAAAATGATTCCCACGAAAGATGGCGGAGCTTTGGTAGGGATGTATTCCAGAAGTGGTGAAGTGAAGGATGGAAACAGGAAGTCTGAAGCTGGAGGAAATATAACCGTCAACTCTCAACCAAAAACCAGCAACAATTTTGGTGAAGGCGATTATTGGATTGTTAAACTCAATAAAGAAGGAAAAGTGGAATGGGAAAAGAATTTTGGAGGAAAAGGTGATGATCATTTAAGAACACTTTCTTTAACGTCGAATGGTTATCTAATAGGTGGTGAAAGCCGTTCTGAAAGATCAGGCAATAAAACAGTTGGTTTGGAAGAAGGAACGGATATCTGGCTGATTTCGTTGAATGAAAGAGGTGAAGAAATTTGGCAAAAATCTTACAACTTCAAAAACAGAGATGTTTTGATGGGAATGAGCACTATAAATTCTTCAGATGACAAGTCTAAAGGCTTTTTGCTGGGCGGTTATACTCAGGCGGAAGGTAGGATTGAAGCTGATGATGAGACTTTTTGGATGTTGTATTTGAATCAAAATGGAGATGAGCAGTGGAGAAAGCATGTAAAAGGTGAATCGAGAAAACGCGAGGAAAGATTATCTGATATAAAACTTAACCGAGATGGTTCGATTATTTTGGCTGGAACCAGTGCGGAAGAACTTGGAAAAGAAAACTGGAAAATTGTAAAACTGGGCGATAAACAAATCGATCAGTTGATTGAAAAACAGAATATTAAGATTTATCCAAATCCTGTGTCAGATTACGCGTATGTAGAAATTGGGTTTGATTTTAAAGAAGCTGAAATCAATGTGTTTGATATGAGTGGAGGGCAGCTACAAAGCTTGAAAATAAAATACGCAATCTTTGATTCAGGGAGCGTATCTGGTAACGATAAAAACGGATGAGAATAAAACGGCGAATGCGAAATTGATAAAAAACTAAACATCATGAAAAAATTACAATTAAATATATTCCTTTTAATAATATTATTTATAAGTACTACTTTTTTAAAAGGGCAAGATAGTTCAATAAATAAATATGTTAACTTTATTAAGCCAACTCCTGAGGTCGCCAAATTAATCTCTTCTATTGATTTTCCTATAGCTCAGACTAGCGGGAGTTTAGATTTAAAAATTCCTTTATATACTATTAAAACCAAAAGTCTTGAGGTTCCCATTACACTTTCGTATAAAAATTCTGGTTTTCAGGTGAATGAAGAAAGTTCAAATGTTGGTTTTGGTTGGGATCTTACTGTAGGAGGAAGAATATATAGACAGGTTAGAGGAGGAACAGATGATGAGTATGCTAATTTTAGAAAATATAGACAATCCAGTAATCGAGTTTTATTTCCGGAATGCCCTGATATTTCTTATAATGCTTTAGATGCATTCGAGGCTTGTAATGATGATTACAAATATATGTTTAGTGTGTTTGGAAAGCCTGTCATGAATTATAGTTTTAATGGAAATGTTTATAATCTTGGTGGAATGGGAATGTATGTTCCTATACAAAATCAGTGGCCATTTATGTCAGCAAATACACTTCATATCAACGCTGAAAGCGAAGCGGATATTTTTTACTATAATTATCCGTCTGGTAGTGGGAAATTTTTTTATGGAGATCAATTTAAAATTAAAACAATACCATTTACAAAAGAAAAAATAACAGAAAATACTATTACAGATACTCAAGGAAATATTTTTTATTTTAATGATAAGGCTGACGTTATAGATTTATCAACAACAAACATTACTCAATATTTTATAAATAGTAATACGGTTGCAAATATTGCTAAAATTTATAATAATTCTTATTCAATGCTTCTAAGTAAGATTGTAACAACGTCAAACGATATTATTCAATTTACTTATTCTGATGTTGAATATACTAAGTTTGGACCAACCGTTTTTAAATTTCGAAAAAGTATGAATACTATACCTTCAGCAGGACAGTATAATCTTACTCCTATAACAAATGGCTATTTTGATAGTGAAGAAATTAATAAGCAAAAAATTAAGACAAAAAAAATAGAGACTATAACATTAAATAATAAAATAATTGCAAAGTTTATATATTCGGATCTACCACGTAAAGACTTATTTTTTGAATCAATATATTCACCAAAATCGCTTTCTAAAATATTAATATTTGATGAAGTTGGTAATACAGTTAATACAATAGAATTTAACCAATCTTATTTTGGACAAAATAGTACTATACAAAATGCTATATCTGAAACTTCAAAATATTATAGATTAAAGCTTAATTCTTTAAAAAATAATGGTGCTATTTATGCATTTGATTATTTTGATGAAGATAGTGGTGTTTTACCTAATAAATCTATTATTGATAAAAAAGATCACTGGGGTTTTTTTAATGGAAAAATAGCTCATTATAGAAATTATATGCCGCTTAATCAGATCTTTGAAGAAATAGGTGCTAATTTTAAATCGCCTGATCTAGAGAAAACAAAAATTACTGTTTTAAAAAGTACTACTTACCCTACCAAAGGCAAAGAGTTTTATGAATATGATTTAAATAATGTTAATGGAGCAAGTATAGGAGGATTAAGAATAAAAAGTATTATAAAGAATGATAATAACAATGGAGTTATAAAAAAAAATATAAAGTATGAAAACGGTTATGTTTATATGGAACCACAATATGCAAGTTATGAAGTGGCTAATGCTTATCGTCAAAATTCTTCATTTTTTCCAACACCTCTTAAATATCGTTTTACTGTATTCTCTTCAACTTCTGTCAATGATTTATTGGGTTTCAATGGATTTCCTGTTTATTATTCTAAGATTACAGAAGAAAATGTAAACGTAAATAACCAAGATTTAGGAAAAATAATATATGACTATACTCATTTTGAAGATGTAATTGGAGATACGGGCTATACTCCGAGTTATTATCAGACCAATATTTCTTATGATTGGAAAAGAAATTTGCCATTACAAATTTCTTACTATAGAGCGAATGAGGTAATACCTTTTAAGAAAATTATCAATCATTATACATTCCTAGATACTCCAATAGATTTAGCAGATGCAATGTATTCTGGTCCTGGAGGAGGTTTTCCGACATCATTTTATCCGAATGAATCTCAATATACCTCTTATAAAATCTATGTTAATAGGCTTCAAACAGATATTCATAACACTGCTCAAGATGTTTGGATATATGGTATACGTCCTGATGATATGAAAGCAGAATTTGAATTTAGTGTTTCGCGATTGATTTCTGCTCAATATTACAAGGATAAAGAAACAATCGAAGAGAATATTAACGGTAATCTTTTAACAACTGTAACAAATTTCAAGTATGATAATCCTTTAAGTATTCAGTTAACCTCTAAAATAATAACATTTCCAGATAAAAGTATTCAGGAGACTTTATTCAAATATGCCCACGAAAAAGGCAACCAGTTAATGATTGATAAAAATATGATCGGTATCCCGTTGGAAACCACCACTAAACAGACCATCGGAGCTACCATCAAAACATTATCAAGAACAGAAACCGTTTATCCAACTTCTACACCAACTCCACAAGCTGGAAACTTGATATTACCATTATCCGTAAAGTCCTATGATTTACAAAACAATCCATCTACCGAAGTGAACTATGACCAATACGACTCCAAAGGCAATCTACAGCAATATACCACCAAATCAGGCATTCCCGTAGCCATAGTTTGGGGTTACAATGGCACTCAGCCGATGGCCAAAATAGAAGGAGCGACGTATGCCCAAGTTCAGAATTTGGCGATGGCTATCATGACGGCGTCTGATACCGATGCGTCGGCAGCTCCCAGCAATGATGAAGCGGATCTTTTAAATGCTTTAAAAACGTTCAGAGCAGGTTTACCAAATTATCAAGTTACGACCTATACGTACGATCCTTTGATTGGTGTTCGCAGCATTACGCCTCCATCGGGTATTAGAGAAGTATATTTATATGACACGGCGAACCGCTTAATGGAAGTCAGAGAGCAAAGTAAAACGGGTAAACTATTAAAAGAATTCAAGTACAATTATAAAAACTAACAACCGATGAAAAAAATATTAATCCCTATAAGTGCTTTGCTGGTCGCGGGTTTGGCTCATGCGCAGGTAAGTACCACAGAAAATTACGTACAAACGAAAACCTATTTAGATTATAACGGAACAACGCCTTCCAAAAGCTCAGAAACGGTT
>NZ_JALNUD010000014.1:0-143002 GCF_026540445.1 Chryseobacterium sp. GM_Chr_2
GAATATCCCCAAGAGTTATCGTAATAGTTGGTTTGAGAACCTGCAAAAGCACCCCAATCAGAATCGGTAGCATTACCGTTCACATTGTAGTCATTCCAAGAATCATATCTGCTTTCTTTAGCATTAGCTTCTGCATTCTGGATTAAGTTAGAATCATTCTGATAGTAATCATAGTACTCTCCTACTCTGTTTCCGCCATCATTAATGATCACTCCTTCAGGTAGGGTATCTTTGTTAGGGTCGTAATATACCCCGTCTGTCTCGCTGTACCCACCCATCTGAGCACCACAAGAAACCAATAGTAATCCACCTGATATCGCCAATACCCCTTTGGATTTTAGCATACCAAGTAAATTTTTATGTATATTTCTTTTCATGATAACGTAAAGATTTTTAATTTAAATTATATTTGCAATCTGTACCAAAAATGTACCAAAACACTGGTAAAAAAATCTATCAAAAATAGATTTTATTTTTTAGATAACAATAATAAGGAAAAGTTAAAAAAATTTTAAATAATAATGGCAAAATTAACCTCAAGAAGCGAAGATTACAGCAAATGGTATAATGAGTTGGTGGTAAAAGCTGACTTAGCTGAAAACTCAGGAGTAAGAGGATGCATGGTTATCAAACCATATGGCTATGCAATCTGGGAGAAAATGCGTGATGAAATGGACAAAAAGTTCAAAGAAACTGGTCACGTTAATGCTTATTTCCCCCTTTTCGTGCCCAAGAGCTTGTTTGAGGCTGAAGAAAAAAATGCAGAAGGTTTTGCAAAAGAATGTGCTGTAGTAACTCACTATAGATTAAAAACTGATCCGGACAATCCATCAAAATTAATTGTAGATCCGGATGCAAAATTGGAAGAAGAATTGATCGTTCGTCCTACTTCAGAAGCAATTATTTGGAATACATACAAAAGCTGGATTCAATCTTACAGAGATTTACCAATACTCATCAACCAATGGGCAAACGTTGTACGTTGGGAAATGAGAACCCGCCTTTTCTTAAGAACGGCTGAATTTTTATGGCAGGAAGGTCACACCGCTCATGCTACGAAAGATGAAGCAGTAGAAGAAGCAGAAAAAATGAATAAAGTCTATGCAGATTTTGCAGAAAATTTTATGGCAATGCCGGTAGTTCAGGGTATAAAAACGCCTTCTGAAAGATTTGCTGGAGCCGATGAAACGTATTGTATCGAAGCTTTAATGCAGGACGGAAAAGCTTTACAGGCAGGAACTTCTCACTTTTTAGGTCAGAATTTCGCAAAAGCGTTTGATGTAAAATTCACCAATAAAGAAGGAAAAATTGAACACGCTTGGGCAACATCTTGGGGAACATCAACTCGTTTGATGGGAGCTTTGATTATGACGCATTCAGATGATTTCGGATTGGTACTGCCTCCGACATTGGCGCCGATTCAGGTGGTGATTGTTCCTATTTTTAAAGGAGATGAGCAATTGGCGCAAATCAGTGAAGTGGCTTTGGATATTCAGGCTAAACTGAAAGCAAAAGGTATTTCTGTAAAATTTGATGATGATACACACAACAAACCAGGCTGGAAATTTGCAGAATACGAATTGAAAGGTGTTCCTGTAAGAATTGCCATGGGACCAAGAGATCTGGAAAATAAATCTGTGGAGATCGCAAGAAGAGATAATTTAACGAAGGAGGTTCGTTCTATCGACGGTCTAGATTCTTATATCGAAGAATTATTAAAAACAATTCAGAAAGATCTTTATACCAAAGCAGCAGACTTTAGAAAAGATAATATCACTAAAGTTGATACGTACGAAGAATTCAAAAAGGTGTTGGAAGAAAAAGGAGGATTTATCTACGCTCATTGGGACGGAACGGCTGAAGAAGAAGAGCAAATTAAGGATGAAACCAAAGCAACCATCAGATGTATTCCTTTGGATGATGATGTGGAAGAAGGCGTTTCGTTAATTTCCGGAAAACCATCTGCAAGAAGAGTTTTATTTGCAAAAGCATACTAAAAATCAATTCTATATAATTAAGAAATCTTTAAAAATTCATGTAATTTTTAAAGATTTTTTTTTGAATTTAACCTTTGGACGATTTTTTGATTAAATTTATACAACATTAATCTCAAAATAATTTATTATGTCTTTAAACATCATTGATTTAATTAAAGGACAGCTAGGTCCTGCTTTAGTATCTCAGGCTGCATCGAAGTTTGGAGAAAGCGAATCAGGTATTTCAAAAGCTATTGGCGGGTTATTACCTGCCGTTGTAGGCGGATTGGCAAACAATTCAGACAACCCGAATGTTTTAGACGCTATTAAAAACGCATCTTCAAACGGGATTTTAGGCAATTTAATCGGAGATTCTGCTACAAGTCCGTGGATTACCACTTTACTATCATCCATCTTCGGGGATAAGCTGAGCGGATTGGTCAATTCCATTGCCACTTATGCAGGGATCAGTCACAGTACTTCCAATTCATTATTAAATTTAGTAACCGGAGCTACAGTAGGCTCAGTTGGGAAATATGCAGCAGATAATAATTTAGACCAATCTGGAATTTCAAGCTTATTGAATGATCAAAAAGGAATTGTTTCTACTTTATTACCTGCAGGACTTTCATTAGCGAGTTTAAATGTTGGGGATTGGGCAAAAGGCTATGCCTTCGACAATGATAAGGATGCTATCAACATGCCGACTCAGGAAGCACCGGTAGAGCAGCCAAAAATACAGGTAACGAGAAGTACAGCAGAAACAGGAACTTTCCCTGACAGAAATACAAATGAAGGAGGTTCTATCTGGAAATGGCTACTTCCGCTTTTATTATTAATTGCAGCAGGATATTTCCTTTGGAAACAATGTGAGAAAAAAGAAACAACTACCACGACTACTGTAAACGATTCTACAGGAACGGTAACCGAAACAACAACAGTAACTTCCGACAGTGCCGGAACAACTACCGTAACTAAAGTTGATGAAAATATTGATTTGAATGGTACCGCGTTAAAAGGCTACAAAGGCGGAATGGAAGATCAAATGATCATGTTCTTAAAATCTGACGGTTATAAAAATGCTGCAGACGACAGTGTTTTGAAAGATAAATGGTATGATTTCGACCATGTAAATTTTAAAACAGGAAGTTCTAATCAGCTGGAAGCCGGCTCTGAAGGGCAGCTACAAAATTTAGTAGCTATTTTAAAGGCGTATCCTGATGCTAAAATTAAAATCGGAGGTTATACCGATAAAACAGGAAACGAAGCTACCAACCTTAAAATCTCTAAAGACAGAGCTACTTTCATCAAAGACTGGTTAGGAAAACAAGGTGTTGGAAGCCAAGTTTTGGATGCTGAAGGTTATGGAAGTAAATTTGCTAAAGTAGATGCTAAAGCAACCGATGCAGAAAGAGCTATCGACAGAAAAATGTCGGTAAGATTCGCAAAATAAATTCTTTAGAACCAATAAAAATTAAATTCCGGAAAGCGATTTTCGGAATTTTTTTGTTCAAATCATTTCTCCATTTATATTTATTTAATTAAATTTGTTAGTCATTTCTAACAATTTATGAATTTCAATATAAAAGACGCTTGGCGAAAAGATAAAACATTACATTCATTACCTGAAGTATATTCCTCGGTTAAAGTACCTAAAAATGCAAGTTTTTGGAGAAAATATTTAGCCTTTGCCGGTCCCGGATTAATGGTTGCCGTAGGCTATATGGATCCCGGAAACTGGGCGACCGATATTGCCGGAGGGGCCCAATTTGGATACACTTTACTTTCCGTAATTCTGATTTCAAATATTTTTGCGATGGTTTTGCAGCATTTATCTGTTAAATTAGGTGTTGTTGCAGAAAGAGATTTAGCTCAAGCGTGTAGAGATCACTTCAGTCCGACGACTAATTTTATTCTTTGGGTATTTTGTGAAATTGCCATTGCCGCCTGCGATCTCGCCGAGGTAATCGGCTCTGCCATTGCTTTAAACTTACTATTTCATATTCCTCTAACTTGGGGAATTGTAATTACCACAGTTGATGTTTTAATTATTCTTCTCTTACAGGCCAAAGGATTCCGATGGATCGAAAGTATTGTCGGCGGATTGATTTTTATCATTTTAGCCTGTTTTGTTTATGAATTAGTAATTTCAAAACCAGCAATTAATGAACTTTTAGGAGGATTGGTTCCGCAAAAGGAAATTATTACCAATCCCGCGATGCTTTATATCGCCATTGGAATTCTGGGCGCAACGGTAATGCCGCACAATCTATATTTACATAGCAGCATTGTTCAGACGAGAGATTATGAACGTACAAAAGAAGGCAAAAAAGAAGCGATAAAATTTGCTACTTTAGACAGCACCGTTTCCTTGATGTTAGCCTTTTTTATTAATGCCGCCATTTTAATTTTGGCTGCTGCAACTTTTCATACTACCGGAAATCATGGTGTGGCAGATATTCATGATGCCTATAAATTGTTAACACCAATTTTAGGAGCCTCTATGGCAAGTATTGCTTTTGCGGTCGCATTATTAGCATCCGGACAAAATTCTACATTAACAGGAACTCTTGCCGGACAAATCGTGATGGAAGGTTTCTTAAATATCAGATTAAAACCTTGGTTAAGACGTTTGATCACTAGATTAATTGCCGTAATTCCTGCTTTAATCGTTGCTATCTTGTACGGTGAAGAAGGCACGACAGAATTATTAGTTTTAAGTCAAGTAATTTTATCGATGCAGTTGAGCTTTGCTGTATTTCCATTAGTGATGTTTACAAGTGATAAAGCCAAAATGGGTGAATTTGTGAATAAACCTTTCATGAAAATTTGCGTTTGGGTTATTTCATTTGTAATTATTATTTTGAATCTTTATCTTTTATATCAAACGTTTTTTGGAGAATAATATAAAGTTTCTTTAGAAGCTTTTTCCCGCTTTTCGCACTCGCTATTTTTCCTGTTTTCGGCTCGGGCGGCTTCGCCGCCCGAGCCGAAAACAGGAAAATGAGCTCAAACAAAGCTGCAATCGGGGCTAGGATGTGGTTCTTCGTTATAAAATTTGGAATATTGCAACAAAGATTTTCCTTCTTTGAAAAGGTGATTTCCTGTGTTAGCTAAAGAAGAATCCATTTGTTTTAAAAAACTAAGAATAGCCAACATTATAAAACCACCCAGACAAAAATTCTTACGAATTTTCGCTACCCCTCCAATGGAGGGGAATTAATGCTACAAAATTAAAATCAAGTATAGAAAGTACTATTGTTCGCGCAACTATAAACTATAAACTATAAACTATAAACTATAAACTATAAACTATAAATTATAAAATATAAAATATAAACCATAAACTATAAACCATAAACTATAAACCATAAACCCTAAACCAATAACAAACTCTGCCTAAATGTCCTATTTTTTCCTTTGGCAAAGTGTTTGAGAATAATAAGGAAAATAAAGATTGAATTATGGAAAATCAGGATATTAACGAAGAAAGCATCAATAATCAACAAGATACGAATATTCAGAACGAGGCAACAACTGAAGAAAATGTGACAGTTCAACCAACTGCTGAGGAACTTTTGGCAGAAGAAAAAGACCGTTACATCAGATTATATGCAGAGTTCGAAAACTATAAAAAAAGAACTTCTAAGGAAAAAATGGAGTTCTTCCAATATGCAAACCAAGACATGATGATCTCTATGCTTGGCGTGTTGGATGATTTTGAAAGAGCTTTAAAAGAAATCGCTAAAAACGGAAATCCTGCTGACCTACAAGGTGTTGAATTAATTTACAATAAATTCAAAAATAAATTAACTGAAAAAGGTTTAAAAGCAATGGAAGTAAGAGCGGGAGACGCTTTTAATGTAGACTTCCATGAGGCGATCACTCAAATTCCTGCTCCATCAGAAGATTTAAAAGGGAAAATCGTAGACGTAATCGAAACAGGATATACTTTAGGTGATAAAGTGATTCGTTTTGCAAAAGTAGTTACAGGAAATTAATACAAAAGCAATAAGTAATGGGTAATAGGCAATTCTGAATATTACCCATTTCTCATTACTTAATTACCCATATAAAAAGATGTCAAAAAGAGATTATTACGAGGTTCTTGAGATCAGCAAATCTGCATCGGCCGACGAAATAAAGAAAGCATACCGTAAAATGGCTATCAAATTTCACCCTGATAAAAATCCGGGAGATAAAGAGGCTGAGGAAAAATTCAAAGAAGCAGCAGAAGCTTACGAAGTTTTGAGCGACGAGCAAAAACGTGCAAGATACGACCAATACGGCCATGCAGGAGTTGGCGGAAACGGCGGATTTGGAGGCGGTGGTTTCGGCGGCGGAATGAACATGGAAGATATTTTCAGTCAGTTTGGAGATATTTTCGGTGGTGGAGGTTTCGGAGGATTCGGTGGCGGCGGTGGTCGTCAGCAGGTGAAAGGTTCTAATTTAAGAATTAGAATCAAGCTGAACCTTGAAGAAATGGTAAACGGAACGCAAAAAACCATTAAGGTTAAGAAAATGAAGATGGCAGAAGGTGCTACTTCAAAAACTTGTCCTACCTGTAACGGTTCCGGAGTTCAACTGAAAGTAATGAACACCATGTTTGGTCAGATGCAAACGCAGACGACTTGTGGAACCTGTCAGGGAATCGGAAAAGTTGCTGATAAAATTCCGGCCGGAGCAAACGCTCAGGGTCTTATTAAAGATGAAGAGGAAATCTCAATCAATATTCCTGCAGGAGCCAGAGACGGTATCCAACTTAATGTAAGAGGTAAAGGTAACGACGCTCCTTTTGGTGGTGTACCGGGAGACCTTTTGGTTATCATCGAGGAGGAAGTTGACAAAGTAATCAAAAGAGAAGGTGATAATCTTCATCAGGAATTATATATTTCTTTTGCTGAAGCGGCTTTGGGAACGAAAAAAGAAGTTCCGACTGTTGGCGGAAAAGTAAAAATTACCGTTGATGCGGGAACTCAATCCGGAAAAATCTTACGATTGGCGGGAAAAGGTCTTCCAAGCATCGACAGCTACGGAAAAGGTGACATGTTCATCCACATCAATGTATGGACGCCGCAAAAGCTTACGAAAGATCAAAAAGATTTCTTCGAAAAGCAAATGAACAGCGGAGAAATGGTTGCAGAACCATCCGGAAAAGAAAAAACTTTCTTTGATAAAGTGAAAGATTTATTCAACTAAAATATAAAAGGATTCTTACGGGAATCCTTTTTTTATTGGTGATTGGCTGGTTTAGTTTTGAATCAAATAAATCAAACTATGAAACCAATATTAGCATTTTTATTTTTAATCATTTCATTGATTTCTTGTAAAGAGAAAAAGCAAGATTCAATTATTAAAGAAAAAGCTACAGCAGCAAAAATTTATAATTTGCCAAATGATGAATTTCGTGAAAAAGTTTTGCCTAAAGTAAAACAGGGAAAAGACAAAAATAAACTAACTGCTTTTTTAGATTCATTAGATAAAAGAAATTTAAGTTATTGCGATCTGATGAAAAGAGAATATGAAATTGATGATTCCTGCTATGATGTTGCAAGAGCAAAATATCCTGAACCTGAAATGAGTATTCAATTCGTAAAGTTACATGATGAGACTTTTGATGTTGCACACGCAAAGTTTGCGAAACAAATTAATCTCACTGAGAAACAGATTAACTATATCACTATATTTTATTACTTTGATAAAAACATTAAAAATTTCTGTGGTGAATATTGATAAATAAGATTTAGGCTTAATTTTACATAGTTCATATCCATCAAATTTGTCATCCCCGTAGGGATCTAAGCTTAGTATTAGAAATATAATGGAAAGATTCGAGTCTAGATCCTTTCAGGATGACAAATCTGATGGATATTACTAATTTTGGAATTAAAATTGAAATTTTCTTTTCACTAAATTTTAATCTATATTTGTTTAAACACCGAAGCATTTACAGAAATTAATGGATTCCAAAACAGTATTTTTAAACGCTTGTCAAGCCATAGACAATCAGCTTGAAGGTTTTAAGATCTATGAAAAAGGACAACGGTTGAAAAAGGTTGCTTGCGATAAAGACATTTTCTTTGAGATCACGTTTCAGAGTTATTGGATTCAGACTTTAGTTCCTGTCGGGAAAGGCGCTGAAGGATTTGATGTTTCAAGCAACGGAAAAGAACTTTGGATGGCAAAACCTGACGGACATATTGCCATTGTTGATCTTGAAAAAAGAGAGATTATTTCGGAGATTGATACAAAGGTATTGGGATTACATCGATTAAAATTCACTCCCGACGGCAAATATATTTGTATTGTGAGTGTAAAAACCGGGGAATTATTATTTTATGATAGCAAAACCAGAATAGAAGTCAAAAAAATAAATGCAGGACAAGGTGCGGAAATGTTGATGGATAAAGAAAAGAAAAGACTTTTTATGTCTTGTACGCCGAATAATTCTGTCTCTGTGATTGATTTAAAATCTATGGAAGTTATTCAGAAACTGGATATTGGAGGAAGGCCGGATGGATTGACGATTGCGGAGGTTCAATAAGTTTTTTTTATCAATAATAAGTTTTCAAAAACACTTCGACTTCGCTCAGTGTGACATCTCTAATACTATGCTTCTTATTATAAATGTTGTAAGGTTGAGCTTAAATAATTTAATATTAAGCAATTAAGATTTTACGACTTAAAGAACTTCAATAAAATCAACTCATTGATTCTTAACCTTTAGCGAAAAGAAAACTCTTAAATCCTTACTGTTAAAAAATAAACAGAGTTTATTTTAGTTAAGAGAATTAAGATTAAAAAAACGTCTAAATTTTACAACAAATATTTCAGTTTCCGATTAATTAAAACCAGAAGTAAACTCGAAATCAATAAGCTTGAGGTGAAAAGAATATTCTGATATTGCTGAATGATTGGATAAGGAGATTTATAAATGAACTCCATTAAAAGTGGGTGGATGAGATAAATTGCCGTTGAAATGCTTGCCAAAATTTTAGAATCTGTTTTTGCGGGAAGGTTTTTACAATATAAAAACAGTACTGGACAAGCCAATAACAAAGAAAATAGCAAATCTATACTTTCCTTTTGGTTTAAATGTAAAACTCTATAATTTAAGAAAGATTCAAAAATAACTAAAGCCATAGAAAAAATAACCATGAAAAGAGAAGGTTTTCTTCGGATGTCGACCTGTAGTTTTTTGATTAAAAATCCCATCGCTAAAAACGGAAAGCAAACGAAAAGAAAGTTTCTGTACGTAGGGTATAAATTGAGCGTCTTGTCAAAGCTTCCTTTATAGTAATGAATATTTCCTAGTAACTGAATCGCATAGCCGCAGCAGAAAAATAGTAATCCTAAAATTATCAAAACTTTTGCTGAAGATTTTCTCAAGGCAAATAAAATAAGTCCCGAAAAAAAAGTTCCGATAAGATACCATAAATGATGATATCCGAAAAGGACATTCAGGGTGTAATTATCTTTTTCTTTCCATAGTTGAAAATAAACGACTGACCAGATAATATAAAGTAAAAGTATTCTTAGCGACCATTTTTTTAATCGTTTAAAATCATCAACATAAAAAAAATAATATCCCGAAATAATCAAAAAAACAGGAACCGCCATTCTGAAAAGTCCGTTGACCAAGACATAACTTAAAGACGGATACATATCCCGCAACACATGCATGTGCAGAAAAACCACAAAAAAAGCAAGAACGATCTTTAAAATATCAATAGACAGACTTCTCATAACAATTAAAAAAGCTTATGAATATTTAATTGATTCATAAGCTTTATATATTTTCAAATGTAAGTTAATTATTTACTTTTTACCAAAGACAAAGCACCTTTTCCGATGGTGAAAAGAAGTACTGTTGCCAAACCTCCAATCAAGCCGAATACAATTTCTTTCAAAGTATCCGGCCAGCTCGGGAATAAATGATGAAGAAATTCTACTCTGTGGGCAAAAATACCACCAGCAACCATAATTAATGCAATCGTTCCGATTACGCCTAATGCTTTAATCACAATCGGTAAAGCTTTCACTAAAATATGTCCCAGTTTTCCGAAGAAGCCTTTATCATTACTTTTTTTGATCAGTTTAAATCCGGCATCGTCCATTCTTACAATCAAAGCTACAATTCCGTAAACGCCAACTGTTGCAATAAATGCCACCAAACTCGTCACCAAAATCTGAGTGATAAAAGGATGACTTTCTTCTAAAACCGTTCCCAATGCAATAATCACAATCTCAATGGATAAAATAAAATCTGTGGTAATGGCTGATTTTACTTTTGTTTTTTCAATCTCTTCCGGACTTTTTTCTTCTTTTTCAATCTCTTCTACCACTTCATGTCCTTTTTTATCACGATGAAAAAGAAATTCTATAATTTTTTCCATTCCTTCGAAGGATAAATAGAGCCCTCCGAGAATCAATACATAATTGATGGCAGGCGCATAGATCCAGTTGAGTAAAAATACAATTGGTAGAATGATGAGCTTATTGATGAATGAGCCTTTGGTGATCGCCCATAACACAGGAAGTTCTCGCGAAGAAAGAAAGCCTGTTGCTTTTTCAGCATTTACCGCCAAGTCGTCTCCTAAGATCCCGGCTGTTTTTTGAGTGGCTATTTTACTTGTCACCGCTACATCGTCCATCAGCGCAGCGATATCATCTAAAATCGCAAAAAAACCAGATGCCATATGAATTTAATTTTTTTTTAATATTTGTTAAAGAGCAAAAATAATTATTTAATTTGATTTGAGATAGCTCAGAAACATTTATTAACAGATTATTTTCAATAAAAAAGCGGCCTTATAAAAAGACCGCCTCATTTTGAAAATTATTAATCTAACTGTTTTGATTATTGTACGGATGCACCACAAACTTCTATATTCATTGCAGTTGCATTCATGGTCTCAGGTCTATAAGTACCTTTAACACCGTTATGTACAATTCTTAATGATCTGTAATAAGCATTACCGGCAACTTTAATAGATAAACTTGTATTTCTTTCATTATTATCTCCTGTTCCAGATTGGCTCACAGTATTTCCATTAATGGTATTATTTCCTGTACAGTCTCTTGTTCTTGTTAATGTTACAGGAATATTATTTCCATTAGCATCCTGAGCAGTAATAGTAACTGCCTGAGGAGTTCCTCCATTTACAATATTAGCATCAAGTTCGGCTAAAGCAATAACCACATTATTCATACCTCTGTCAAAATTAATTGTAGTTGTTGTTGGTACATAGGAATTATTTGCTTTAAATCCTAATAACCAGAAGCTATCCATATGGATTGAATTTGGTGAACCTGTAAAACATCCGTCTATTGAAGCAATTCTAACGTTTACATCACCACTTACTGAAAAATTAACAGTTTTATTACCAGTAGTATATGAATAACTATCATTCGGTCCAAACTGACATGGTTGTGCTTGGAATGCTATACTTCTTGTACAATTATTCCCTGCAAATGAGAAAACAAAGTTAAAATTACCACCTGCTGAAGGAGTTCCTGCTGCTGTAAGGGTAATCTGTTGTGCCCCTGCAGTTGCATATGTCTGAGTTCCGCTGAAACTAATCCCATTTACCGTATTAGAAGTTACCGTAACTGTTCCCGGCTGCGTAATATTTAAATTAATAACTACTGTATTACTGCTATTCATAGTTACAGCTTCTTTATAAGTACCACTCAAAGCACCCGTTGTACAGTTGGCAATAGTTCCGCCTCCTGTTGCAGCATTAAATGTAATACTTCTAGAACATGTACTGCTTCCTAACGAGAAAGTAAAGTTAAAGTTACCCGCTGCTGAAGGCGTTCCATTTGCTGTTAATGTAATCGTCTGAGATCCTGTAGTTGCAAATGTTCCGGATCCGCTGAAGGTTACTCCATTTACTGTTGCAGAAGAAGCTGACCAAGCACCCGTTTGTGTAGCATTTACCGTTAACTGGATAGTATTGCTGCTGTTCATAGCTGTTCCTGCCTGATACGTACCGTTTAATGCACCTGTTGTACAGTTCGTAATAGTACCAGCACCTGTTGCCGCATTAAATGTAATATTTCTTGAACATGTGCTGCTTCCCAATGAGAAAGTAAATCCGAAGCTTCCTGCTGCTGAAGGCGTACCGTTAGCTGTCAACGTAATCGTTTGAGATCCTGTAGAGGTAAATGTTCCTGAACCACTAAATGTAACCCCGTTTACGGTTGTAGAAGAAGCTGACCAAGCGCCTGTTTGCGTAGCATTTACAGTCAATTGAATCGTATTGCTGCTGTTCATAGCTGTGCCTTCTGTATAGGTACCATTTAATGCACCTGTTGTACAATTGGTAATGGTTCCCGTTCCACCTGAAGAAGCAAAGGTAATTGTTCTGCTACATGTATTGCTTCCCAATGAGAATGTAAAAGCATGATTTCCGGCAGCTGCAGGTGTACCACTTGCCGTAAGGGTAATCTGATGCGTACCCGTAGTTGTGAAGTTTTGAGATCCACTGAAAGTCACTCCGTTTACTGTATTAGAATTTACTGTAACAGTTCCTACTTGTGATACATCAATTGTTAATACCACTGTATTGCTACTATTCATAGGAGTGCCCACTTGGTAAGTTCCACTTAAAGCGCCTGTTGTACAGTTTGAAATAGTTCCCGTTCCCGGATTAGTTCCTCCGCCATTATTTGTACAGTTTCCGATCCATTCGGTAGCATTCCAAAAATGTAAACAATGTAAATCTAAGTCGTAAACCACCAAACCTTCAGGTTTCGGATTAATGGCTAAACGTTGTGCCGTAGTCATTCTTGGAGGTAAAAATCCCTTCGTCGTACTACTAAGCTCTAATAAAGCATTCGTAGCTGGAGCCGCTGTACCAATCCCAACATTACCGCTAGGTGTCATTGTTGCCACCGTTGTTAATGTTTGACCGTCGCCATAGGTTCCTGATGAATTTTTCCCAACATTAAACTGTAGTCCTGTTTCTGCTCCTGAAGCATTGATAGAAGGGGTATAATGATCCAGCTTAAACCAGATATTATCCCAGCTTCCCACAGCATCTGATACTTTCATCCCAAAGATCGGGCTTGTTCCTGAATTGTGGGAGGTGACATCCAAAGTAGCCTTTGGAGCCGTTGTCTTAATGCCTACTTGAGCATTACTTATTACTCCTAAAAAGAGTAATGACGCATAAAGAGCTTTTTTCATTTTTTGTGTGTATTTATAATTTGTATTGATCTTTATAAAAACATATTTAAAAAAACTTGATTTTAAAGTTCAGATAATAGAAAACCATTCAGCAATAAAAATATTACTGGATATTTCTTTATTAGTACTTTAAATACTGATAAAAACTGATAATTTAGAAAAAGGAAAAATAACTGAAATCTAGCTTTAGATTGCAGCAATAAAAATTTATATTAAAAAATATAAAACATGTTTCTTTTGAATTTTACTGTATATAATTCAGATTCAAAAAATTCTTCAAAAGGTTGTGATATGTAAGGTTCTCTGAAACGAGATTTACTAGATTGTGCTTTTTCATTTTTGTGTGTATTATTTTTTCTCATTGCAAATATATAAAAATTCACCAAACAAAAAAATATATATGCATAAAATACAAATTATTACAAGATCATATTATTAAACACAAAAAAAAACGACCTCTAAAAAGAGGCCGTCTCATTTAAAAAATTATAATCTAACTGTTTTGATAAATATTATTGTGCTTTTGATCCACAAAGTTCTAAGTTCATTGCTGTAGCATTGTTGGTTTCAGGTCTGTAAGTACCTTGAACACCATTATGCACAATTCTTAAAGTTCTGTAATATCCACCACTTACTTTAATAGATAAGCTTGTATTTCTTTCCTTGAAACTTCCCGTACCTGTTTGGCTTACTGTATTACCAGAAATTGTATTATTTCCTGTACAGTCTCTAGTTTTAGTTAATGTTACCGGAACGTTATTTCCGTTTGCATCCTGAGCTGTAATTGTTACAGATTGCGATGCTCCGCCTGTAGCACTTGCGTCAAGCTCTGCAAGGGCAACAACTGCTTCAGTAGTAGGTCTGTTGAAAGATACTGTAGTTGTAGTTGAAGTATGACTTCCGTTTCTACGTCCTAGTAACCAGAAGCTTGGCATATAAATTGAGTTTGCTCCTGTACCACATCCTGTCCATCCTGTTGTATTGGTTCCAGTTTCTCCATTATGATTTACAGTAAAACTAATTACTTTACCATCATTCGTTGTATATGAACTTATATTATTAGGTCCAAACTGACACACCTGTGCCTCAAAGTTAATATTTCTTGAACAAGTGCTGCTTCCAAGTGTGAAAGTAAATCCAAATGTTCCCCCCGCTGAAGGCGTTCCACTAGCTGTTAACGTAATCGTCTGAGATCCTGTAGAAGTAAATGTACCAGATCCGCTGAAGGTTACTCCATTTACTGTTGCAGAAGAAGCCGTCCAGTTTCCTGTTTGTGTAGCATTAATGGTCAATTGAATGGTATTACTACTATTCATTGCTGTCGCTTCTTTATAAGTACCATTTAATGCACCTGTTGTACAGTTTGTAATGGTACCTGCTCCGTTATTAGAAGTAAACGTAATGCTTCTAGAACATGTGCTGCTTCCCAATGAAAAAGTAAAGTTAAAGTTTCCAGCCGCTGAAGGTGTACCATTAGCCGTTAATGTAATCGTCTGAGATCCTGTAGAAGTAAATGTACCAGATCCGCTGAAGGTTACTCCATTTACTGTTGCAGAAGAAGCCGTCCAGTTTCCTGTTTGTGTAGCATTCACTGTTAATTGGATGGTATTGCTGCTGTTCATGGCTGTTCCTGCCTGATATGTACCATTTAATGCTCCTGTTGTACAGTTTGTGATTGTTCCAGCTCCTGTTGCTGCATTAAATGTAATATTTCTTGAACATGTGCTGCTTCCCAATGAGAACGTAAATCCGAAGCTGCCAGCCGCAGAAGGCGTACCATTTGCTGTTAACGTAATCGTCTGAGATCCTGTAGAGGTAAATGTTCCTGAACCACTAAAGGTAACTCCGTTTACTGTTGCAGAAGAAGCTGACCAAGCACCTGTTTGGGTAGCATTTACAGTCAATTGAATCGTATTGCTGCTGTTCATCGCTGTACCTTCTGTATAGGTACCATTTAATGCACCTGTTGTACAGTTTGTGATTGTTCCGGCTCCTCCGGAAGAAGCAAAGGTAATTGTTCTGCTACATGTATTGCTTCCCAATGAGAAGGTAAAAGCATGATTTCCGGCAGCTGCAGGAGTTCCACTTGCTGTAAGAGTAATTTGGTGAGTACCTGTAGTTGTGAAGTTTTGAGATCCACTGAATGTAACTCCGTTTACCGTATTAGAATTTATGCTAACAGTTCCTACTTGAGTTACATTAATTGTTAACACCACTGTATTACTGCTATTCATTGCGGTACCTGCTTGGTAAGTTCCACTTAAAGCTCCTGTTGTACAGTTAGCAATCGTTCCACTTCCAGTTCCAGGATTTGTTCCTCCGCCATTATTTGTACAATTCCCAATCCATTCGGTTGCATTCCAAAACTGTAAACAGTGAGTATCTAAATTATAAACCACTAAACCTTCATGCTTAGGGTTAATAGCATCACGCTGAGCAGTTGTCATTCTGGTAGGTAAAAAACCTTTAGTTGTACTACTAAGTTCTAGTAAAGCATTCGTAGCTGGAGCCTCCGTACCTATCCCAACAGTACCACTTGGCGTCATCGTAGCCACGGTAGTTAAGATTTGGTTATTATCTCCATAAGTTCCTGCGGTATTTTTACCTACATTAAACTGTAGACCTGTCTCTGCACCGGAAGCATTGATGGATGGAGCATAAGAATCTAGTTTGAACCAGATATTGTCCCAACTACCTCTGGTATCGCTCGTTTTTATACCAAAAGTAGGTCCTAGGCCTGCATCATGTGCAGTAACATCCAAAGTAGCCTTCGGATTTGTCGTCTTGATACCAACTTGTCCGCTTGCAATTACTCCAAGAAAGAGTAATGAAGCAAAAATAGTTTTTTTCATTTTTCGTGTGTTTATGTTATATTGTTTTTTACAATAATTAAAGCATAATCTATGCTTCAGGTATTTATCACACTATATCATCAGCAATTGAAAATTCCTGAGTACATAGTGATAAGTACCTTAATTTATAATTCGGATAAAATTGGATAATTGGGATACGAAAATTATGTGTAACCTATCTTGCTAGATTACAAAAAAACATATTATATTTTAAATATATCTTTTTAAAGTTTTGTATCTGATAAAAGTAAGTCTGTATTCCGACTCCTAGAAATTCTGTAATGTATTAGCTTTCCAGTCGCGGAAGCTAGTGAATATTTTTTTTTCATTCTTGTGTGTATATTTTTTCATTGCAAATATATGAAAATTTACATTACAAAAAAATGTAAGTCTATAAAATACAGGCATTTATTATACTTTATAATATTTTACAGTAAATAATAATATATAACTAATTTTTTAACGAATATTTTTCATAAATATCAAACAAACGGCAAATAATTAATTACCATTATGCTAGTGGTAGAATGAATAATATTCCGAAACTCAATCCTATTGCTATCAAACTTCGAATTTTTTAATGTTTTTTATTTTATTCACCATTAAGAGATGATTAATTAAATAAATAATAGTCCATTTTCTGTAAAAACAGAATCTATAAAATAAATTTAATTATCAGTCCTGAATTTGAATTCAAATTTCTTTATCTTTATTCTATGAAAAAGCTGGTTCTTAAATATCATTTCTTTGTTGTAGGATGTTTAAGCTTTTTATTAAATTCTTGCAATACGAAATTCCGAGTTTGGGTGGGTACAGATCATCAACAGAAAATTTATAATTTAAAATACGGAGAGCATAAAAGACAAAGAATGGATATCTTCCTTCCTTCGGATTATCCTAAAAACTCTCCTGTTGTATTAATTGTTCACGGTGGCGCCTGGACGCTGGGAAAGAAAGAACACATGATCCAAATTCAGAAAATGCTTTTTAAGAATAATATTCCAAGTATTAATATGAACTACAGATTGGTTTCTAAATCTAAGAAAATTACCTACAGAGAACAGTTGGAAGATATAAGTCTTGCTATTACACAATTTAATTCCTTAGCCGAAAAGGCAAAGCTTGAAGCTGATAATTATATTCTTTTAGGTGAAAGTGCCGGCGGCCATTTGGCTTTGTTATATGGCTATCAACATCCGGAGCAGGTTAAAAAAATTATCTCATTGAGTGGCCCTACGGATTTTTATTCTGAAGATTATCTGCATTCTTTTTATTCAAAATACACCTCTCCTACTTTCCAAAAAGTGGTTGGAGAAAAATTTGACCGAAAAAATATATCTGAAGAGTTTAAAAAAGCAAGTCCGATTGCTAATATTTCAAATGTTCCTACTCTACTTTTTCAGGGAAATCAGGATTTCTTGGTGAATCAACATCAAGGTTTAGCATTAGATTCAGTATTAACGGCTCAAAATATTCCTCACAAATTAATTTTCATGGAAAGAACCGGGCACGTTCCGAGATTTTTTAATAAAAAGAAAAGGGATAGTATTATTTATCCTAATATTTTGAATTGGATTAAACATGAGTAGTGTTTTTTAACGCAAAGCTCACAAAGTTTTTGTGAATTGATTGAGAATATTTTTTGTTCGCAAAGGCGTTTCACTCAGCAAATGATAGCTGAATCATACTTTTAAATTTATTTTAGATTCTTGACAGGATCATAGTATTCTTTTTATTTTTCAACTATTGAAAGGAACGACTTCCACCCTAGCCCCGATTGCAGCGTTTGTTTGAGCTCATTTCTTTATGTTTCGGCGGCGCGGCATCGCCGCGCCGCCGAAACATAAAGAAATAGCGAGTGCGGAAAGCGGGAAATAGCTTCAAATAAAAATAGCTATTTCGATAGAATCAAATAACTCCTAAAAAACAACCCGCTCTAAAGAGCAGGTTATTGATATAGTTTATTGAATTTAATGCTATTTATTTTCTTCTTCGTCGAAATTATGATTTTCATACTTCGAAAAATCCTGTTTCTTTCCGAATAAGAATTTAAGAATAACTGGTAAAGTGGTTACCAAAACAATGACAATGATAATCAGTTCCAGTTTTTTCTTTAAATCAATTCCGAATTGCTCCATGAATAATTTATCAAGGTAATGCCCTGCAAAGATCAATAAAAACGACCATAAAATCGCCCCGATGATATTATCTCTCAAGAATGCTTTTTTATCCATCTTTACAATTCCCGCAACAATTGGAGTAAACGTTCTTACCACAGGTAAAAATCTTGCCATAATAATTGCTAAAGCCCCGTTTTTTTCAAAGAAATCATGTGCCTGATACAAGTATTTTTTCTTGAAAAGCATCGTATCCTGCTTCTTATATAATGCAGAACCTGTTTTTCTTCCGAAATAATATCCAACCTCGTTACCAATAATTGCAGCCAGCGCAACCGCCGATGCTAAAAGGAAAGTGTCGAAAAAATCGCTTCCCGTAGATCCGAAAGTCTCTTTGATGATATCAACAGCATAAATTCCTGAAACAAAAAGCAGCGAGTCTCCTGGTAAAAAGAATCCTACAAATAAACCTGTTTCAGCAAAAATAATGAATAAAATAAGCCAGAAACCGCCTAATTTTATATAAAACTCTGGATTTAGTAAATCTCTCCAGCTATTGAAATCTTCCATACACTTTGTTATACGGCAAAAATAGGATTAATAAATGTCAAAACGAAATTAATTCTAACAATTTAACGAAATTTAAATATGATTTTTATAGGTCTAAATCATCATCCGAAACCGCCGTTCCATCCGCCATTAGAAATGCTTTCAGGAAAGGCGTAAGATTTCCGTTCATCACAGAATCTACATCCGAAGTCTCATGTCCCGAACGTACATCTTTTACCAATTTATAAGGATGCATGACGTAATTTCTGATCTGACTTCCCCACTCGATCTTCATCTTATTGGCTTCGATCTCGTTACGGGCTTTCATACGCTCTTCCAATTCCATTTCATATAATCTTGAACGAAGCAATTGCATTGCCTTTTCTTTATTTTGAAGCTGTGAACGAGATTCTGAGTTTTCAATAATAATTCCCGTTGGTGCGTGACGAAGACGAACCGCCGTTTCCACTTTGTTAACGTTCTGACCTCCCGCTCCGGAAGACCTCATCGTTTCAAATGAAATATCGGCAGGATTGATATTAATTTCAATCGTATCATCCACCAAAGGATAAACATATACCGATACGAAACTCGTATGACGTTTGGCATTAGAATCAAAAGGAGAAATTCTTACCAAGCGATGTACCCCGTTTTCACCTCTTAAATAACCGAAAGCAAATTCACCTTCAATTTCTAGCGTTACGGTTTTTACTCCAGCAACATCACCTTCCTGGAAGTTCAGTTCACGGATTTTATAACCTTGCTTTTCAGCCCACATGGTGTACATTCTCATCAACATAGAAGCCCAGTCACAACTTTCTGTACCGCCTGCTCCAGCTGTAATTTGTAATACCGCAGAAAGTTCGTCACCTTCGTTGGAAAGCATATTTTTAAACTCAAGGTCTTCGATTTTTTCGACTAATTGAGGGAATGTTTCATCCAGTTCTTTTTCAGAATCCGGATCTTCTTTAGCAAAATCTACCAAAACCTGCAGATCCTCAAACTGAGTATTAATTTCATCATACGCTTCCACCCATTTTTTCTTGGAACGAAGCTGCTTTAGAAAAGCTTCTGCCGTTTTAGGATTATCCCAAAACTCAGGTGCAGCCGTTTTCTCATCATCATTGGCTATTTCTATCTTCTTTTTTTCGATCTGAAGATATTTATATAGGTCTTCAATTCTTGATTGAATTTCTTTTATCTGGTCGTTATTGATCACGAATATGTAATTTTCAGCAAAAATACGGATAAAATTATGAGTAAGGAATAGTTGATGTTGAAGGACTAACTTCCAACATATAAAATTTTATCACAAAAGAAAAGCCAGCTTCAAAAAGCCGGCTTGAGGATCTAACAATCAAGTTTACTATTGTTTATTTTTTTACAACCTTTTGAGAAGTCACTGTTCCGTTTTTATTTTTAAGTACAAGGATATAATTTCCTTTGTCTAATCCGGAAAGATCTAATTTTGCTTGTGGCTGTACATTGTTTTTAACCGTTTTTCCTGAAAAATCTAAAATATCAATGGAGGTAACCCCTGAAGCATCGGTTAAATTTAATTCATCTACAAATGGATTTGGGTAAATATTTTTAAGTTTCGACTGTTTCACATCTGAAACCGAAAGCAAAGAAGCCTGTGCCGAAATACCAAATACATTAATAACCGTAGTTCCCGTAGACGTTTTTCTGAAACCTACAGAATTTATCTGCTTCCCTTGATTAGCCGTGTCTATCGCTAAAGTAATCTGGTAAATTCTCGGATTTGTTCCGCCCGCAGCATCTAAAGCATTGGTTCCGCGATGAATTCTCCCAATTCCTTGAATGGCATAATTGATTCCTCCGTACCAATCCTGAAAATTTATATTGGTAAAAACCTGGTTTGTTCCATCCTGAAAATTCACTGTAATTTCACCTGTTGAAGGTCCGCTTCCGCTTACTGCAAGCACATACAGATTAGTTGCTGCGACTGGCGTTGCCAATGTTAAAACACCTACATCATTTGCATTAGGAAGCCTCAATGAATTGTCTGAAGAATAAGGCGCGAGTTGAAACGTTAAACCACTTGTTGCCGCCACAACGGTGGTGATTAATCCATTCTCTGGTAAACCATATGTTAATGCAGCATCCGAAGCGTTTACTTTAAAATCTCTCGACATATAGGCAAAATTATCCGTATCCTTATCAAGGCTCATATTGGTTGAGGTTGAAGCTCCGCCAACGCCATTAGCAATAACGTCTGCGTTGAAACCAGTAAGGGATAATGGTTGATACGTTTGCGCATTTACCTGAGCCAAAGTCAGCATAACACCCAAAGAGAAGAGTTTTCTTTTCATAAATTTCTATGTTAAATGTTGATTAGTTTTTTTTGTAATATTTTTATTTTCATGACAAAAGTCATAAAAATTTAACCATCCTTTAATTTTTAAAGTAATTTTTTAAATATTATCACGAAATTTACCAAAATAACCAATGATAACCAAATTTTAAATTAACCTTTCTCACACTCAAGAAATATTTATAAAAAAAGATGGCGTATAAAATAGCACCATCTTTTATGATAAAACATTGAATTTATATCAAAAATCCCTTTAAAAAAGGGGTTTTAAAATATTTTAATAAAAAACTAATTTATGATAAGTATTGTAATTTATGATTAAAATCAGTTTTTGTTTTCTTCTTCTCCATTATGTTGAAAACCAATACTTCTTTGCGGTTCTTCAACAATTCTATAACTATCCAATTCCTTTTTCAAAGCCTGAATTCTGTATTGAAATTCATCAAAATTATTTACAATAGCATCACTCAAGAATCTTGCAATTTGATCCAGATATTCTTCTGTAAGTTTTGCAGTGGCGTCTCTTAAAGCTTTACTTAAAATTTGCTGATCTATTTTAAAATTTTCATTTCTTGTTTTCTGATAAAGATTTTTTATTCTCTTTTTCAAACTTTGCGTAAAATCGATCACCATTGTATTGCTAAAAACCTTCATTTGTGAAGATATTTCGTTCCAAAAAGGGATTTTATCTGCTTTGTTGTTTTTCAGAATTTTAAATAATAAAGAATCCTTTTCAAGATTTTTGGTCATTGCGTATAAAATTATCTCGGAACGCTCAGCCGCATTAGGCGGAAAAACGGGAATCATCACATCAAATCTTCCTGGCGCCAAAATTTCTTCATCAATTTCTGAAACAGAATTCGCCGAACCGACCATTAACAGATCTTCCTGCTCAAACTTACTGATATAATGAAGGATAATTTCCTGCGTTTCCAGATTACAAGAAGCGACATTAGTTTCGGCTTTTCTTTCCATCATAATTTCATCAAAATCATCAAGAAAAAGCAAAACCTTGTCATCCTGCATCATAGTCACCAAAAAATCATTGAAATTGGTTTTATTTCCGTCAACAAAAGAAGTTCCTAAATAATGTTTTTTTACTTCTTTGAATTGATAACCAATTATTTCCGCGATTTTATTTGCCCAAAATATTTTACCACTTCCGGGAGGCCCATATAAAATAATTCCTGCCGACTTGTGAATTCCCCAGTCTTTAATCTGTTGCGGATTTAAAAATGGCTCCAAAACGCCTGAAATATAGAAGAATAAATCTCTGTAGCCGATAAAATCACGATGTTTCAAGCTGGTTTTATGTCCGAAATAATCATAGACAAACTGATAATTTCCACCTAATTTATTATCAATCCCATAACTTGAAATCGATGAACGGAAATAGCCGTTATCAAAGATGTTAGGATTGGTTTCCTTGATGGCTTCTTCTACTTTTTCTTTAGGTTTATTAATGGTTTCCGCGATTTGTTCTAATGTTTTATTCTTATCAAGATCTTTTTCATAAAGTCTTAAAAAGTCGATATTTTCGCGGGCAAATTTTTCGAAATCTTCTTTTACTTCGAAATTGGTACTGATACATTCCACCAGTTCAATATCGAAATCCTGTATAAATTGTTTAATTGCTTCTGCCGAAACATTTAATTCTTTTGCTAAATCAATTAACTTCATAAACGACTGATTAATTCTATCAAATTTAATATTAAAAAATGAATGAATCATTGTGATTACGCTTTAAATAATAGATAAAATAAATAAAAAGAGTTAAAATTCTTCTCATTCTGTAACATTTTGTAAGTTATATAGACTACTACTATGTAAAACAAATTACATGGAAAAAATTTTATCAGTAAAGAATCTGACAAAAAAATTCAAAAGAGTTGTTGTTAATAATATCTCTTTTGATGTAGAAAAAGGGAATGTCTACGGACTTTTAGGCCCCAACGGAAGTGGAAAATCTACCACTTTCGGAATGTTGCTTTCCACCATAAATCCTACGAGTGGTGATTGGTATTGGTTTGGAAAAAAGGGAACCGATTCTGATACCCTAAAAAAAATCGGAGCTATTATCGAGCAACCTAATTTCTATCCTTATTTAAGTGCCGAAACCAATCTTAAAATTGTTGCAGAAATAAAAGGAACGCCTTATCCAAGAATTGATGAAGTTTTAACGATAGTTGGGCTTATAGAAAGGAAAAAAGATACTTTCAAAACTTATTCTTTGGGAATGAAACAACGTTTGGCGATTGCTTCTGCACTGCTGAACAATCCTGAAGTTCTTATTTTGGATGAACCTACAAATGGTCTTGATCCTGAAGGGATTATCCAGATCAGAGATATCATCAATAATATTGCAAAACAGGGCATTACGATCATTATCGCAAGTCATTTGCTGGATGAAATCGAAAAAATATGCAGCCATGTAATTGTGTTAAAAGAAGGAAATTCTATTTATTGTGGAAGAGTTGATGAAATGACTTCCAACAACGGCTATTTCGAATTGAAAGCGGATAATAACACCTTACTTTTAAGTGCTTTGGAAGAATTGCAATGGTTTACAGCCATTAACCAGGACGGCGAAATTATTAAGGCGCAGATTCGTGATGATGCTTCCATTTCGGCTTCTGCTTTAAATCAGAAACTTGCGGAAAAAGGTATCTATTTATCGCATTTAACGAAGAAAAAACTGTCTTTAGAATCTCAATTCCTTGAACTTGTAAAAAACACAAATTAATCATGATAAAACTATTAAAACTAGAATATTATAAAAATCTGAATTATAGACCATTCAAGATTTTCACGATCCTGTATTTCCTTATTTTGATCGCTTTGCTTTTCATCGGACTGGTCGATTTTGATCTTTTCGGAGGAACGATTAACCTGAAAGAAGAAGGAATTTATAATTTCCCACAAATCTGGAATTTTACAACATGGATTGTTGCTTTGCTGAAAATTTTCTTGGGATTGATTATTGTTTTCTCGATTTCGCAGGAATTCAGCAACCGAATGTTTAAACAAAATACAATCGACGGATTAAGCAGAAAAGAATTCATCACTTCAAAGCTTTTAACCATAAGTGTTTTCACGATTATTTCAACGTTAATTGTTTTTGTAATCACGATGTTTTTAGGCTTTCAATATTCCAACACTACAGAATCTGCGAAAGTAACGGAAGAAATTTTCTTCATCGGAAACTATTTCGTGAAGCTGTTCACTTTCTTTTGCTTTCTGATGTTTTTATCCATTTTACTGAGAAAATCAGTCTTTGTTTTCTTAGGATTTTTTGTTTTCTGGATTGCCGAAAGTATTTTATCTGCGGTTGAAGTATTCTCGAAAGTTCGCGGCACACAAAGCGTTGAGAGAAATGAGATTCTTCAGAACGACTTTTTCTTCAGCCATCTTTTGCCTTTGGAAAGTATGTCGAGCTTAATTCCCAATCCCATCATGCGATTGAAAGCAGCACAATTATTGGGCGCAAAGTATGAACTTCACTATCCAACAGAAAGTTTGATTGCCTGTATAGTTTGGTGCGGCATCTTTATTTTTGCTTCTTACTGGATTTTGAGAAAAAGAGATTGGTAGGGCGAGCAGGAAGCCGGATGATAGAGGCTGGAGGTTTAGTAATTTCATTATAATATGATTGTTCATAAATTCAGTACTATCCAAGTTATGTACGACCTTTTTTTAAATTTATATATATTAAGTGATTCATTTTGAATCACTTTTTTATTGAATACAAACAATCCCCAAACCTAAATTTTTAAATTTATTGGGTAAAATCATAACTTAAAGGCCATTTTTACTTCAAAGGAAATGTTATTCATTACTTTTATTAAATGATTTCTCAGAAGAAAATATATTATATCCCAGGATTAATAAGCGCTTTATTGATTCCTTTTCTATTTTGGTATTATATCCATACACATATTGATCCTACAATTTATAATGTTATTGATTTGGGGCTTCCTGAAAAACTGGAAAAAGATAAAAGTAATATCAACTCCACTTTAGAGCCATTCAGAAATTGGGATTACGAAAAAATCAAAGTTCCTGCCAGTAAAGCAAAAGAAAATTCATCAATGTATGTTTCAAAAATAAAGCAATACAAAGCAGAAAATCAAAAAAGCTTTGGCATTGAATTTATTTTAGATGAAAATAATACGTATGGAGATTTTGTATCTTTATTAAATGACTTGCACATTGCTAAGCAGGATGCTTACGGTGTTGATATTGAAAAAACGGGACATCTATTTACTATTATAAATTATCCGCTTCATAATTCTGACCAAGAAGAAGCTGAATGCCTTTTATGCCATGATATCTTTTATACTACCGTGGAACCTACTTTTATGGATACAGTTTCAGACTTTATTCATAAGCAATATTTCCAGACATTTTTCGAAAATATTTCTCAACTTCCTAAGGGAGCTTTTTATATCATTTTTGGATTCTTACTGCTTTTAAACTTTTCAATGTTGAGTATAAAGGAAAAATTTCAGGCTTCGAAATTTCGGTAGATATAAAAAGATTTACTTGGTTCTGAATGGCAACAAAACACGATAAAACAAAGAAAGACTGCCTTTCGGCAGCCCTTCAATCACTTTCACTTAACACTTTTTATTTTTTATCTAAAAGAGAAATATACTCTCCATAACCTTTCTGTTCCATTTCAGCTTTTGGGATAAATTTCAATGATGCAGAATTGATACAGTAACGAAGTCCGCCTTTATCTTCAGGTCCGTCGTTGAAAACGTGTCCCAAATGGGCATCTCCGGTTTTACTTCTTACCTCAACTCTGGTCATTCCAGCAGATCGGTCTAATTTTTCTTCAATCAATTTTTTTGTAATTGGTTTTGAAAAACTTGGCCATCCACAGCCTGATTCAAACTTATCGGTTGAGATAAACAAAGGCTCTCCTGTGGTAATATCTACATAAATTCCTTCTCTGGTTTCATCCCAATATTCATTTTGAAACGCTCTTTCGGTACCGTTTTCCTGAGTTACTCTGTATTGCTCAGATGTCAATTCTTTTTTTAATGCTGCTTTATCCTGTTTTTGATATTTCATTTCTTTATTTTGCTTTTTAGGAAGCGGATTGGCATTTTTTGCCATTTCAAACAATCCCGGTTCAATGTGGCAATACCCTCCCGGGTTTTTATCCAGATAATCCTGATGATAATCTTCCGCTTTATAGAAATTTTTCAACGGAATGGTTTCTACTAAAACCGGTTTGTTATAATTTTTTGCCAGTTTCTGAACTTCCTCTTTTATAATGGCTTCCGTTGCTTTGTCGGTCGAATAAATTCCGGTTCTGTATTGATCTCCTCTGTCATTTCCCTGTTTGTTTAAACTTGTTGGATCAATGGTTTTAAAATAAAGATCGATCAAAAGTTTTAAATCCACCTGCTCAGGGTCATATTTTACTTTTACCGTTTCCGCGAAACCTGTGGTATGGCTGATTACCTCTTCATAAGTCGGATTCGTTTTATTTCCGTTGGCATATCCCACTTCCGTTCCTACCACGCCACGAATTTGTTGAAAAAAGTGCTCTGTTCCCCAAAAACACCCACCTGCAAAATAAACTTCTTTTACATTTCTATTGTTCATAATGGTCTCATTTTCTTTTTTACTGTCTGTAGATTTTTGTTTCGCATCTCCGCAACTCGTTGCGAATACAGCGATTCCCAAAAACATTCCTAATACAATTAATAGGTTCTTCATTTTTATCTTTTTATTCATTTTTAATTCTTTTTCCAATTAAAAATCTGCAAATAGTTGACTGCAAATTTCAGACTAATTTTTATGCAAAACCAAAGATAATGTCTATCGGAATGATAGCGGATTTACCTTTATTCTTCCACAAAATTATATACGATAAGTATTGAAAAATAGTTTTGATTTTTGAATAAAATCTTGAATTTATTTCAATATTTATTTTTGAAAGTATGGTAGACAATTTTTTAGTTCTGAAAATGTTTTACTTAGCAAAAATTGACATTGCGAGGAATGAAATGACGAAGTAATCTCAAATTTATATATATAAATTTTACCATTCTGAAAGAATATAAACCTAGTATTAGGAAACAGTTTAGAAAGATTATGCTTAAATGCTTTTAGCATTATAATTTTTATTGAGATTGCTTCACCTTCGGTTCGCAATGACAGATAGTTTTATTGCCTTTTTTAAGTAAAGATTATTTTTTTTGACAAATCGTTCTAAAAGGTTATAATTCCCTAGCCCAGATTGAAGCATTTGTTTGAGCTCATTTATTCAGTTTCGGCTGCGGCTGGCAAAGCCAGCCGCAGCCGAAACTGAATAAATAGCGAGTGCGGAAAGCTGGAAAAAGCTACTGAAAAAGAAAGGAAGTCAGAGGCTAGATGATGGAAGTTTATATGATTGAGAATATAGATTTTTTCTTCCTAGAAATGATCCTATTTTACAAATATTTTAAAACGTAAAACTATTGTTTTACATTGGTTCAAAAACCTTAAATTTGCATCTTATCAAAATTGTAAAAGCAAAGCAATATATACTTATGACATCACAAGAAATACGTCAGAAATTTTTAGACTATTTTAAAAGTAAAGCTCACCTTATCGTTCCTTCAGCACCAATTGTGCTGAAAGACGACCCTACCTTAATGTTTAATAACTCCGGAATGGCACAGTTTAAGGATTTTTTCCTGGGCTACAAAACGCCTACCGCCCCAAGAATTGCCGATACTCAAAAATGTCTTAGAGTTTCGGGAAAGCATAATGATTTGGATGATGTGGGTAGAGATACTTACCACCACACGATGTTTGAAATGTTGGGAAACTGGTCTTTCGGTGATTATTTCAAAAAAGATGCTATTGCTTTTGCCTGGGAATTGTTGACGGAAGTATACGGAATTCCAAAAGAAAATTTATATGTAACGATTTTCGAAGGTGATGCTTCTGAAAATTTAGACAGAGATCAGGATGCTTACGATTTCTGGAAATCTCACATTTCTGAAGATAGAATTATCAACGGAAACAAAAAAGATAATTTCTGGGAAATGGGTGAAAGCGGACCGTGCGGGCCGTGCTCTGAAATCCACATCGACCTTAGATCTGAAGAAGAAAAAGCAAAAGTTCCAGGAATCACAAGAGTAAATCAAGATGATCCACAAGTTGTGGAAGTGTGGAACTTGGTTTTCATGGAATTCAACAGAAAAGCTGACAAATCATTAGAAAAACTTCCTGCTCAGCATGTTGATACAGGAATGGGCTTCGAACGTCTTTGCATGGCACTTCAAGGCAAAACTTCAAATTACGATACAGACGTTTTCACGCCTTTAATTGCTAAAGTTGAAGAACTTTCTGGCAAGAAATATACGGGTGTTTTGGAAGACGAAAAAGATATTGCCATCCGTGTGGTAGTAGATCACATCAGAGCGGTTTCTTTTGCGATTGCAGACGGACAATTACCTTCCAACGGAGGTGCAGGCTACGTAATCAGAAGAATTTTAAGAAGAGGAATTTCTTACGCTTATCGATTCTTAGATATGAAAGAACCTTTCCTTTATCAATTGGTTGCTGTTCTTCAGGAACAAATGGGTAAATTCTTCCCCGAATTGGAGAAACAAGGAACTTTGGTTACGGAAGTGATTAAAAGCGAGGAAGAATCTTTCTTAAAAACGATTGAAAACGGATTAATTCGAGTTGAAAAATTAATTCAGCAAACGATTTCCGAAAACAAAAAAGTTTTACCAACAAAAGAAGTTTTCGAACTATACGATACGTACGGTTTTCCAGATGACTTAACGAGAATTATCGCTGAAGAAAAAGGATTAACAATCGACGAAGAAGGTTTTAAAGCTGAAAGAGAAATCCAAAGAAAACGTTCTCAGGATGATTCTGCTCAGAAAGTTTACGATTGGGTAACGTTGGAAGAAAGAGACGAAAATTTCGTTGGTTACGATCAGCTTGAATCTGAAACTTACATTACAAGATACAGAAAAGTAGAAAATAAAGACGGAGAATTTTATCAGGTTGTACTAAGCGAATCGCCTTTCTATCCGGAAGGTGGTGGACAAATCGGGGATAAAGGTGTTCTTGAAAATGCTGCTGAAAGTTTCGAAGTGTTAGATACGAAAAAAGAAAACGGATTGATTATTTCTTTAATCAATGGACTTCCGAAGGATGCAGGTGCTCTTTTTTATGCTAAAGTAAATGTAACCGACAGAAAAAACTCTCAGGCAAACCACTCTGTAACACACTTATTGCATGAAGCGTTAAGAGAAGTTGTGGGAACTCACGTTGAACAAAAAGGTTCATTTGTTGGTCCTGATTATCTGCGTTTTGACTTCTCTCATTTCAATAAAATGACGGAGGAAGAATTGACTTTGGTTGAAGATAAAGTGAACCAGAAGATCAAAGAAAGCATCGCTTTACAGGAATTCAGAAATATCCCGATTCAGGAGGCTTTTGATAAAGGAGCAACCGGACTTTTCGGTGAAAAATATGGTGATTATGTGAGAATGATCCAATTTGGAAGTTCAATGGAACTTTGCGGTGGAACTCACGTGAAAAATACTAGCGAAATCGGTCATTTCAAAATTGTTTCTGAAAGTTCTGCAGCAGCAGGAATCAGAAGAATTGAAGCTATTTCCGGAGACAAATCTGCTGAATATTTCAAAAATTTAGAAAAGCAAATTACTGAGCTTTCTCAATTATTGAAGTCTAAAGATGTTGTAAAATCTATCGAGAAATTAATCTCAGAAAACTCAGCATTAAAAGGAGAAGTTGAAGCATTCAAAAAAGAAAAGGCAAAAGGCGAAATCGGTGACTGGAAAGGTGCTTATGAGCAAAAAGGTGATAAATTACTTTTAGTGAAAAGAACTTCTTTAGATGCAGGTTCTGTGAAAGACATTGTTTTCCAGTTGAAGAAAGAAATCCCAACTTCGATCACAATTATCCTTTCTGACGCAGATGGAAAGCCAATGATTACCGTTGGCGTTTCGGATGATTTAGCTGGAATTTATCAGGCTGGAGCATTGATCAAAGAGTTAGCTAGAGAAATCCAAGGTGGTGGTGGTGGAAACCCAGGTTTCGCTACAGCAGGAGGTAAAAATCTTGATGGATTGGAAAATGCTTATCAGAAGGCTTTGAATATTTAATGTTTACGACTCAATTATGTAGCTTTTTAGCATAATATAATTTCATAAAAAACGGCTGTGTATTTAAAATACAGCCGTTTTTATTTTAACAAAACATTATACTTTCCCCTCTATTTTTTTAACATTCTTATTTCTAGTTTTGCTTCATTCATAAAAAACTAATGACAAAACTATTATCTCCGCTGTTTTTATTCTTTTCAGCACTCGTTTTCAGTCAGAGTGAAATAAAAGTTTTCAATAAAGTCAGTAAACAACCCGTTCATAATGCGGCGGTGTATTGTGATGATGATCTTTTGGGAAAAACAGATTTCAACGGACATTTATCCTTTAAAACAAAATGTAAAAAGGTTGAGATCCTTGCCAGTAATTTTGAAGATGCTTTGGCAGATGTCAAAAAATCAATGGAAGTTCAGATGCAGCCCTTGTCTGAAAAAATGGACAATATCGACCGCGTGGTGATTCAGGATAAGAGTGATCCGAGAGCATTGAGGATTTTAGATGAGGTGAATAAAAGAGCCAAGGAAAATTCGCCAAAATCTCTGGATTCTTACAATTTTAAATCGTATACAAAATTTTCGATTGATGTAGATAAAGATTCTATCGATGCTTATAAAGGCTTTTTGGCCATCAGAAAAGATTCACTTTCTAAGGTAACTCAGAAAGACTTTAAGCAGAAAGAAAGTCAGAAGAAAGACTCGCTGATTAACGAAGATTTCATCAATGCTTCTGAGGAAAGTCAGATGTTTTTATGGGAAAAAGCAACTGAATATAAATTCTCACAGAAGTTCGGTGAAAAGACCAATATTATCGATAACCGAATGTCGGGTTTTAAAAATCCGATTTATGAAGCATTGGCAATCAACATTTCCAATTTAGACCGAGTTCCGAGACAGCTAAGACCAGAGAACAGGAAGTTATTTAATTTTTACCTTTCCGATACGTTACAGCTTGACGGCAGAAAAACATATGTGATTAAATTTAAAGAAATCAAAGACAAAAAAAAGCAGAATCCAAGGAAATTCAACGGGAAAATCTATGTAGATTCTGAGACTTATGCCTTAAAAAAGTTTGAAAGTGCCAACAAAAAACGAAACGAAGGCGACATTGTCTCTGTCTGGAAACCTATTAATGGAAAATGGTTTCTGGATTATGAAGATATTAAACTGAAAATGGGCGACCAAACCTTTAATACTTCTAAAAAAGACAGCGTAAAAACGGATACTCTGAAGAAAGGTCAGCATCTCAGCGACAGACAAAAATACAACCGCAAGACCTTTGGAAATTATCTGTACGTAAAAAACCGCTTCTTCGATTTTGATCTGAATGAAGAGCAAAAAGCAGCCGACTTCAAAGGGTATTCTCTCGAAATGAAAAACTCAGACGGAAGCCTGCTTAAACAATACAGAACCGACAGTCTTACCGCAAGAGAAAGCGCGACCTACACGAAAATCGACAGCTTTGTAGAGAAACATGATTTTGAAAAAAAGCTGGGCTTTTTAACCCAATTGATGCGGGGAAATATTCGTTATAAAATGATTGATTTTGATATTACTAAAGTTTTCAGTTACGACAAATATCAAGGTGTTCGTTTTGGTGCAGGCATCAAACTGAATGAGAAGTTCAACAAAACATTTTCTCCTGACGGATATTTCGGATATGGATTCAAAGATCACACCTGGAAATATGGTTTAGGTTTGGATGTAAAACTTTCTTCTAAAAGAACTTCTGTTTTGAGGATTGATTATGTAGAAGATGTTTTTGCAGCCGGAAGATTCAGCAATACGATGTGGGATATGATGATGAAAGTAAATGATATTAATCTTGATCTTCACAATGCCAATTTCTATAAAAATCAAAAATGGGGAGCATCTTATCTTTATGATCTGTCGAATTCTTTAAGCATGAAAATTGGAGTTAACAACGAAAAACAAGAGGCACTTTTCGATTATCAATATAAAAATTTAGGAAACCAATTCGATAATACGAGCGCTACATTATCATTTAAATTCTCTCCGAACGATAAAAATATCATGACGCCAAGCGGAAAATATACCTATGAAAAAAGCTTTCCTCAAGTGTATATGAATTTTGAAAAAGGATTTGAAACCTTGGGTGGAAATTTAGATTATTTCAGAGCCGATGCGTTGATTATTCACCAATTCAGATCAAAACTGGGGTATACTAATATCAAAATTTTTGGAGGTATTTCTTCTGGAACTGCACCCATCTGGAAAAACTTTGAGATTGCAGGACAAAACGATGCAAACCCCGACAAATGGTATTCTAGTCTTAATACGCCAAACAATTTAGCATTTGCAACCATGCCTTCAGGAACTTTCTTTGCTGATAAATTTGTCGCTTTTAAAGTTTCACAAAACCTGCCTTTCCGATTCAAAACATTGGGTAAAAATTACTCCAATATTGAAATTGAATATCAGGCGGGAATAGGAAATATGAAAAACAGAACCGATCATCAGTTTGAATATCGCGTTTTGGATCATTATTATCAGGAAGCCGGATTGATCTGGAACAAATTTTTAGGAACAAGTTTCGGTGTTGGAATTTCTTATCGATTGGGATATTATCAAACCTCGGAGTTTAAGGATAATCTTGGGTTGAAAATACGATTTAGCGTGCTTTAAATTATATTGAAAAATCCTCTTAAAGCGCATGCCGTCACTTCGAGTAACGTAGCGAAACGTAGTGTATCGAGAAGTTCATGTTTAAAGAGAACAAGTCTTTGACTCACTTGTTCTCGATACATTTTCCTTCATTTCATTTCGAAAAACACTCGAACTGACGGAAATTCCTAATTCACATTAAAACAAATACAAACTCTCGAAAAATTTCGGGAGTTTTTCTATTAAAGCTAAAAGATAATTCCAATTACGAATCACATTAATATCAATTAACAAAACTTTTCCAACAAAAGAAATATTAGTACTTTTGAGGTTGTTTTTTAAAATGAAAAGGTTTTTACAGCTAATACTCTTCTGCACTTTTATTTTAGGTTTTTCGCAATCGAAAATTACCTCTATCGAAACGGTGGTTATCGAGGATAAAAGTGATCCGAGGGCCTTGGAAATCCTTAAAAAAGTCAATAAAAACTACAAAGAAAACTCCCCGAAAAGCTTAGAGTCTTACGTTTATAAATCCTACGAAAAAATTTCGCTTGATATTGATGAAGACAGCATTTCACAGTTCAATAAATTCTTTGACGATACCAATCTTTTAAAGAAAAAAAGAGAAAAAGATTCATTAAACAATATTTCGGCAAAAAAGATCTTCGAGAAAAGTAAACTATTTCTTTGGGAAAGAGCGCAGGAGTTTTTATACTCCAAAAAATACGGTGAAAAGATCAATATTCTTGATAACAGAATTTCCGGACTGAAGCAGCCTATTTATGAAATGATCGCGCTTCAGCAAAGCAACAGAGATAAAGTTCCGAATCAATTAAAACAAGAAAACAGAGGATTATACCGTTTTTATCTGACCGATTCTATTGAAATGGACGGCAGAAAAACATTTGTCATTCGTTTCAGGGAAGTCAATTACAAAAAATCTAATAAACAAAGAAAATACAACGGTGCTATTTATGTAGATACGGAAACGTACGGTGTCAAAAAGATTGAAAACTTTAGTAAAAATAAAAACGACGGCATTATCACCAGCACATGGACTTTCTTCAATAATAAATGGTTTTTGGCACAGGAAACGGTAAAACTGAAGATGAGCAACATGTCGATGCAGGAAGACAATAAAGAAAATCCCGAGCAGAAAAAAAGCAAGACCAGCTTTGGAACCTATGCTTTTCTGACTTCGCGATATTTCGATTATGTTTCGCCCATTGATGAAGAAAAAAGCGACTTCAAAGGCTATACTTTCACCGTAAAAAATGCAGATGGAAAAAAGCTGGATCTTTATCGTACCGATCCTTTAACTGATCGAGAGCGAAACACCTACAAAACCATCGACAGCCTTGGAAAAAAATATAATATCGACAGAAAAGCACAGGTTTTATCAGGTTTACTGAATGGAGCCATTCGTGTAGGAAGCTTAGATTTTGCTATTGATGAAGTGGTAAATTATAACTTGTATGAAGGTTTCAGAGTAGGTTTGAAAGCGAAAGTGAATGAAAATTTTAATCCTTATTTCTCACCTGATTATTATTTTGCCTATGGTTTTAAAGATGACCGATGGAAATATGGGCTTGGGCTGGATATTAAAACGACTTTAGACAAAAACTCCTATTTCAGAATTGAACATTACGACGATGTAACCGCTTCCGGCGAGTTTTACAGAAAGCTGTGGAGCTTTAAGATGCGTACTTCTAATTACGGGAATAATATCAATAACGATAGATATTATCATTTTCGAGGGGTTTCTGTATCATACAATAATGATTTAACGAATGCGCTTACGGTTGTTTTGAATGCCAGAAGAAACCGTGAAGAAGCAAAATTTGATTATAGTTTCAGAAACAGCGGCGCCTCTTTTGAAAATTTCAACACGCTGGTTACGCTGAAATATTCTCCGAATTCTACCAATATTATGACACCACAGGGAAAATCGCTGATCGATCAAAAATTTCCTGAAATATATCTTAATTACGAACAGAGTTATAAAATGTTCGGTGGAGATTTCGATTATACCCGTTTCGATATGCTTTTCCTCCACAATTTTAAAACAAGATTGGGAACTACCGGTTTCAGATTATACGGTGGAATTGTTTTGGGTGAAGCACCAATCTGGAAAAATTTCACGATGAACGGGCTGGCGTCGCCACGAAAAGATTTCAACTTCAACCTTACGTCTTACCTTGGTTTTGCCACATTGGAAGGCGGTAAATATTATAATGATAAATTTGTAGCGTATTATCTTACGCATAAACTTCCTGTATATTTCAAAAGTTTCGGGCAGAATATTTCGACTTTCGACTTTGTTTTGCGAGGAACGATAGGAGATATGAAGCATCCGGAATATCATGATTTCAGATTCCGAAAGCTCGATCATTTGTATCAGGAAGTTGGTTTGGAGTGGAATAATTTCCTTTCAAGCTATTTCAATTTAGGATTATTTTATAGAGTTGGGTATTACACTACACCGAATTTTAAGCAAAATTTTGCCATTCAGTTTAAATTAAAATTATTAGATTTTTAATCATGCAGAGAATAGAAATAAAAGCAGATCAGTTTTTTGAATTATTAAAATTAAAAGATACCTCGATGTGGGAGATTTTTGCCCAAATGATGGACGGAAATGAAAAGGAGATCATCTTTTTAGACAATGAAGACAAAATACTTTTCAATTATATTTTGCCTTCTACACCGGAAAAGCTTGAAGAAGACCGTGTAGAATTTTCAAAACAATTCTCTGATAAACTGACGAATTTAAATTAAATGAAGAGGCTATGAACAGAAACTATTTATTATCAATACTGAGTGTACTGATTTTCAGTGTCGGCAACGCACAAAATTACAAGAAACCATTGGTTTCGGCGATCAAAGAGACAGATCTTAGAAAAGATATGTACGAAATGGCTGCCGACCAGTTTTGGGGACGTGAAGCAGGAACTTTAGACGAACTAAAGGTATCGATGTGGTTGGCCGACAAAGCGAAAGAAGCAGGAATGAAACCTGCGGGAGACAACGGAACTTTCTTCCAATTTTTTGATATGTACAGACATCAGGTGGTGCCGCAAAGTACATTAAAATTGGGAGATCAACAGTTAAAAATCTGGAAAGACTTTTTGGTGGCAGAACCTGTAAATGCGAATATCGATACAGAAATTATATACGCAGGAAATGCTGAACCGGATGATCTTTCAAAACTAAACATCAAAGGAAAAATACTTGCAATAAACGCTTCCGATAAAAATATCGAAAAAGATATGACGCTTTTCGTAAGAAGATATCCCGGGTTTGTAAGAACGAAATATTACAACAAAGCTTTCGAATTGGGAGCTAAAGGTATTATTTTCATTACAGACGATACTTCCGATAAAAGCTGGGTTGAAGTACTTCCGCAAATGACAAGAGGAGCTTACGGCGGAGAAGGTTTAAGAGAAAAAGTAACGAATAATATTCCGGTTTTATGGATTAAGAGAGAAAATGCAAATTGGGTAAAGAATAATCCTAAAGTTTCATTAAATCTTATCACGGAAACGTATAAATATCCATCGGTAAACGTAATCGGGAAAATTGACGGTACAGATCCAAAACTGAAAAACGAATATGTGCTGCTAAGCGGTCACCAGGATCACGATGGTATCAGACATCCTGTGAAAAACGATACTATCTACAATGGAGCAGACGATAACGCAAGTACTTGTGTAGCGATGTTGGCAATGGCGAGGGCATATAAAAAACAACCGGGAAAACGTAGCGTTCTGTTCGTCTTTCACGGTGCTGAAGAAAGAGGCCTTTTAGGTTCAAGATGGCATGCAGCGCATCCTGTAGTTCCGAAGGAAAGCATTGTTGCTGTTCTGAATGGTGATATGATCGGAAGAAATGATAACAACGAAGCCGCTTTATTAGGAGGAAATGCTCCGCATAAAAACTCTGAAGAGTTGGTGAAAATGGCAGAGGATGCGAACGACGAAAGCACGAAATTCACCTATCTGAAAGATTGGGATTCACCGAAACATGCTGAATATTTCTATTTCCGAAGCGATCATCTTCCGTATGCAAAAGCAGGAATTCCTGCAGTATTTTTCACGAGCGTTTTGCACGACCAGTATCACACGCCGCAAGACGAATCTGAAAACATCAATTATAAAAAGCTTTACAAAATGACGGAATGGATGTACCGCACGTCATGGAAAGTAGCCAACGAAACGGAACGCCCGAAAGTGATCTCTAATTTTACGCTGGAATGGTAATTTGAGTTGGATTTTTGAGTTGGAGAATTTGAGAGTCGGAGGGTTTTAGGGCTTGAGCTTTATAATTAAGCTTTCTATCATATAATGCTTCGCTATATTTAATATAGCTATTAGTTTGTTGAATGTAGCGAAGCTTTTTTATGGTTGATGGTTAAGGGTTTATAATCAACAGCACTTCTCTCGCGTTGTCATGCTGAGCGCGAAGCAGTCGAAGCATTTTATTAATACCACAAACCCCGCTCTCCCCGTTCCGGAATGGTATAACGAGGTTCTGAAATGGTAGATCGGGGTTGGTAAACTACGATCGTGAGGTTTCGGAATACGAGAACGGGGTTTTGAAGTGCGGGATCGGGGTTTCGAAGGTAGATTTCGGGGTTCCCTAACCCCGATTTCGAGGTCTGAAATACCGTGCGCCCCGTCCGGAACCCCGACAGACCATTCTGAAACCCCAAATTTGGAGTTGAAGAACCTCAACATCACTCTTGAAGAGCCCGACCGCGGAGTGTAGAACCTCGAAAAGGGACTTTCAAACCTCATCAACGGAGTTTAGCAACCCAAAATTCGCAGTAAAAAAGTCCGTGACGGGGGTCGCGGACTTCTTCGTTGAGGTAGGAAACATCAAGATTGCTGTTCTGAGCTGAGTTTATCGTGAGCCCATAGAACAATCGATGGGTTTCTCTCTTTATTTGCTTGTCTCTTCACTCGGTTTTGAAGGCGTTTTAGCAACAGGAGCAAAAAACTGTTTCAGTTCGTTTTGCTTGATTTCGTAGCCCGATGCTGCAGTTCCTGCTTTGTAAGCTGTGAAGGCATAGTCTGTAAGCGCCGCCTGATAGTTATCAAAATCATGAAGAATTTTTGCGTTCTTCAGCTTTGTGGTAAGGCTTTCGAGTCTTGCGATAAGGTTTTCGTAGTTTTGACGCGAGATAAAATCTCTTTCATACTCTGCCCAGTCTACTTCCGAAGCTTCCAGCTCGGGTTGGTTTCTGTGAAAATCATATACTTTGTTCACAAAGAGCTTATTCTGCTCGTTAATGCTCCCATACTTCTGGCGATCGTCGGCAGAGAGGTTGATATTGATTTCCTGTAGTGATGATTCTAATAGAGATAGCGCGTTTTTAGCAGTCTCAACCTGATCGTTCGAAAGATGCACATTGTTTAAATTGGTAATCGGCATTTTTTTTCTGTTTTAAAAATTAAAATTATTGTTTGTGTTTTTTTAATCCTTCTGAAAGTGAGGATGTAAAAAGATATACGAATGTAATAAATATTTGTATTGAAAGAGAAAATTTTTCTCTAGTTATGAAAAATCCCGCTGTGGAGACAGCGGGATGGTATTTTAATTTAGTTTAATCATTAGATCTTACACGCCATAAGAATGCATCGGGAACAGTACCATCGGTATGTAGTTTAGTTTTATAATATTGTCCAAAATATCGATCATCATTCTCAATTGAAGTTCCCCCTACGCCCATCCTTATTGAATGAACATTATAATTTATCATATATAATGGGCTTCCGTTAGAATCATCTTTAACATAAATGAAATTAAAAGGGCATACTCCTGATGCATTACTCACCACGAATTTCACGCCATCGGTAGTATTACTACAAGTAGTTGTACCTTTTGATTGAAGTATATACTTAGGGTCATCTGATTGAAGTTGATAATTTGTATAATTACCTACATAACCTGTAGAAAATAGTTTAAAAGTAATATAATGATATAATTGTAATGGTTTAATCAATATATGTCGATCTATTGTTGCATCAGTATAAACATTATCTCCTATAAATGCATTATAAGAATAGTTATTTAACTGTATCTTTTGATTAGCATAGGATTTTAACGGTCTAAAAACCTTTACTGCTGCCGAGATGTTTAAATTACTATTTACACCAATTCTGTCTTCAACAGTTACCCATTGTCTACCACTTTTTTCATAGGAGTCTATAAAAAAATCACCTTCAATAGGATTATGGTGAACAAGTTTGAAGTTATCTTTTCCTACGGTATACATACTTTCAGGATCACTAACATCTCTTGTATATTCAAAGTCTTCTCCTCCACCAGTTTGCTCCATATAAGCATATTCATTGGATGCTATCCCACTAAGCCTAGCTCCCAATTTTACACTTTCTATTTGAAATAATTTTTGATCAGCCCCACTAAATACTTTAGAAATATTAAATCTATTATATCCAAAAGGAGCGTGGCTGAAATTTTGTTTTTCAAAAGTCAAATACTCTTCATCTTTTAATTCTACTCCTCTATTTGCCATTTTTTCTAATCCCATTACTCCATGTTGATGATTAATTTCATAAGAGACCCCTTCATACAATGGAGACTGAAGATAGAAATTATTTAATACTTCTTCAGGAGCTAGAGTCCGAGTTACATATTCTGCTTTTTGAAATAACATCAGATCATTTATGGCTAAACTTCCTGCAAAATTGTTTAAGGTGCTAGCTATGCGTAAACTCGCTTTTTCAACTTGAACATTTTCAAACGGGTATACATAATAGGATCTACAATATAATCTACCTCCTGGTCTTGAAACATATATTTTAGTACGCTTTCCATTAGTGGTATTTTCAGAGTTGAAACTAAAAAAAATATAACCATTTGTATCTTCTCCTGGTTTTTCATTTTCCCAATCAATTGGAAAGTCCAATTTTATGACTGCACTACTACGACCTTTCTTAATAACTTCTACAATAATTTTTTTATCTAAAATATAGCAACTTACATCTCCTTCTAAATCTGTCCCATTGAGTGATGTTTCAAACAATACGGCACTCTTTTTACCATCATACACATCTTGATCATACTTAGCCCAAAAAGAAAAATTAATCACTTTATTTTTAATCATTTCCTCAAAAACTATGGGTGGTAAATGTACTTTGCCATTTAGCCCTCTATCTTGGTTATTGAATCTATCTTTTTCTGTATCATAAAAATTACCAAGTAATTTTTCATTATCATTTTTTCTAATAAATTCTTGTCCTGGATGGTTAAAATTCATAGGATAATAGTGACTAGGAACAATAGTTTTTAATTTAGTAGTATTATCCTTAAAAAAAACTTCCTGTGCAGTAAAATTCAAGCTGTACAAAATAGCTAATAAGCATATTTTAATATTTAGTATTCTTTTCATACGTTTTTACTTTAATTTAATGTCAACTTTTTTTAACTCATGAACACTTAGATAGTCGTCCAGTAATTCCGGATCATCAGTAATAATATATCCATTAGAACCATCTGCATATGTTCCCGCATTTCTTGGATCTAAAAGAAACCCCCAATCTCCCCGTGCGTCATAAGCATCATTACAACATTGATCGATATTCACGTTTCCTCTGTATCGACCTTCATAGGTGTCTGGATATGTATTGAATACATGAACCCTAACTCTATTTTTTTTCCTTACAGCCATAGCTACTTCTACTATAGGATCATTAGTTGCATTAAGAGTTCTATATCCTAGTTCATATCCTTTTGCCAAACCTGAAGCTTCCCAATTGTTATATGCTTCTAGAGGCGTTTTGCATTCAGGATTATTCACCACAATCATAGGAAAGAAAATTACTTGTTGCTTCTGAGCTGCTGTTAGTTTATCATAATACTCTGTTTTATATTGATTTACCGTTAACTGAGCTGTTTTAAAAATAACACAATTAAAAGCGTCTTCTTGCATTACGACTTCCCAAGTAGCCTTAAAAACAGCCATATCTCCAATGTCAAGATTAATAAGAGATTGCGTTTGAGCTTTTACATATCGCAGTACATTTCTGAAAGTAGGAACTTTTCTATCTGTGTAGGAAAAATCTGGTCTTTTTAGTTTAAGTAATGCCACTTGCTCCCAAACGTAATTGTTATAGTGCCCATATTGATCAGAACCTTTTCCTAGTCCTGTAAATTTGTCTAAAAAGTCTGTCGTCCTTTGAAGATAATTATCGTGCATTACATACACTGTGTCATCTTTTGATTTTTTTATATCCAACTCTACTATATCTGCGCGTTTATTTTTTAAAACATCTACAATAGCTTCCATTGAGTTTTCCGGCTCATTTCCTCCATTGTACTGCGCGCGATGTGATGCAGAAATAACATAGTTTGGATACTTATCTCCTTTTGTAAGTGCTTCTATGAGCTCTTCTCTGTAATTGAGTTTATCAGCAATCTTTGGCGAATAATTTCTCTTATTGGCATCAATAATCTTATTAACATCAATAGATCCTGCCTTTTCACTTGTCTGTAGTTGATTTTTTTTCACCTTCATACCGGTTTCTACCTGTGCACATATTTGCACAACGCCCAAAAGAACGAGGGCTAAAAGACTGAATAGTTTTTTCATAAGCTATTTGTTTTTAACGTTTTCACTTTCTAAGTTACAGATAAATTAAATACAAATACCACATTATTTTAACATAAAATTAAATTTAATATTCATTTAATGAGACATATTATTATGAATTCGCCATTCCATCGGATTATTCACTAATTATTTATATAAAAAAAATCGTGAAAAAATTTTACTTCTTCACGATTTTTATAATAATTCGTTTTAATCTGATACTATTGTAAACTATAACTCTCAGATTCCCTCTTCAGATAATCTGTGAAGTTCTTTCATTGCTGCTTCGGCATCTTTTGTCGCAACAAAAATATGGTCATGGAAATAGCCTGCCACCACATTACAGCTTATATTTTCTGAAGTCAGCGCTTTTGAAAAAGCAGCCGTAAGACCAACCGCTTCAAGTGAGGAATGAATCTTCAGAGTAATCCATGAAGCAATAAAACCATAAGAAAGATTGAGCTGATCTGCCAATTCTTTTCTAATAATCAAAGTGATACCTTCCTTTTCCTTGAAAAAGCAAACGATCTCCTTCAGATCTATTTCCGGTAGCTTTTCTACGGTACAAAATACATATTCGCCTTCATTCAATTCAGGCTTCATAGATTGTAATAATATTTTCAGGTCTTTTTCTCCCGTCATTAAATTTATTTTTTAAAGATTATTAAAAATTTTCAGTGTAGCTGCTGCTTCTGCAACATCGTGTACACGAAGAATTTTCGCGCCTTGTTGCAACACTTTCAAATGAAGTTTTTGCGTTTCTTCATTAATATCCAAAGGAGATTTTCCTAAAGGTTTATAAATAAAAGATTTTCGCGAAATCCCAATTAACAAAGGAAATTTTCCAAAACCTAAATATTGAACTTCATCAATCATTTTCATCTGATCTTCTACTGTTTTTCCAAAACCGAAACCGGGATCCAGAATAATATCATTCACTCCTTTTGCTAATAATTCGGCTGTTTTTTTTGAAAAATATTGATTGACAGCCAATGTAATATCATCAAATTTCACTTTTTCATGCATCGTTTCGTAAGAAGGATTAACGTGCATTAAGATATAAGGAAGTTTGGTTTCTGCCGCTTCATCAAACATCTGTTCGTCATAATGTCCGCCGGAAATATCGTTGATGATATCCATTCCTTCATTGAAACCGAATTTTACCGTTTCTGCATAAAAAGTATCAATGGAAATTAAAGCTTCGGGAAATTCTTTTTTGATATTTGAAATTATACTTGCCATTCGTCTGATTTCTTCCTTTGCACTTAAAAATTCAGCATTCGGACGTGTAGATTGCGGACCGATGTCAATAATCTCTGCACCTTCTTTTAATAATTTTTCAGCATGTTGTAGCGCTGCTTTTTCATTATTGAATTTTCCGCCATCAGAAAAAGAATCGGGAGTAAGATTCAGAATTCCCATGATTTTGGGAGTGGATAAATCGACGAGTTTTCCGTTGCTGTTGATGGAATGTGTGGGAGGGTTGGAGGGTTTGAGAGTATTAGAGTGAGAGTGTTTTAGAGTTGGAGAGTTTGAGATTTTTGGAGATGATGATTCAGAAGATTTATTGTCGGACATGATAGGTTTAAAATTTATACTACAAAATTAAAGCAAAAGAAATAAAATATTTACTTCAAAAAAAACTCTTTTTCCCTCAAACATTTAAAACACATCACCCTAATACTCCACCACGCTCAAACACAAAAACTCTAATACTCTCAAACCCTAAAACTCTCCCACTCTCCTACACAAAAATCCTAAAACTCTCCCACAATCACAACGGAAAACTCCAAAAAACTAATCCCTAATTCCTGCTACCTAAAACCTATTTTGTATATTTGAAAGATTAAGAGAATTTATGCTAAAAACATCAGTACAGTTCGAGGAAATTATAGGTCAGTGTCGCGATTTGTTCGGTAAAAAACTGAAAGATTACGGAGCCGCTTGGAGAGTTTTAAGACCAAGTTCTATTACGGATCAGATTTACATTAAAGTCAACAGAATCCGCACTTTACAAATGACCGATAAAAAAATGGTGGATGAAAGTGAAGAAGATGAATTTATCGCTGTTGTGAACTACTCTATCATCGGACTTATTCAGCTGGAGAAAGGTTTTTCCAACGATTTCAACGAAAATACAGAAGAAATTTTAAATCTTTACGATAAATATTCCCAAGAAGCAAAAGCTTTGATGGAAAGAAAAAACCATGATTATGGAGAAGCGTGGCGAGATATGAGAATTTCTTCCATCACAGATTTGATTTATCAGAAAGTTTTAAGAACAAAACAAATAGAAGACAATCAAGGCGTTACTATTGTTTCAGAAGGTTTGGATGCTAATTATTTCGATATGCTGAACTATGCGGTTTTCTGCCTGATAAAATTCTCCGAACAAGAAAAAAATTTCGAACCAAAAACTATTTAACATGATCAAAGGTTTATTACGTTTCATTATTGCCGTTATATTCATCCTTTCAGGCTTTGTAAAAGCGGTGGATCTGGTAGGTTTTTCATTCAAAATGGAAGAATACTTCTCCCCTGCCGTTTTCAATATGCCGTTTCTGGAAAAATTTGCCTTACTGTTTTCCATTATCGTAGTGGTTCTGGAATTGCTTTTAGGCTTTATGCTTCTATTAAAATTGAAACTGAAATTCACTCTTTCAGCATTAATTGCGTTGTGCATTTTCTTTGGTTTCCTTACGTTTTACTCGGCCTATTTTAATGTAGTGACCGATTGCGGATGTTTTGGAGATGCAATCAAATTTACGCCTTGGCAAAGTTTCATTAAAGATGTTGTGCTTTTGGTGGGATTAATTGTTGTTTTCATCCTTTATAGAAAAGACTTTAAGAAAAAAGATGCTTATACATTCAGCAGCAAAAAAGAAGCTTCGAATAAGCCTAAATATATCTTGTTGGGAATATTTTCTTTAGCGATGATCTATATTATGGCGCATGGAATTATTCAGGAACCGATCATTGATTTCCGTGATTATAAATTGGGAACCAATTTAAAAACTGAAAAAGAAAAAATTGCTAAAAATCCTTCAGAATACAAAACTTTTTACTCTCTTAAAAATACGAAGACAGGAGAAGTTTTAAAGGTAAATCAGGATGATTATATCAAAGAAACAAAATACTGGGCTGAAGGTTCGCCGTGGAAAATTGAAGACGGAAAGAATGAATCTGTTTTGGTAAAAGAAGGCTACAAATCTGAGATCGTGAAATTTAAGATCGAAGATCCTACAGGAATTGACCTTACGGATGAGATCATTAAAGCTCCGAAAGCTATTTTGGTTTTCTCTTATCATCCAAAAGAAGTTTCTCCAGAGCTTTTAGCACAAATTGAAGCAAAAGTGAAAGGACAAAAGGCTAATATTATCTATGGAGTTTCAACAGATCATAATACATTCAAAACCATCAAAAATGCAATGATGGATGCGACTGCCATTAAAACAATTGCAAGAAGCAATCCTTTCGTTCTGATCTTAGAAAACGGAAAAATCGTAGAGAAAATGCCTGCGAAAGACTATGTAAAATAACGAATGTTGAATGGTCTATAATCAATTGTGAATGGTCAATTGTGAATTTTAAAACGACTACTCAAACTACAATCAGCCAGCCACAAGAAACTAGAAACCATCAACCAAAAATTAACAAACAACTAACATAATACAATGCAAAAATCAAATAAATCAATTGCCGGTTATCACTTATTAATGATCCTTTCATCTGTAGATGGTGATTTTGCGCCGGAAGAAGGAATGCTTATTCAGCAATATCTGGCGGATGAATTTCCTTTCAGAATGAATCTTGACAACGAATTGGAAACGCTTGCTTTATTGCAGCCTGAAGAATGGAAAGATCATTTTGAATTCCATGCACGTTGCTTCCAGGATGATTCTACAGAGGATGAAAGAGTGAAGTTTGTGCAGTTTGCTAAATCTTTAATCAAAGCAGACAATAAGGTGACGGACGAAGAGCATACTTTCTATACGCTTTTGAAGAATCTTTGGCATTTGAACTAAGCTAAAAAACATAAAAACCATGAAAAAGCTTTATTTAACCCTATTCGTAATGAGTGCAGCTACATTTCAGTCTCAAAAATTCCCCGATTTAAAAGCTCCGATTGCTGAAAAGCAGGAACATATCCGAGATATTCACGGTGATAAAGTAAACGATCCTTATTACTGGATGATCGATTATTTTAAAAAAGCAAAGGATTCAACCAAAGTGGTGGATTATCTGAAGGCTGAAAATACCTATTGGGAAGGCATGATGAAAGATACAGAACCTTTCAGAGAAAAGCTTTTTCAGGAAATGAAAGCCAGAATTAAGGAGAAAGATGAGTCGGTTCCGCTGTTCAAAAACGGCTATTATTATTACACCAGAACTGAAACCGGCAAACAGTATTTTAAATATTGCAGAAAAAAAGCCAGCCTTACCGCTCCTGAAGAAATTCTTCTAGATGTAGACCAACTGGCGGAAGGTCATGCGTATTATTCGGCTTCGGGTTTCAGCATCAGTCCGGATAATATGAAGATGGTGTATGGTGTGGATGATGTTTCCAGAAGACAATACAAGCTTTTTTTAAAGGATCTTTCGACCGGAAAAACTACGGAATTGGGTATTAAAAATACCACAGGTTCTGCAACGTGGGCGAATGACAATAAAACTATTTTCTACACCGGAAAAAATCCTGAAACACTTCTGACAGAGAAAATTTTCAGACATACTTTGGGAACAGATGCTTCTAAAGATGTGATGGTTTATGAGGAAAAAGACAAATCAAACTATATCGGCGTAGGAAAATCTAAGAATGAAAAATTCATTATGATTTATTCCGGTGCAACGACCTCATCCGAAACAAGATACCTGAAAGCTGATGAGCCGAATGGTACATTCAAAGTTTTCCAACCGAGAATGAAGGATGTTCTGTATGATGTAACGCCTCTTGAAGATAAATTTTTAATCACCACCAATAAAGACGCGCTTAATTTCAAAGTGATGGAAACACCTTTGGATAAAACCGGCGTTGAAAACTGGAAAGATTTTATTCCGCACAGAAAAGAAGTTTTGATGGAAGGGATCAGTGAGTTTAAAAATTATCTGGTATTCAGCGAAAGACAAAACGGACTTTCACAATTGGTGATCTATGACAGAAAAACGGGTAAAAAAGAATTTCTGAAATTTGATGAAGCTGCCTACACGGTTTATCCTTCAGGGAATCCGGAATATAATACGGATAATTTCCGTTTTGGATATACTTCGATGATCACGCCGAGTTCACAATTCGAACAGGATTTAAAAACAGGCAAAAGAACTTTATTAAAACAACAGGAAGTTTTAGGCGGTTACAATAAAGAAAATTATGTAACGGAAAGGCTTTTCGCCACCGCAAAAGACGGAACAAAAATCCCGATTTCCATAGTTTATAAAAAAGGATATAAAAAAGATGGCAACAATCCGCTTCTGCTCTACGCTTACGGTTCTTACGGAAGTTCGATGGATGCAACGTTCAGCAGCACAAGACTAAGCCTTCTCGACAGAGGTTTTGCATATGCCATTGCACACATCCGCGGAGGTCAGGAAATGGGAAGACAATGGTATGAAGACGGTAAAATGATGAAAAAGAAGAATACTTTTACCGATTTCATCGATGCCGGAGAATATTTGGTTAAAGAAAAATATACTTCACCAAAGCATTTATATGCTCAAGGTGGCAGTGCAGGAGGCCTTCTGATGGGAGCCATTGTGAATATGAGTCCGAACTTATGGCATGGAGCGATTGCTCAGGTTCCGTTTGTAGATGTTGTGAACACCATGCTTGATGAAACGATCCCGTTAACAACCAATGAATACGATGAATGGGGAAATCCAAACAATAAAGAGGCTTATCTCTACATGAAATCTTATTCTCCTTACGAAAATATTGAAAAGAAAAACTACCCTAATATTTTAGTAACAACCGGTTTACACGATTCTCAGGTACAGTATTTTGAGCCTGCAAAATGGGTGGCAAAATTGAGAGATATGAAAACTGACAACAACGTTTTATTGCTAAAAACTGATATGGCTTACGGGCATGGTGGTGCTTCAGGAAGATTTGATTATCTGAAAGATACTGCGTTGGTGTATGCTTTTATGTTTAAACTGGAAGGAATCACAAAATAAAAACTATGAAAAATCTATTAATACTAGCACTCCTAATAATAGGAATTGGGATAACAGCTCAAAAAAAAGAATATGACCCTAAAATGGTGGGTTGTTATAAAGGGTCTGAACAAAATCAGCAGGTTGAAGGTTTTTCTAAATACTGGGTTTCTTGCCGATTAGAGGGAGGAAAGAGTATTTTGATGTTTGTGGCTATCGATGAGAATGGAGACGTACAGCAAGAAACGGAGAATGGTAAATGGTGGACAAGCAATGGCAAATATTATGAACTTCACAATTTTGATAAGGTGATAGATATATATAGTTATGAAATTTTAGGGAGTGGTGATGTTAAGTTTCAATCTATTGAACTGATGGGTAAAAAAGATAATACCTACACATTTATTGAAACTAAAATAGAAGAAGATTAAACAAAAAAATAGATAATATAAGAATTATGAGAAGAAAGATCGTTGCAGGAAACTGGAAAATGAACAAAAATGTGATTGATGCTCAGCAATTAATGACTCAGTTACAGGATTATAAAAACAATAACGCAATCAACTGCGAAGTTTGGATCGCCCCTCCTGCTTTATATTTAATGATGGCAAAAGATGTTTTCGAGAATGATGAGATCGGAGTTTTTGCTCAGGACATCAGCGAGCACGTAAGCGGAGCGTATACAGGAGAAATTTCTGTAGATATGTTGGAATCAATTGACGCAACAGGTTCTTTAATCGGACATTCTGAAAGAAGACAATACCACGGAGAAACAGATTCTCACTGCAACAGAAAAGTGAAATTGGCTTTAGATAAAGGTTTAATCCCGGTGTATTGCAACGGTGAAACTTTAGAGCAAAGAAAAGCTGGACAGCATTTTGAAGTGGTTAAAAATCAAACAGAAGTTGCCCTTTTCACGCTTTCTGCGGAAGAAATTAAAAAAGTAGTGATCGCTTACGAACCAGTTTGGGCTATCGGAACAGGCGAAACGGCAACTCCGGAGCAGGCTCAGGAAATCCACGCTTATATCAGAAGTATTATTGCTGCAAAATACGGTCAGGAAGTTGCTGATGAGATTTCTATCCTTTACGGAGGTTCTGTAAAACCAGATAATGCTAAAGAAATTTTCTCTCAACCTGATATCGACGGAGGTTTAATTGGCGGAGCAGCTTTGAAAGTAGAAGATTTCTCTAAGATTATCGAAGGATTTAATTAAGAATAATTTTCTTTGAATATATAATAACGCATCTTTTGGGTGCGTTCTTTTTTTATTTTTACACAAAAAACTAATTTAAAATTACCCTGAAAAACTCATTAAATTCTTTCTAGCATTGGGTTATTGAGCTTATTCATACAAAATACGGATACCACAGATTACGTATAAATACTTAATTTATATCATTTCGGTTTCACTACTTTTATACAATAATAATATACCATGAACATCATATTAAAGCTTTTCTATTACAGAAGAGCAATTCTAAACTACGTCTTTATCCCGAAGATAGCGAAAGTAAAAGAACAATAAGAAATATTAAGTCTCGTGCTTCTTTTAATTATTAAATAAATGATTATCAGTAAACATCAAAGATTCTTAAAATTACATTCATCACGAAGTCATTATTTATTCTATAAATATTTCAGAAAAATTTAAACCTAATAAAAACCATCAAATAAACTAAAAACTATGGCAAATTTTGCATCATCAAAAAATCTTGGAAACGGATATCCAACTCCGGGACCTCAGCGACCTGACATTCAGGACATCATGAATCATGCTTATTTCTTAACCGACGGTCAGTGGAAAGAAGCAAAAGAAAATAATTCTTATGACTATATAATTATTGGCTCAGGCTTCTGCGCATATGCCTTTGCTAAAAGAATTTTAGAAAAAGACAAAGAAGCCAAAATTCTTATGGTGGAACGCGGAGGTTTCTTATTACCAACACATTTTCAGAATTTAGGAGCGAGCTATAAAAAATTGGTAGGCCCAATTTCTGAAACTTTTCCTTGGAGTTTGTCTCAGTCTACCATGCTGGAAAAAGCGCCTTATCGTGTAACGCAGCATGGAATGTTACCTTATTTTGGAGGCAGAAGCTTCTTGTGGAGTGCATGGTGCCCTCAACCCGAAAAAGCACAAGCCGAGAAGTGGTCGCCAATACTATTTGAGTCTTTAACGCAAAAAAATGGGGATACTTCTTATTTTGATGATGCGATTAAATTACTGCATGTTCATAAGTCCAATGCATTGCCTTTCTCTAAGAATTTAAAAAAATTGGGGCTGGAAAATAATTTAGACCAATTACGATTACCAGAATATGGAACATTGCAAGATATTATTCATGATCTATTTGATAAAAACAAAGACGATTTTAACTCTAAAAGTGAAACACGTGCGCAACTCATGAAGGTAGAATATGCATCGTTGGCTTGTGGTGATGGTGAAAATAAAGGGATTGATTTTAATAAATTTTCAACTCCAACAGCTATTCTTAATTTGGTAGACAGCACGGCGTTTCCGACCAAAAATGTAGATTCTGAGACCGAAAAAAGAAGAAAAGAAGGCAATAATATGTACCCCAACAGATTGCATATTCTTACTGAATGTGTTGTAGAAGAGATTTTGAATGAAAATAATCAAGCTTATGGATTATTAACATCAAGAGGAACCATCGCATTGAATAACGCAGAATTGATATTAGCAACGGGAGCCATGCCACCTGCAACGTTAATTCAGAAATCATTCAATCATGAATCGGCAGGAAAGCATTTTACAGCCCATACAATTTCTGCTATTACAGCAAGAGTGAAGAAAGATAAATTATCAGCATTAACAGAAAATGGAAATTTGCAGATGGGAGCGATTTATCTGCCTTTCTTTGCAGAAAATGGTCAGCAGTTTCACATTCAATTATCAATTATTCATGATCCGAATCCGGCTAAAAATCAGGAGCTGGCAATGCGCTATATGCCTGATGTAGTGTCTACTGCTTCTCCGGAGCAATTGAAAGGTTCAGAAAATCATGTCATATTAGTATGTGCAATTTTAGGTGAATTAGATATTCATAATGAAGATGCATCTTTTAAAGCTAATAAAGATTCTGATGCGACTACAGGAAGTTTACTAAGATGTAATCCGAGTCTGAAAGATAAAAAAACATGGGATGACATGGGTAAAACGACCTATAATATTCTTGATTATTTATTTGATGATCCTGAATATTGGTATAGTGATTTGAACTATTATCAAGAATGTCATGTAAGTGGTACAGATTATTTACCTGAGCGTTATGGAATCCAAAACTCATGGGTGAAAAAAGCAGAGCGCACAAGATATCCTCATGTTCCGGCAATGGTACACGAAGGCTCTACCTTACCTATTGAAAATAATAATCTTGATAGTGATAACAAAAAAATTGAGGCTGTCGTAAATTTAGAGTACCAACTCATCAATCAAGGTAAGCCTGTATCCAATTTATTCATAACAGGAGCTTCATTATGGGCACAAAGCGGTGCTTGGAATCCTACCTTAACCATGACGGCAATGGCTTTACAATTAGCAGATAAACGAATTGCAGCTAACGCTCAAGAAAAGAAACAGCCCGTTTCTGAAAACACAGAATCTACAGCTATTCTTGAATTAATTGATCAATCTAAATTTTAATCATGATGGATACTAACGAAACTGCTAAACTATTAGAAGTAAGTTTAGACTTGCAATCTGTAGAAAATATGGATGGAGTCTATACTTGCATCAAAGATGTTGATTCCCGATTTGTATTTTGCAACGAAAATTTTGCAAAACTCGTAGGAAGTTCTGTCTCGGAAATCGTAGGAACAATTGATGACAGAGAAGATCATGTAAAAGATGATGAAGCGGTACGAAAATCTGGCATCCCATTATTAAATCATCGTGAAGTAATAGAATTACCCAACGGCTCTCAACAGCCAATTCTTACCCAAAAAGGGCTGTGGCGATGTACCATCGACAAATCTGAAATTCTAGGCACAACCGTTAATTTCTCTTTACAAAAGACCAAAGAAGCCTGGATTGAAGAATTAGGGCTAAAACTGGTAGATCGTGTGGGCTATTTTGGCATTGACGGCAGTCATCAAACCGATAAAGACAGTACTTATTCTTTGAATTTTATTTTGATAGATAATCTTCCGAAGTTGAAATTGCACAAACTTGCGATGGATGAACAATGGTTTTTTCATGAAGGTTCTGCTTTGCAAATTTATATTTTCGATTTGGTGAAAAAGACGGCAACCGTTAAGACTTTAGGTAAGAATATTTCTAAAGGCGAAAAAATACAAATTATAGTTCCAAAAAACACATGGTTTGGAGCCAAAGTCGTAAATAAAGATTTTAATCTAAGCAGTTGCAGTTTAGCACCAGCTTTTTATGAAAGTTGCAGCACTCCTTTACCAGCAGATGACAACGAAAGAAAGACATTTTTGAATGGGTTGAAGCATACTTTCCCGGAATATGTTGATATAATTGATGAACTTTCTTAAGTCTTAAAAATAAAACCTCATTCAGCATATTTCTGAATGAGGTTTTTATTGAATTTATAATGCAACTGTTTAAATATTTTCTTTAATTATTTACTTAATATCTACAATATACATCGTTCCTTTATCCTGTTTCCCAGTTTTAGGTAGAATTTTTGTTTTCGGATTTCCGTTACCGTCATCTACCACGCCAAAATCATCATCATTGAAAACAGCCAGTTTATTATTTCCTAAATACACAATTCCTTCGAATTTATCATGTTCGTATCCTAATTTAGCTACCAGATCAATTGCCAAAGTTTTTGTTACAGGTTTCAGTCCCGCGGTATTGATTTCATCCCAAGTCGACTGCTCCAAAGTTTTCCCGTTGATTTTCATTCCGTCCACCGCGGCTAAATCTGTTCCGGTTACATCAGAAGCACCGCTTAAATTAATTCTATACACTTTCTTCACCCCGCCAACAGAGCCAAAATTTCCGTCTCTTTCGATCACTAAAAATTCAGTATTGCTGATAGGCGTTATATCGCAAACAGAATCTGAAGCGCCACCATCCTGTTTATATAAATATTGTTTCGTTTGGCCTGTTGCCAAATCAAAAGTGACAATTCTTGTTAAGGTAGTATTCGTGGCCAAAGCTTTTGTCGGAACATACATCATGGACTGCAGGGTGCCTACCAACATTTTTCCATCCGGAGTCATGCACATCCCTTCCATTCCACGGTTGGGTCTTCTTTTTGCAAATACTGCGGGAAGCTTTCTCGTTCCGGTATTTACTCCAATCGGGCTGATTCTTTCAGTCTCAATACCTTCTGCACTGTAATGAACAATGTGCGGACCATATTCATCAGACACCCAAAATGTTCCGTCTGCCGCTGCTACAATACTTTCACTGTCTAATCCGTAATTATCCGTTCCCAACAGATTTCCGTTGGCTCCATAGGCAATTTCTCCTGTACTTCCCATTCCCACAGGATTTGGAAGACCTGTAATTGGCTGCCCGGACGGATTTTTGAGCTTGATATATTTAATGACTTCAATATTTCCTTCCGCATTAATTTTAAAATGTAAAATTGTAGGGGTAAAGTCAGGAACAAGGAATTTTATTCCGTTTAAATAAGCGGTATTCGGACCACGATCGGTGATTACATAAAATTCACCTTTTCTCGTAGGATGCGCTGCGGCTCCTGATCCGAAGCCTCCGTTAATTACATTCACACCATTTTGTGTAGCCAAAGTGGTGAAAGGAAATTCCTGAGGAAGTTTAGAATAATTAATATCTTGGTTTGCGTTGTCATCGTCTTTGCATGAAGCCACTGTCAGTAAGAAAACAAGAGGTAATAAGATTCTTTTCATAGTTACTTTTATTGGCAGCGAAAGTAAATATTGATTGTAAATTAATCTTAAATAGAATATTAATTTTCTTTTGTTTTGTAATAAAAGACATGAAAATTCAAGACTTGGAATCAAAAAAAACGCACCAATACCAATTGATGCGTTTCTGAAATATTCTTTAAAAGAAAAACAATTATTTCTCTTTTGATCTCTGTAAAACCTCATCTACCATACCGAAGTCTTTTGCTTCAGTAGATGTCATCCAATAATCTCTGTCAGACGCTTTTTCTACCCATTCGTACGTTTGTCCTGAATGGTCAGAAATAATGTCATACAATTCTTTTTTCAGTTTCAACATCTCTCTCAAGTTGATCTCCATATCAGAAGCCACCCCTTGTGCACCTCCTGAAGGCTGGTGAATCATCACTCTTGAATGTTTCAAAGCTGAACGTTTTCCTTTTTCTCCAGCTACCAATAAAACAGCACCCATAGAAGCTGCAATACCTGTACAGATAGTCGCTACATCAGGCTTAATGATCTGCATCGTGTCGTAGATCCCTAAACCAGCGTAAACGCTACCACCAGGAGAGTTGATATAAATTTGGATGTCTTTTGAAGGATCAGCACTTTCTAAGAATAAAAGCTGTGCCGTCACAATATTAGCCACCTGATCGTCGATTCCTGTTCCCAAGAAAATAATTCTGTCCATCATCAAACGAGAGAAAACGTCCATTTGAGCAACGTTCATTCTTCTTTCTTCCATGATGTACGGGGTAAGATTCGTTGGGCCATACATTCCCATATACTGATCGGTTGCCAAACCGCTGTTTCCTAAATGTTTTGTAGAGAAATCTCTAAATTCTTTTTTAATGTCCATATTTCTATTGGTATTATTTTAAATTTTTACTGTTGTTTAAATTACAACTTTTATTCCTAAAATTTTATAGGACTTTTTGTCAGTTTAATACGATAAATATAAACATTTCTATGATTAAAACTAGCGTTTTCTGTTGACATAAATTCCTTTAATCGGAGAATATTCGATAATATTACTCAATTGAATAGAAGCCTGTTTCAGCAAAGTGATCTTTTTAATCAAATCATAATATTGCGTTTCATCGGCTCCGTCAAGCTGTTTTGCGGTTTCTGTAATTAAATAATCAATATATCGATATTTATGCAGCAATACATCCCCTTTTACCTGCTCACCAATTTTATCACCATAATTTGGTGGATAAATATTTCGGGAAGCCCAGTTTTCAAGATCATCCAAAGGAATTAAGGCATCAACAACCTTTGTCGTAATTTCCTCATCCATAAAAGACACGAAGAAATTTCCGCTTCTTAATTCATCATTCTGAATACCTTCACGAACCTGATTAATGATAATTTCATTTCCTTTTACCAAAAACTGATATTGCTCTTCCTCAAAATGATGCAAAATCTCTTCGATTACGGTAATCTGGTATTCGCCATTCTGATCATCTTTTCGCTTCAAAACAATATCTCCAAACATCAGCATATGATCTACCAGTTTATTTTCCATGAAAAGGACTTCAAATAAAAAAGGATCATTTTTTTCTTCATCCAACGGAACAATTTCCATTTTTGGAGGAGCCACCGCCTGTTCTTTTTGTTGCTGAACATGCTGATTCTGATTTTGAGTAACCTGTCTCTGAACATCAAGTTCATTAAACAAACTTTGCTCAGACAAGCCGAATTTATTCGAAACTTCTTTTAAATAAACCTCTCTTTTTAAAGCATTTTGTACGAAACCTACTGATTTTACAATATCACGGATCGCTTCTGCTTTTTTTATCGGATCATTTCCAACTTCTTTTAAGAGAATTTCAGCCTTAAAATCGATAAAATCCAGAGCCTCATTTTCGATGAATTTTTCCACATATTCCTGCGGATGTTTTCTGGCAAAAGAATCGGGATCATCGCCGTCAGGAAACAGAAGAACACGAATATTCATCCCTTCCGTCAGCAACATATCAATACTTCGGAAACTGGCTTTAATTCCGGCATTATCACCATCAAAAAGAATCGTTACGTTTTCCGTAAGCCTTTTAATAAGCTTGATTTGCTCCGTGGTTAAAGAAGTTCCGGAGCTCGCCACCACATTTTCGATTCCCGACATGTGAAGCGAGATCACATCCATATATCCTTCTACCAAAAGACAGACATTTTTTCTAGAAATCGCCTGTTTGCTTTGATTTAAACCATAAAGAACATTCGACTTGTGATAAATTTCTGTTTCCGGAGAGTTGAGATATTTGGCAGTTTTAACATTATTTTTCAGAATTCTGGCTCCAAAACCAAGCACTCTTCCCGAAAAACTGTGAATCGGGAAAATTACTCTTTCACGAAAACGGTCGATTCCGTTCGGAGCATTTTCAGGAAAAATAGAAAGTCCGGATTTCTCAAGAATTTCTTTTGAATAGCCTTTATCGATTGCAAATTCTGTAAAAGCATTTTTCTTTTCAGGAGAATATCCCAGCTGGAATTTTTTGATGATGTCATCTCTTAATTCACGCTCTTTAAAGTAAGATAAGCCAATCGCCTTACCTTCTTCAACTTCCCAAAGAAAATTTTGGTAATAATCATTGGCAACTTCATGAATTTTATACAGAATATCTCTTTCCGACTGAGCATTTTTGGCTTCTTCAGAAAACTCACGCTGATCTTCTTCGATCTCTATTCCGTATTTTTTGGCAGCGTGACGAAGTGCTTCGGGATAAGTGAAATTTTCAATTTCCATCAAAAAAGAAATCGCAGTTCCTCCTTTTCCGGTTGAGAAATCTTTCCAAATCTGTTTGGCTGCAGAAACTACAAAACTCGGTGTCTTTTCATCGTGAAACGGACTGAGTCCTTTGTAATTAGACCCTGCCCTTTTCAACTGCACATATTCACCTACAATCTCCTCTACACGGATTGTTGAGAATATCTTATCAATGGTCTGTTTGGAAATCATACTGCAAAAATAATTCAAATATTAAAAAGAACGGTCATATTTAAATCAAATCAATCAACCTATTATCAAATTATCTATAACTAAATAACACTAAATCAATATCATAAGTCAAACTATTAAGTATCATCTTTTTAGGCTGAAAAATTAACAACCATCCCAATTTGCGCTATTTCGGTAATGGAAAATATCATCATAACTTCATTGAAAAATAATGAATTAATGAAATTAAATAAAAAAAACAATTAAAAAATTTTTAACCTAAAATAAATACGATGAAAAAAAATGAATTTTTAAAAGTGAAGGCGTTTATTGCTACCTTACTATTTGCTTTTTCGAGCATTTACGCCCAGAGTAATGAAGAAATCTATTCATTAGGAAAAACTGATGAATTTTTACAGCGCATGATCGTGCAATCAGATAACAGCAAAAGTGTCATTAATCTAGATATTTCTGATAATCATTTTCTACCGTCTATTATTAATTATAGCAAAAAAAATGATGATCAATCACTACATATTGAAGGAAACATTATTGATGAACCCAACGGAAGTTTCAGTATTAATATAAAAAACAATAAGCTAGAAGGAAGAATTATTCTTTTAAAAAGCAAAAAAGCTTACCTGTATTATTCTGACAACCAATCCAATGCTTTCATAAAAAACATTGACATTAATAAATTAATCTGTCTGGATTTTCCTAAACCTCCAAAACAAAAATCGGCTAAAGCTACATCAGCAGTTTTAAGTGATATTATGTATTTGCAAAGCCTTCCGGGAGCCGCAGGATGTCTTTTGCTTGATTTTGACGGGCATACAGTTCCCGCAGGCAGTGGCTGGAATAGCGGAAACCCCATTGTAGCCTTACCTTCCGGCATGAATGATAATGAGATTTTAGAGGCTTGGGAACTTGTGGCGGAAGATTTTAGACCATTTAATATAAATATTACGACAAATGAAGCAGTTTTCAACCAATATCCTCAAAATAAAAGACGAAGATGTGTAATTACACCTACCGACACGGCATTACCAGGAGGTACAGGAATATCTTTAATTAATTGTTTTTCATCTATGTCAGATTTACCGTGTTGGGTATTCACTTTATCTTCAGGAACATCCGGAAAGTTAGTGGGTGAAATTGCCTCTCATGAACTTGGTCATACATTAGGATTGAGCCATGACGGACAGGCTGGAACAACTTATTATGCTGGTCATGGAAATTGGGCGCCAATCATGGGAATGGCTTATTACAGAAATGTAACGCAATGGAGCAAAGAAGAATATTCTAACGGAAGCAACCATGAAGATGACCTTGCCATCATTACCAGTGAAAATAATGGCGTAGGCTACCGAATCGACAAACATGCCAATACACATGCAGCTGCAACGCCATTACATATTTCAGGAACTGTAATTTCAGAAAGCGAAAATCAGGGCGTTATTAATTATACTGATGATATTGATATGTTCCATTTTACAACAGGAAACAGTAATATTTCACTTCTGGTAAAAACAGCTGCGCGACATAGTAATTTGAGGATAAAGATAATGATTTACAAAGGTCAGAATATGATTATCAGTTCTTATTCCGGTAACCCGCTTAATTTGAGCGAACCGATTGCTATTAATATGCATCTGGATCCCGGGGATTATTATATTTCCATCAGCAGTATCGGCGAAGGAACCCCTGATACTGGCTATTCTACCTACGCTTCGCTTGGTTTTTACAGTATTTCGGGAACGATTACTCAAAATTCCGGAAAAGAAAAAGAGGAGGAAAAAGGGAAAATCAGCATTTATCCGAATCCTGTAAAAGATCAACTTACCATTATAACCAATGATAATGAAAAGTATGAAGTTATTCTTACCAATATCACAGGAACGATTCTTTATCAGGGAAATATTTCTGAAAATTCAATAACAATTCCCGTTTCAGATAAGCCGGAAGGAACCTATTTTGTGATTTTAAAAAACATGAAAAATGGCGTTAGGAAATCTTATACGATAATTAAAAAATGATTTTAAAAGCTGCCTTGCAACTGTGAGGCAGTTTTTATTGATGAAAATTGAATTTAAAATCGCTTTATTCCTTATTTTTGAAAATTGAGTTTTGATTTACATTAAAAACAGTAAATCAATATAAATCAGTACATTAATTTAATTAAAATGAACTTTAACATCCATAAAATCGAAGACTGGCAAGAGATAGTCGACCAGATTATTCCTCAATTACAGCATAATATTCTTTTGTTGAAAGGAAATTTAGGAGCAGGAAAAACAACTTTCACCCAATTTTTACTGAAAAATTTAGGAAGTGAAGACGAAGTTAATTCCCCAACCTATTCTATTGTTAATGAATACAATACACCAAAAGGTAAAATTTACCACTTCGATTTATACCGTTTAAAAAATATTGAAGAAGTTTATGATATCGGAATGGAAGAATACCTAGACAACGCCTTCCTGTGCATCATCGAATGGCCGGAAGTGTACGAAGAAGATCTTTACGGTCTTACCTACCACGAAATGAGCATAATTAATAACGGAGAAAGCAGAGAAATTACTTTCGATTAAATATTATGTATCTTTGCTATTGAATTTGATTAAAAATACGATCTGTAAGAACTTAATGCAATTTTAAAGGATGAGTACTACTAATATTTTTACTCCTTTTACTGAAGAGGAGCTGATTCCTAAGGCTGAAAAGCTGGATGTAGTCAAAAAAGGCAAACAATTCAGTATCGGGATTCCTAAAGAAACCTGTCTGAACGAAAGAAGAACGTGCATCACTCCCGATGCTGTGCAGGTTTTGGTAGAACACGGCCACGAAATCATCATAGAATCCGGAGCCGGACAAGGTTCATTTTTTACAGATTTACAATATTCTGAGTCGGGAGCGAGGATTACGAATGATCCTAAAGAAGCTTTTGGACAAGATCTTATCTTAAAAATTAATCCACCAACAGAAGAGGAAATTGATTACATGAAACCGAATACCTATCTGGTTTCGGCGCTTCAAATCAATTTAAGAGATAAAGATTATTTCTTAAAACTGGCAGAGAAAAAAGTAAATGCCATCGCTTTTGAATTTATCGTTGATGAATATAAACAACTGGCTTTAGTAAGGTTAGTGGGTGAAATTGCAGGAACAGTTTCCATTCTTTATGCCTCCGAATTATTAGCCTTATCAAACGGTTTAATGCTTGGTGGAATCACAGGTGTAAGACCTTCAGAAGTGGTAATTTTAGGTGCAGGAATCGTGGGAGAATTTGCAACAAAAGCAGCCATCGGTTTAGGAGCAAGCGTTAGAGTTTTTGATAATTCACTTTCAAAACTAAGAAGGCTTCATACGTTGGTAGACAGCCGCGTTCCGACTTCAATTATCGATCCTAAAGAATTAAGCAAAGCATTAAGAAGAGCAGATGTTGTAATCGGAGCTCTTCCAAGATTAAATATGACCCCGATTGTAACCGAAGAGATGGTTGCAAAAATGAAAAAAGGCAGCGTCATCATCGATATTACCATCGACAACGGAAAAGTGATCGAAACGTCTGAACTAACGACAATGGAAGATCCTTACATCATCAAACATGGTGTTATTCACTGCGGACTTCCGAATCTTACTTCAAGAATGCCGAGAACGACAACAAAAGCAATCTCTAATTTCTTCCTTTCTTATATTTTAAATTACGACGAAGAAGGTGGCTTCGAAAACATGCTGGTTCGCAAAAATGAAATGAAACAGAGTCTTTACATGTACAAAGGCAGACACACGAAAAAAATTATTTGCGACCGTTTCGGACTTACTTATCACGATATCAATCTTTTAATTTTCTAATGAAAAAACTCAAATTCTACGCAATTGGTCTTGTTCCAGGACTTATTATCGTATTTTTTATATTAAACAAAAAAGGCGCAAGCTGCAGCGGTTATCTTCCAAACAGCCGTGTTATTGCAGAAACATTGTCTAAAGATTTTAAATATTCTGAAGCTTTCACAGCAGAAATGAATACGTTGAAAGTAAATGAAAAATTCTTGAAAGACAGCATTATTACGAAAGGAAAAGTAGATTTCGACAGAAGTCACGCTCAAAAAAAACCTTGTCCTGATTATTTTTTAACGTATCCTGAAAACAATCCAACGTATGAAATCACGTTTGAGAAGTGTGAGGAAAATGTGACATTGAATTCTTTGAAAAAGTTGAAGTAATTTTGTTTTAAATAGTAAGAAGTTTAGAAATTCATTCAAAAAAGATTAAAAATTTGATAAGGTCAAATAATAAGCGACATGATTAAAAATATCTTTAATATTTTCTTAATTCGACTTAACAACTTAAATCTTCTTAATGGTTAAAAAGTCTTCATTTTAAATAAATATGCTTCGACAGGCTCAGCATGACATCGCTAATACTGAACTTAAAAAAAGTCAAACTGATTTAAATTAATGGATGGCAATTACTACATGATTCATGATTATCTGATATTCGTTGGAGTATTTGCTATTTTCTTTTTTTTAACCGTTAGTATTTATTTATTCAGTCAAAATCAGAAATTAAAGATAAAAAATGCTAAAATTTCTGAGGCGAATAAAATTATTCAGCAAAGATTAAATGAAGTTCAGCTGGAACATATCGGCACCAAACTAAATCCGCATTTGTTTAAAAATATCTTGAATTCTGTTCAGTCTCATGCATATCAAACCTACATGTCTCTCGACAAACTGGCGAATGTTTTAGACTATATTTTATACGAAAGCAATAATAAATTTGTAAGCCCGAAAGAAGAATTAAATTTCGCTTTAAGTTTAATTGAAATTAATAAAATAAAGATTAATCCACTTTTTGACTTTAGAATAAAATCGAGAATTAATAAATCGGATGAAGTTTATGAAGAAAAGGTTTTTGCTCCATTAATCTCCGTTGATCTTATTGAAAATGCTTTTAAACACACTGATTTTTTGGCACAAGACTCATTCATTTCAATCCAAATGGAACTTGAAGACGGAATTTTCATCATGAAAGTAAGCAATAAGGCTTCCCTGAAAAATATGTTGGAAAAAGAGAAAAGTGGTTTCGGAAGCCAATCTTTAGATCAACGGCTCAAAATGATTTACGGAAATTATTTTACGCTTCAAAAAAACTCAAAAAACGGTATCTTCACGGCAGAATTAACAATCAATTTAGGAGAATTCTATGATAAAATGCGTTATTCTTGATGATGAATTACTGGCGATCAGCTATCTAAAATTACTTTGCGAACAAATTGATAACGTGGAAGTTATAAAAGCATTCAATGATCCTAAAGTTTTTCTACATGAAATTGAAAATATCGATTGTAACGTCTGCATTTTAGACATCGAAATGCCCGGAATGAATGGTTTGCAGGTTGCCGAATTAATTTCAGGTTCAAAAAAAATCATTTTCACAACCGCTTACAAAGAATACGCAGCTGAAGCATTTGACCTCAATGTAGTGGATTATGTCCGAAAGCCGATCAAAAAAGAAAGGTTAACACAGGCTTTTGAAAAAGCAGCAGAACTTATTCAAAAATCAAACAAAAAAGAATTTATCGAATGGAATACCAACATCGGTAAAACCGTGATTTTCACAGACCAAATCGCTTATATTAAAACTTCAGAAATCGATAGCCGCGATAAAGATATTATTTTGAATGATGGCACCAACATCGTTCTGAAAAATTTAAATTTCAAAAACCTTTTAGAAATGCTCCCTTCAAAGGATTTTGCACAAGTGAATAAAAAAGAAATCATTGCGCTATCTTCCATCAAAGTATTTTCAACCAACGAAATTATCACAACTATTTTTTCAGAAGGAGAGAATTTTTTAAAGCTACAAATCGGGGATGCTTACAAAAATTCATTAATGGAAATGTTTGGAAAGTAGATTTTTCAAATATTATCCTTTTAATTACATAATCTCAGCCTTTCATTACATCTACCCTATTTTAAACGTTTAGTCAACGTAGTTTTGCGTCTGATTAAATGATTTTATAATGAAAAAACTACTCTATGCTGGTGGGATTCTCATATCCGGTCTTTGCTTTTCTCAGGAAACAGATTCTAAAATTAAAGCATCTTTTTTTGACGGAATTGCCGTTGTCGGATATGTAGATCATGGCGCATTCATCAACTTTACGGGACCCAATATAAGTTACAAAAACAAAGATTTAAAGCTGATCTTGGGAATGCTGCCTTCACTCAGAATTAAAGAAGACAAATCTGAAGGCACAAAAAATAGCCCGATTACGCCTAATCTCGGAGCCGGATTAACGGTTGTCTACAAGAAAATCGCGTTGCAGCTGCCTGTTTATTACAATTCTAAAACTTCAACCCAAAACGGAGCCTGGAAAATGGGAGTCGGGCTTGGATATTCTTTCAAATAGATTTTCATTACATTATTCGCGGGATTGATTACATTTTAAGAAAATTAACATTTATTAACCATTTATTATAAAGAAATTTACACACTTAAATATAGGAGTTATGAATTTGGGGAAATATAAAAATATTATTTTTTACGTCTGTACCATTGCATTTTTTTCATGCCTGATGTATTGGTTTTTTGTGGAGGGAAAAACGTTAGAAATCGGAGAAAATATTCCGGCTCCCAAAACTACAGGCGGCACGATGTGGGAGAATTTCACAGATTCTTTTTTAACCAATCTTCATCATCCGTTGGCGCTTTTATTGGCTCAAATCGTTACGATTATTATGGTCGCAAAATTATTTGGATGGATTTGTGTTAAACTGAAACAACCTTCCGTAATTGGTGAAATGATCGCGGGTATCGTTTTAGGTCCTTCTCTTTTCGGACTGTATTTTCCGGAACTTTCCGCATTTATTTTTCCGAAAGAATCATTAGGAAATTTACAATTTTTAAGCCAAATCGGCTTGATCCTTTTCATGTATATCGTCGGAATGGAGCTTGATTTGAGCGTTTTAAGAAAAAAAGCACACGATGCTGTTGTCATCAGTCACGCAAGTATCATTATTCCTTTTGCGTTGGGTGTTGGTCTTTCTTATTTTTTATATAAAGAGTTTGCGCCGGACGGAATTCAGTTCAGTTCATTTGCTTTATTTATCGCCATTGCGATGAGTATTACCGCGTTTCCGGTATTGGCAAGAATTGTTCAGGAAAGAAATTTACATAAAACAAAAATAGGAACCGTCGTTATCACCTGTGCCGCCGCCGATGATATTACCGCATGGTGTATTTTGGCAGCCGTTATTGCGATTGTAAAAGCGGGTTCTTTCTCAGGTTCGGTTTTCGTTATCCTGATGGCTATTTTGTATGTTTTCATCATGATTAAAGCAGTAAGACCATTTTTGCATAGAATTGCCGAATCCCAAAAAGGAAAAGGGTTCATCAGCAAAGCATTGGTTGCTGTTTTCTTTTTAATACTGATTATTTCATCTTACGCAACAGAAGTTATCGGAATCCATGCGCTTTTCGGAGCCTTTATGGCAGGAGCAATTATGCCTGAAAACGTAAAATTCAGAAGTCTGTTTGTAGAAAAAGTAGAAGATGTAGCTTTAGTTTTATTGCTTCCTTTATTCTTTGTATTCACTGGTTTAAGAACCCAAATCGGATTATTGAATGATCCGCATCTTTGGAAAATCGGAGGATTTATCATCTTAACAGCCGTTATCGGAAAATTTGTAGGAAGTGCATTAACGGCAAAATTCTTGAATATTAACTGGAAAGACAGTCTTACCATCGGCGCTTTGATGAATACCAGAGGTTTAACGGAGCTTATTGTTCTGAATATCGGGTATGATCTTGGAGTTTTAGGCCCGGAATTATTCGCGATGCTGGTCATCATGGCATTGTTTACAACCTTTATGACAGGGCCTTGTCTTGACCTGATCAATTATTTATTTAAAGGAAAAAAATCATCTTTGGAAGAAGAGTTTGATGAGAGCGAAAATGATGCAAAATACAGAGTTCTTTTGTCTTTTGAAACTCCGAAATCGGGAAGTACTTTATTAAAACTTGCTGATAATTTCACTCATAAAATGAATGGAAACAAAAGCATAACCGCGATGAATATTGCTCCTGTTGATGAACTTCATGCTTTTGATATTAATGATTTTGAAAAAGATCAGTTTAAAAATGTAATCGAAACATCCAGTGATCTGAATTTGGAAGTTACTACCCTTTTCAAAGCATCAACTGATGTTGAAAATGACCTGACAAGTATTACCAATAAAGGAAATTATGATCTTCTCCTGATTATGCTTGGAAAATCGATGTATGAAGGAAGTTTATTGGGAAGACTTTTAGGATTTACTACAAAAATCATTAATCCTGAAAAATTATTAAACACCGTAAAAGGAAAAGGAAATATTTTCAACACCTCTCCTTTTGACGATCTTACGCTTCAGGTATTGGATAAAGCGACAATTCCGGTAGGAGTTTTAGTGGAAAAAGAATTTACCTCTGCAGATAAAGTTTTTGTTCCAATCTTTAATTTAAGCGATTTTTATTTATTGGAATATGCTAAACGATTAATAAATAACAATAATTCTCAAATTATTATTCTGGATGTTGCAGGGCAAATCCGAAATAATATTGAGGTGAAAGAATTGATCCGAAGCATAGAACAGGTGGCACCCAATCATATCACTTTATATAACGAGAAAAAGATTGAAAAGGAATTTCTCAATTCACAAAACCTAATGTTGATCAGTAAAAAAAGCTGGAAAGGCCTGATCGACACAAAAAGTATTTGGTTATCGGATATTCCATCAACTTTAATCATCAGCAATCCATAGATTGTGTGAAAGGTCAATTTTGCTTTGCAAGTCAATGGTCAATTTTTAAATTCAATTAAAAAAAATTGGCAGCAGAGCCAATTGACTTTTTAAATTCATTTGCATAGGAAAATTCACTTTTTTAATCTCAGATTAAAAAAAATTGTCTACCTTAGCTTTGTGATTTTAAATAACAGAACATATTATTACGGAATTTCTAGCTCAAATTTGGGATAAGGATTCTTATGTATATAAATTAAAGCCTCGTCCTCGGACGGGGTTTTTTGTTTTAATAAATTAAAGAGATGAAAATAAGTATTATCGGTGTAGGATTGATTGGCGGCTCAATCGCATTAAAATTAAGAGAAAAAGGCATTAGCGATTTCATTTACGGAATCGATAACAGCAACGAGCACCTGAACGAAGCTTTAGAATTAAAAATAATTGATGCGAAAGTAGATCTGGAGTACGGCATTAAAAATTCAGACCTTATTATTTTAGCAATTCCGGTAGATTCTGCAAGAAAATTATTACCCAATGTTTTAGATCTGATTTCTGAAAATCAAACCGTGATGGATGCAGGTTCTACAAAAGCTGGAATTGTAAATGCTGTAAAAGATCATCCGAAACGATCGAGATTTGTGGCTTTTCACCCGATGTGGGGAACGGAAAATAATGGTCCGAAATCTGCCATTTCAAACAGTTTTTCAGGAAAAGCAGGTGTCATTTGCAACAAAGAAGAATCAGCTAAAGATGCTTTGGAATTGATTGAAAAAATTGTAGAAAGTCTTGATATGCATTTAATTTATATGAATGCCGAAGATCACGATGTGCACACCGCTTATATTTCACACATTTCACACATCACTTCTTACGCTTTGGCGAATACTGTTTTGGAAAAGGAACGTGAAGAAGACACAATTTTTCAGTTGGCGAGTTCCGGTTTTTCGAGTACGGTTCGTTTAGCAAAATCTCATCCTGAAATGTGGGTTCCGATCTTTAAACAAAATAAAGAAAATGTGTTGGATGTTTTGAATGAGCATATTTCACAATTAAGAAAATTCAAATCTGCTTTAGAAAAAGAAAATTTTGAATATTTGGGAGAGTTGATTTCTAATGCGAATAAGATTAGAGGGATTTTGGATAAATAAATAATTTTCTTTTGTCTTGAAGCAAAAGAAACAAAAATTCAAGACTTGGAAACTTTCGCTAAAAATAAATTCTGGTATCTAAAAATTCTAAAACTCGCGCGATAACGAAATTTGTTCTTCGGTTCAATTTTTGTCTCGCGCTCAAACAGTAGAATTCTCTTAACGTTCGCAGAATTTATTTTCTTTACGCTTCAGTTTCCTAAGTCTTTTTTTTAGTTATAATTAGAATTAGCGGTCGTAAAACATTACTTATTACCAATTACTTATCACTCATATTCTAGCATTCCGGCACATTCACCGCAATTGCGAGACCGCCTTCTGAAGTTTCTTTAAATCGATCGCTCATCGAAAGTGCTGTCTCCCACATCGTTTGAATCACCTCATCCAAAGTCACTTTTGCTTTTGCAGGATCACTTTCTAAGGCAATATTTGCCGCAGTAATCGCTTTTATTGCTCCCATTGTATTTCTTTCGATACATGGAATTTGGACTAAACCTTTGATCGGATCACAAGTTAATCCTAAATGATGCTCCATCGCAATTTCTGCTGCCATCAAGACCTGACCAACGCTTCCGCCAAGAATTTCTGTCAAACCTGCTGCCGCCATCGCTGAAGAAACGCCTACTTCTGCCTGACAACCGCCCATTGCTGCAGAAATGGTTGCATTTTTCTTAAATAAAGTTCCGATTTCGCCCGCAACCAATAAAAATCTTACAATATCATCATCGCTGATGAAATCTGTAAAAGCCTGAGAATACATTAATACCGCAGGAATTACACCACTTGCCCCATTAGTGGGAGCCGTGATAATTCTTCCGAAGCTTGCGTTTTCTTCATTTACCGCCAATGCAAAACAGGCAATCCATTTATTGATATTGGTAAAATTTTCTTCGGCATCTACCACCTGCTGAAACCATTCATCTTTATTTTTATAGATTTTATCTCCTAATAATTTTCTGTTGATTCCGGCTGCTCTTCTCGTAACATTCAATCCGCCCGGAAGAATACCTTCTTTGTTTACGCCTTTGTAAATACATTCTTTAATTTGCTGCCAAATATAAAGCGCTTCTGCTCTTGTTTCCTCCTGAGATCGCCAGCTTTCTTCATTCATTAAAATTAAATCTGAAATTTTATTTAATCCTAATTTCTGACAGTATTTTACGATGTCTGAAGATTTGTGACAAGGATATAAAGTACGGATACAGTGCTTATCAATCGATTTTTTTTCCTGACTCATGATAAAGCCGCCTCCCACAGAATAAAAATCCTGAACAAGCTCAGTTCCGTCTTCGAAAATAGCTTTAAAGATCATTCCGTTGGGATGATAGTCTAAAGATTTAGACATATTCAGCACCAAGTGATGCCCGTAAATAAAAGGAATTTCTTTTTCACCACCCAGATTTAGAATCTGAGAAGTTTTAATATGTTCTATCTTCTCATCAATTTTTGTTGTATCGATTGTTTTAAAATCTTCACCATTTAGACCCAGCATTCCGGCAATATCTGTACCATGCCCAATCCCCGTTTTTGCCAGTGAACCGAAGAATTCCAAGAAAACTTCCTTCACCTCATCTATTGATCTTTCTCTTTTAATAATTCTGATAAACGCAGATGCTGCATTCCAAGGCCCCATTGTATGCGAACTAGACGGGCCTATTCCTACTTTTATAATCTCAAAAACCGATATTGATTCCATAATTGATTTTCATTTCCACAAAAAACAAAGATAAAGGTTTAATCGGATAAAAAAATTGTAATCTATACGGAAGGAAAACTTTACTAGAAAGTACCGCCTATTTATAATTAGACCAAAATAATTTAAAACAAAAAGCCAAAGATCGTGACAATCTTTGGCTTCAAATTAAAACTATATGAACACTGTAGATAAACTATTTTTATGTGAATTGTGAATTTATTTAAGTCTAGCTTAAACCTCACAATTCTTTTTAACAAAGGCTTTCTTCGTGCTGAGAAATATCAAGTCCCATTTTCTCAGATTCTTCAGAAACCCTTAATGTGATAATATTATTTGTGATTTTATATAAAATTAATGAACCGAAAAACGCAAATAAAGAAACAAGAACCAATGCCATCATGTGATGAGCAAACACTTCCCAACCGCCGTGAAGCAAACTTGCATTTTCACCGTGAGCAAAAATAGCCGTTAAGATCATTCCCATAATTCCGCCCACGCCGTGACAGGCAAAAACATCTAAGGTATCATCTATTTTCTTCAATGCTTTCCAATTCACCATGATATTTGAAACAATCGCAGAAATAAATCCGATAAAAATACTTTCAGGAATAGAGACAAATCCGCATCCTGGCGTAATAGCCACCAAACCGACTACCGCACCAATGCAGGCTCCTAATGCAGAAACTTTACGCTTATTAATTCGATCAAAAAAGATCCATGTCATCATTGCAGATCCCGAAGCGATCGTGGTTGTTCCGAACGCCATCGCTGCTGTTGCATTGGCACTTAATGCAGAACCAGCATTAAAACCAAACCAACCGAACCAAAGCATTCCTGTTCCCAACATCACGTAAGAAATATTGGAAGGCTCATGATGAGGATTTTTTCTGTTTCCGACCACTAAAGCACCTGCCAAAGCCGCAAATCCTGCACTCATATGAACAACGGTTCCACCAGCAAAATCTTTAACTCCAAAAAATTTATTTAAAAGACCTTCCGGATGCCAAACCATGTGGCAAAGCGGTGTATAGATAAACAAACTGAAAAGTACCATAAATAATAGATAGGATACAAAACGAACCCTCTCTGCAAAAGAACCGGTAATTAACGCGGGTGTGATTACAGCAAATTTCATCTGAAACAAAGCAAACAACACAAAAGGTATCGTGGATGCCATCTGTTTATGCGGCAAAACGCCTACTCGGCTAAAAAAAGGATAGCTTAAAGGATTTCCTATAATACCGTAATGTTCGCCATTTAAGGTAAATCCGATAGAATCTCCGAAAGACAGTGAAAAACCAATGACTACCCATAAAATTGAAATAACTCCTAATGCAATAAAGCTTTGAAGCATGGTTGAAATCACGTTTTTCTTACCGACCATTCCGCCATAAAAGAAAGAAAGACCAGGTGTCATTAGCAAAACCAATCCGGCAGCAGCCAAAATCCATGCAACATCTGCTCCTACAATCTTATCTTCACTCAGGAATTCTCCGGTATTTGGAAAATCAACAATCGGGCTCCAAAATAACCCTCCTATTGCCACCAAACTAATAATACTAAATGAAACGATCCATTTCAAACCTACTTTCATAAAATTTTTCTGTTTACCCCCTCAAAAGTAAGCATTAATTTTATAAAAACAATAAAATATTTTTAAAACCCCTTTAATTTTAAGTAAAATTAATTTTAAAACATATTTATTTTAAAACCTCCCCTAAAATTTTAGACACTTCATGAGGTTTTGTTGCAGGAAAAAGATGAGTACCTCCTTTTATGACGAAATTAGGCTTTGAATATTTTATAGGAAAAACAATATCCCGATCTCCCAAAATCTGAATCACTTCAGGGGTTTCTTCAAATTTCCATTCTGATACTTTTTCGACAGACCATTTTAAATAATAAGGATCTCTCACTCTAAAATATTGTAGAATTTTAGGATTTTTAGGATCAAACAGTTTTCTCACTACAGAATACATATTGGCAGCTTTATCGTTGAAAAGACCAATAGGCAAAACCCTCGGAATTTTCGTGTATTCGCCAAGTTTAATGAATTTCGATTTTTCTTTGTCGGATTTTATACTTCCAAGAATTATGACTTTCTGCGCAGGTTTTATTTTGTTGATTTCCTGAACCACAATACCTCCAAAAGAATATCCCAATAGACTGAAAGGCTCAGAAACATCTATTTTCTCAGCCATTCTTTGGATATAATCATTGAAAGGCTCGTTCATCTGTGGAATGAGCCAGTCTATAAAAACAATTTCATACTGCGCCGGGAATTTTATTTTTTCCAGCACTTTAAAATCTGCACCGAGACCACTTACAACATAAATTTTCATAGAACTAAAATAATAAAAATCATGAAAATAGAATTACTGCTTTACATTTTATCAGTAATAGTCAAAGAAGAAGAAACTTACATTGTAATTAAATCTAAAAATCGTGATTTACAATAAAAACAACACAATATTAATTTAATTATATGTTTTAAATAAATTAATAAATAATTACAAAAATAAAAACGAATAAAATCACATAAAACGCATTTTAATCATTAAAAACACAAATTCAATTAAAATATTTAATAATTTAGTAAAACAATAATCATAAAAATAAAATATCATGAAAAATTTAAAAAAATTAGACAGAAAGGAATTGAAAGAAATTTCAGGAAGTGCACTTAATCTAATCCCTGCTATTGGCGGTGGCATTCCAATAGGCATCATAGGTAATGTTCCTTACATAGGACCATCTGTAGAACAATTAATATGTACAGCTGTATGCCAAGCCATTCATACACCCGCCCTAGCCAATATTCCAATTGATCAGCTTATAAAATGTACACCTTGTCCATAACAAATTAACCGCTCCAAAAAGAGCGGTTTTTTTATTTCAAAAATAAAAACCTCAAATAAAGAGGTTTTTACACTTTTCAAATTCAATACGAATTAGTTTTTTGCAAAAGATATCCTTGTAATACTATCAATAGATAATGAAGAAATAGTATCCGACGCTACCCACTCTAAAATATATCCCGCACCCGTGCCTAAAGGAGGAGGAAGGCTTGCTCCATCTGCAATGGTAGTAAAATTATACACCAAAATACCACTTGTTTTACTGGAAGGTACTACCCCACTGATCTCAGACCGAAAACCCGAAGTAGGATTTCTAAGAATAAAAGTAATATCCTGACTGTAAATATTGGAGGATTTGGTATAATTAACGATTACCCTCCACTGATGAACCTGCCCACGTACTGCATTTTCTAAAAATTTTCCACCAGCATATACTTTAGAATCTATAGTGGAAGAATTATCCGGCCAACTTGTAGTAGGCGGTGTGCATAAACCAACGGTGAGGATAAAGTTACCTGTTTGAGGGTATTCTCAGAAACGTTAGTCCAAGTGGGTTTTGTTCCGGCTCCGGCTCCACTTCCGTTTATTTTCAAGACTCCTTCATTGGTTTTTGTTTGATCCCTACTATACACTAAAGTTCCCCAGCTGGTTCCGTCATAAAATCGGATTGTTTTATTGGTAGAATCATAGGCAACCATTCCTTCTACAGGCTGCTTAATAGCCGACAGATCAGCGAGGCGAGGAATTACCATAGTAGAATTGTTAGAAACTATATCTAAGACACCTTGTGGATGCGTGGTGTTTATTCCCACTTGAGCCGAAAGCTCCACAAAAGAAGCAATAAAAATTACTAATAATTTATTCATTTTGTATTTATTTTAATTAATTTTTCAAAAATCCAATCCCAACAGTTACGAATTTATATTTTTTAAAAAATATTTTTATAAATACTTTAAAACAAATATAGTAAATTAAAATTAATTCACAATTTTGACCAAAAAAAAGAGCGACTTACAAGCCGCTCAATTATTTATATCAAGGTTGATATTATTTCTTTTTTACAGGAACTCTGTTTTCATTATCCAGTTTTTCAGTAGAAATTTTAAACTGAAAATCCATTTCGTTTTTAATGAAATAATCTTTTAATGAAGATTGATAGAATACTTTAAAGTCTCTTCTGTTTAATGAGAACTTAGCAGATTCAATAATAACAGTAAACTGAGTAATATAAGCGTTCGCAGGGAAAGAGATTGTTTTTCTCACACCTTTGATCGTAATATCACCATAAATCGTAGAATTGTACTCACTATTTGCTAAAGGAATAATTTTAGTTAAGTGAAATTTAGCCGTAGGAAATTTTTTAACCTCGAAAAAGTTGGTACTTTTCAGATCATCTGTCAGTTTCAATTGATCTTCATCAGAGACATCTCCCGCCAGAATACTTCTCATATCTATAATAAATTCACCATCGATAAGAACAGTTTTATCAAAATTAAACTTCCCGCTTTTTAGTTTTACCGTTCCCGAGTGCGATGAAGCCTGAGTTTTCACTACTTTGTATCCCCACCATCTGATATCCGATGAAGTCACTTTTATCACCTTATCCCCTTTCTTTTGAGCAAAAACAAATGACATGCTTACACACATCATAGCAAACAATAGTAATCTTTTCATTCTTTTTTATTTACAATTCAACAAAAATAAAAAAAAGTGTAGAACTTCTACACTTTTAACAATCTTTTTTTGTTTAAATTATTTAGCAGTTACTTTTACAAGCATATCGATATCATCTTTCACAAAAACATCCTGCATTGTAGATTTGTACGCAACATCAAATTTCTGTCTGTCGAAAGAGAATTTGTTTGAAACCAAAGCCACAACTCCTTTGCTGTAAGAAATCTTAGCAGGGAAAGAAATAGAATTTGTTTTTCCTTTTACCGTTAAATCTCCTGTTACGATACTGTTATACACTTTATCGTTGTTTTTCTTTACACCAGTAATTTTGAAACTAGCAGTCGGGAACTTTTCCACCTCGAAGAAATCTCCGTTTTTAAGATGACCGTTTAGTTTCCCTTGGTACTCACCAGAAAGGTCTGTCGCGTTGATAGAAGTCATATCTAATACGAATGAACCTCCAACCAATTGGTTTCCTTTCATGATCATATCACCAGATTTTACTTTCACAGTACCGTCGTGAGAGCTAGCCTCAGATTTTGCTACTTTGTATCCCCACCAGTGTACGTCAGAAGCTACTACTTTTTTTGATTGACCGAAAGCCAGACCACCAGCTAAAACTGCTAATAATAATATTTTTTTCATTTCGAATAAAGTTATTTACCTTGTTTAATGATGCAAAAATACTATACTTATTTGATAGATTTCATTGATGTATATCAATAAAAGTAATTATTTTCATGAATAATATCAGTAAATAAAAAGCTCCGAATTTCTTCGGAGCCGTTCTTTAGTCTTGATAATAAGCAGTGTATAATACAATACCGTTCAATCCTGTATTTTTTGTCTTTATTAGGTAAATCGGGATGTTTCTCAACATATCCTCCATTTTATCACTGATCTTATATTTTTCGTAGAATTTATCTTTATTAATATATTCTCTGATCGCCTGAGCAATATCTCCTGAAATCAACAATCCTCCGGTAGCTTTTAGCTTTAAAGTAAGGTTGTTTGCCTCTCTTGCTAAAAACTCGATGAAAGTATCCAACGCGATTTTACAGATCAATACATCTTCTTCGATCGCTGCTTTGTATAATTCTTCAGCAAAATTACCATTCGCAAAACGATCTGCCAACCATTCCGGTTCAGGATGTCTTTTCACATCTCTCAGGAATCGGTAAATATTAAACAAACCTGTTTTTGAAAGTACGTTTTCCCAGCTTACAATTCCGTAAATATTATTTAAGAACTGATAAAATTCCACCTCAACATTCGTTCTTGGTGAAAATTCTGAGTGACCACCTTCTGTAGCAAAAGGTCTTAAATATTTTCCGTCGAAGAAATATCCAGCTTCTCCCAGCCCGTTTCCAGGTGCAAGAATTGCGACATTTCCTTTTTCAAGGTGACCGCTTGTGTAGATAGGATCTAGCTCGCTATCTTCCAAAAGTCCCATCCCGTATGCAGAAGCTTCAAGGTCATTAAGCATTTCTACTCTTTCAAACCCGAAATCTCTTTTAAAGTCTTCTACCTCCAGATTCCAACCTAGCCTTGCAGGAGCACTTCTCCCATCAAGCACTGGTCCCGGAACCGCCATTCCCAGACGTTTTACATTTTCCAAATTGTTTTCCTGAATGAATTTCTTCAAAATATCTGAAAACGAAGAAAATTCTTTGGTAGGATAATTATTTTGGATTTTTACTTCAAGACCACCGTTTCCGGAGATAAAATATCCCACAGTGGTAACATCTTCACGAAGGTTTGCCCCGATAATAGAAACATTATCATTATTACCGTTCTGTACTCCCGGTAAATAAAGTGGAAATTTTGGATTCAAATTCATTATCTCAAATTTTATCTAAATATAATAATACTTTTTGTAAATTCTCAAGGGAATGAAAAAACCTTTCCAAAAATTTGAAAAGGTTTGGCTAATAATTGTTTATATTTAAATCTAACTACTTCCCTAATGGTATATTGTAAGAAAATCCTAGACCAAGATTCCCCACATTATAGTCTTGCCCAGCAAGATCTCCTTTACTTCCTGCAAATACCTTCTGATATTGTACAAAGAAATTCCAGTCTCTGTTGTGGTACCCGATCTCAGGCTTGATGTAGAAACCACCATCTGGTCTGTCTACATTGCTGTTTGAAGCTACTTTGTCGTTACCAACTAGAAAACCATATCCTAAGTCAGTTCCAAAATAAAATCCTGTTTGTTTAGGATAAATTCTGATCAAAGCACCTACTGGCACAACTCCTACATCGTTATTATTGTAACCGTTGTTATCTTTCCCGAAATAATGAGTATATCCTGTTGCGATACCCAATCCGAATCCTGGAGTGATTAAGTTTTGGTAAGCTACATCTACACCCACAGCTGCAGAAAGGTTATCAGCAGGAACCGCTAAACCTACGTTAGCACCTACTTTCAACATATTATTCATTTGTGAGCTTTGAGCACTTACAACACCTGCCGTCATAATACCAGCAAGTAAGATTGCTTGTTTTAACATTTTCATAACTCTGATTTTTAAATTTTACTATCCTGAAAGATGTAAAAATCATGCCAAGAAAGGCAAATAATTCCACTTTAACATTCTAAAAGAGCACAATCAAAAGTGAATCAGTCAGTTAAATTTAGTTAAAAATTAAATAGGTGTTTAAGTTATTCTTTACATTTAATATAGAATTGAGATTTTAATGAAAACTATACATTTTTTGAATTACGAAAAATAGCAATATTAAGAATTCTTAATCGTTATTATTTTAACCTTATCTCACTCGAAACATCAAAAAACAAAGTATTACAATGACACCTCCATCTCTCATTAATAATAAACATCTTCTTTGGCGGGCCGGTTTCGGAGCCGGAATCAACCAATTGGAAGATTTGAAAAATATAAATGTAAAAGACTTAATTAATGATTTATTTAAAGAAGAACCTTTTACTGAAATTAATTACGAGACGCCTGATATAGAGATCAATGATTCTATGACCGATCAATCGCCCGCAGAAAAGAAAAAAGAAATGCAGAAGATCAATCGCGAACAAAACGAAGAGCTCAATCTGAATTTCCTTGATAAAATGGTTAACAGCAAAGAGCAAATGAGGGAAAAGATGGCATTTTTCTGGCATGGGCATTTTGCTTCGAGAGTTCAAAATCCTAGATTTAATCGACAGATTTTAAATGTTATCCGAAAAAATGCACTGGGAAATTTCAAAGATCTTTTGTTTGAAGTGAGCCAAGCGCCTGCAATGTTGAACTTTTTAAATAATCAACAAAATAAAAAAGATCATCCCAATGAAAATTTCGCTCGTGAAGTAATGGAACTTTTCACAATGGGACGAGGAAATTATACCGAAAAAGACATCAGAGAAGGTGCAAGAGCCTTTACCGGATGGGGTTATGACAAAGAAGGGAATTTTCTTGAAAGGCCTAAACAGCATGATGAAGGCACAAAAATATTCCTCAATAAAACCGGAAATTTTACAGGAACTGATGCTTTAAATATTATTCTTGAACAAAAAGCAACTTCAAAATTTATCACCACAAAAATTTACAAATTTTTCGTGAATGAAAATGTAGACGAAGCTATTGTAAATAAACTAAGCGAAAGTTTTTATCAATCGAACTACGACATTAAAAAACTCATGAAAGATATTTTCTCAAGTTCATGGTTTTATGATAAAAAAAACATTGGGAACAGAATAAAATCGCCCATAGAATTGATGGCAGGAATGATGAGAACTCTTCCAATGAATATTCAAAATCGGGAAAACCTCATCGTTTATCAGAAATTATTAGGGCAAACGCTTTTGTACCCGCCAAACGTTGCAGGCTGGCCAAACGGAAAATCATGGATTGACAGTTCAACACTGATGTTGAGATTGCAAATTCCCCAGATTTGGTCGGGTTTACGACCTCTTGATTATCATCCAAAAGAAGATGACGATGTAGATATGGGCTTAAAAAAGAACCCGAATAATCTTGCGAAAAGCTTCAAAAATCCGAATATTACGATCGATTGGGCAAGAGTAGAAAAGATTTTTAACGGAAAAAATGTTGAAGATTATTTAATTCAAAATTCAAAATCTTTGGATATGAGCTCGGTTAAAAATTTCTCCGACAATAGTGTGAAAATGAATGTGATTAATCTAATGTCAACGCCAGAATATCAGTTGATGTAAGGTCGCAGGTTGCAGATTTTAGCTTATAGCCAAAGTACGCTGCAAAGCCTGCAACCTACCATCTTTAACCTAAAACCTACTATTTATGCTAATCAAAAGAAGAGAATTCCTAAGAATAAGTTCATTGGCTACCGCATCGTTGTTGATGCCTAATTTTCTGAAAGCAATGACTTTCGATGAAGCATTGGAACCCCATCAGAAGATTTTGGTTGTGCTTCAATTCACAGGTGGAAATGATGGTTTAAATACGATCATTCCGACAAAAAATGACATTTATTTTAAAGAAAGAAAAAATATCGCCATCAAAGATTCTTTGCAGTTGAACGATGAAGCGGGAATTAACCCAGCCCTCTCCTATTTTAAGGAATTGTATGACAATGGCGAGCTTTCCGTGATGAATAATGTCGGGTATCCCAATCCCGATAAATCCCATTTTAGAAGCATGGATATTTGGCATTCCGCTAGCAAAAGCGATGAATATTTGGAAACCGGCTGGCTGGGGCGTTTTCTAGATGAAGAATGTTATAAATGTGAACATCCAACTCAGGCATTAGAAATTGATGATATGCTAAGTTTGGCTTTAAAAGGTGAAAATAATAAAGCATTCGCCTTCAAAGATCCAAAAAGATTATATCAAACCAGTCAGGAAAAATATTTCAAATCGTTGTACGATCATCATCATGACGATGAAACGGTTTCTTATTTATATCAAACTTTAGGTTCCACCATCAATAATGCGGGCTATATTTTTGATAAAAGTAAAGCCAAAAAGACCGAACAAACTTATCCGAATTCGCAATTAGGAAAAGATTTTAAAACCGTTGCATCATTGATTAAGTCCGATATTAATACACGAGTTTATTATCTTTCAGTAGGAAGTTTTGATACGCATGTGAACCAAAATGAAAGACAACAAAAATTATTTGGAGACATTAATGAAGCAGTAAAATCTTTCGTTGCAGACATGAAAGGTAACGGACTTTTTGATGATATTTTGTTAATGACTTTTTCAGAATTCGGTCGACGTGTTGCCCAAAATGCAAGCAATGGAACCGATCATGGAACAGCCAATCAAATGTTTTTCATCAGTGGTAGCTTGAAGAAAAAAGGACTTTTAAACCCACTTCCAGATTTAACCAAATTGAATGAAGGAGATTTAATTTATTCTGAAGATTTCAGGAAAGTATATGCTACTATTCTTAAAAACTGGCTGAAAGCGGATTCTTCTAAAGTATTGGGTTGGAAAAATGGAGTTTATGATTTTGTATAAATAAAAAGAGACTGCCATAAGTTAACAGCCTCTTTCTATAGTTTTCAACATGAATCATTTTAAACAGATTCAGGAAGTTGTTTTTTCTCGTCTTTATTATATTTTTCATCCAGTTTTTCTGATATTTTCTTTATCACAAACTCGATTACCAAAGGGGCTACAATAGCTACAACTGCTTTTAATATTCTTGATTTCATATTTTTATTTTATTTTTTGATTACTACAATTTCCAAGCCACAAACTTGATTAATCTTCATCATCCAAAACCAGATTTTCATAGTTTTTACTTCCTGCCCTAAATTTTTCCTCTAATCGTACTCGAAGTTTTCGGGGTTTGTGAACAATCAGTGATTCTCCAAACCCAAGTAAAAGTCTTTCCAACTCGTAGTTTAACTGAACACAAATTTTAAAAACAGTTCCGTCATTTGATTCACTTACAATTTCCTGACTGGCGTGTAAAGGCTTGGTTTTAACATAAGGCGCATTGTGAGAATCCACAAAAAAGACCACATTTCTCGGAGCCATCGTTGGGGAAACTGTAACGCCAACAATATCCTTAAAATATTCGTCACCATCAAGATTTTTATCAATATATTCTATCTTTTCTTCGATTTGAATATTTTCCATTCTATCCAAAGCCAGATTATATGCATATTGTTTATTAAAACAAATCAAAAACCATCGGTTATTAAACTCCTTCAGCAACTGCGGATGCACGATATAAGAATCTGATTCTCTTGCTTTAAAACTTTTATAGGTAACTTTTAAAACTTTCTTATGCAAAATGGCATCGTACAGAATATCAATATATTCCAATCCTTTCAACTGTTCATTTTTATCCAGATGAATGATTGACTTTTGATTGGTGGAATGAATAGAATCTTCCAATTTCTGGATCACCCCGTTCATCTCTTTGAACATTGAGAAATCCTTGAACTGCTTTAAGATCTGCACCGCATTATTCATCGCCTTCAGGTCACTTTCGTTAACGGAAATATTATGAATACTATACTCAGGATCACTGTATCGGTAATATTTTCTTTCAAAAACTTCAATTGGCGCTTCATACCCAAATTTCTCACTGCGCATATTCTGCAAATCCAGCTGTACCGTGCGTTTGCTTACGAAAGATTCTTTACCTTCAAACTCAAACAATGCTTCAGAACATTCGTCGATAAGATCTTCCAAAGTATATTTTCTGTACTTATTTTTCAAGCATTTATCTAAAGTTTTATAACGGATAAGAGCATTTTTATTGGATGACATAGTTTTTGTTTTGTGTTTTATGTCATTGCGAGGAGCCTGCGACGCGGCAATCTAAAAAATATCAATTGAGATTGCTTCGTCACTACGTTTCTCGCAATGACAATTTACTTTTTACTCAAAGCCTCTCCTTCAAAAGAAATCCCTTCCCAACCGAACTTCATAAAGTTTCTGATATTCTGATGATCTGTTCCTTCAGGATTTTTTAAAACATCTTGTCTGTAAAATTCTCCGAAGAGATTCAACGTATCTTCTTTAGATAAATCATTCAGTTTCGCATAGCTGAAAACTTTGCACGAACCATTATTCTGATTTTCTTCATTTACCGTATTTCCATTGGTAAATTTCGTTGGTGTAAAATCGTAATTCTCGTCAATATGAGCAATTACTTCTTTAAATTGAATCGTTTCAGGTAAATTTTTTAATTGTTCTGTCATGATATTTTTTTATGTATTTTCTGTATTTCCGCGTCCAAGTTTTGCCAGCAGTTTTGGCTCCAGATTCTGATGTATTCAAAACCTGCATTTCGGACTATTTTTTCTTTATGTAAATCTTCCAGATACCCAAGATTTCCGGAATATTTCTCTTTACTCATTGCTTCCACAATAATCGACTTTCCACCTCCTTTTTCAATCAGAATATCAAATTCATATCCTCCGAAATGATGATTTTTCAACATTTTCAATTGAGGAATATCTTGTTGTAATCGATCATGAATTACATCAATAAATCCATTGGAGCTTGTATTTTTGTTTGAATGATCAACATATCCAAATTGATCTAACGTGTTCAGAATTTCCAGTCTCTGGCTTTCATTTTTTTCGCTTACCGCCTTACAATATGCTAAATAAGCATACAAAACAGCCTTTCTGTTATTTGAACCTTCCTGTTGCAAAGCCTCTTTATAATTCGAAAAAATCTCTTCGGGAATCGAGTTGCAGACATAGATTTTTTCCTTTGCTCTGGTGATAATCACGTTCAGCAGTTTATACCCTTTCGTATGATTAATCGGACCAAAACTCTGGATAAATTTCCCACCGGATTTTCTTCCGTAAGTCGTCGACATGATAATAATATCTCTTTCGTCACCCTGAATATTTTCAAGGTTTTTAATGAATAATCCCGCTGCTTCCAATCCCTGAATTTTTTCTTTAAAAACTTCATTTCCCGAAAGATTAGTTTCCTGAACAATTTTTCTTTTGATATAATTTCTTTGAGAAATATTGAAAGTCGCAATTCCCACCGACGGATAATTTCCATCTTTTAAAGGTTGAATATTCTTTAAAATCTCCAATACTTTATCCGCTTCCTCTTTATTCTTATGTTCATCAAAAACTCCATCTACCTGAAAGAATTCAATCGGTAACATTTCAGATTTTGTCGGAAGAGGCTTTAAACGCGAATTATAAAACGCATGATTCGAAAAATCAATCAGATAAGGATGCTTAGAACGGTAATGAAAATCCAGATGATTCTTTTCAAACTGACTTTCAGTCGCAAAATCCAACAAAGATTCGATATTCAGCAATGAATTTTTATAAGTGATAATCTCATTTTCAGATTCTATATCGTCTTCATCCTCGATCACTCCGTCAAAAACTTTACTGAAATAATTGGATGGCGGCATCTGATGTTCATCTCCCGCAATAATAATATTTTTCCCTTTCAGCATCGCCGGAAGGTTATCTTCCAATTTTAACTGGCTCGCTTCATCAAAAACCACATTGTCAAAATAAAAATTCTTACCCTGGAAAAGATTGCTGCACGCATCCGGAGTCGTTAAAATAATTGGAAAAAAGTTAGTAAACAGATCAATATCTTTCTGCACGATTTGTCGTAACGTTAATCTTTTATGATTGACACTGCTTCTCTTATTGTAAAGATTGGCCACCGTAATATCCTTATTTGCCTGTTCAAATTTTTTCACCGCATTCTGCTGAGAATCATTCCAGAAATACTGAATAAAATTCTGCTGAGAAAACCCGTATTGCTTAATCTGCTTTGTAATTTCTTCGTAATTTTTTTCGCTAAAATTAAGTTTAGCATCAGAATGTTTGTTTAACAATAAGGGGTAATAAGCGGAATAAAAAGAAGCTTTCCAATCATTAATTGAATACAGTTTTTCCAATACTTTTTTCTGAAAAATGCTAAGAGGCTGATAAAAATAAAACCAGTTAAACTCTGCCAAAAAAGGATTTTCAGGATGATTTCTGTACGTTCGGTGTCGGTCTAAAACAGAAATTAAATAGTCATCAAAGTTTTGATAGGTATTTCCAAAATTCAGATCTTTGATCCATTGATCATTGGAAATATTTTTCTTCAACTGCTGAATACGCTGAGCAATAATTTCCGTTTCTTTTCCCGAAACTACAGTATCAAATACATTCAGGAAATCAATCTCATTAAACTGCTCTTCCAGCTTTGAAGAAAACTCCGACGAAAGGTTCTGTATTTTCTGACGGTAATTCAGAATTTCGTTTTTATTATTCCAAAGGTTATCCGACAGCTCAATGGAAGGAAAAAATTCACTTAAACTGATCTGTTTAATCGCCGAACTAATCTCTAACAGTCTTTTCTGATTGCTGATTTTCTTTTTCTTTTCGGAAGAAAACAAAGCCATAAACTTGTAGAAAAATCCGTTCGTCATTTCGGGATGAAACTCTTCAGAATTCTGATTCAGAACAGAGGTAATTACTTCTGTTTCATTGATTAAAGAAGACAATTTTTGAAGATTCTGACTGAAATCCAGCTTTCTCTTTTCTTCATAAACGGGTTTAAAATCAATAATCAGCGATTGAATTTCATCCCACATTTTTTCATAATTCTGAAATGAAGTATCTAAATTCTGCAGACTGTTATGAAAATTTTCGCTAATTAATTTTTCAGGATTAATAAATGATGATTTTTCAAAAGGTTTGTATTCTTCATACAAATCTTTTCCCTTTTCCAATATATATTCAATATCTTTAAACTCTTCTTCCGAAAAGGAAAACTGAATATCCTGAATATTTATATTTTCTTTTGTTTCATTGAATTTCAACAAATCAGCTACAATTTCCGTCAAGTTTTTTCCCGGAATCAAATCTGAATTCAACAACTCATGAACCTCATTGATCGTTGTTTTATGTTGCAGAATTCCTGTCAATTGATCTTGCAGCGACTGAACGGAATACGGTTGTCCCGGTCTCTTAAAATCAGCAGGATCAATGGTATTTCTTACCGCATCCACCACAGGTTTCCGGTCGGAAACACTGTCTTTAATCATAATACAATAGCGCTCCAAGCCCAGTTTATGAAGGGCGTTGTACAAAACTTCCAATGCCGTTTGCTTTTCGCAGACCACAATGGTTTTCTGCTTATTTTCCAGTGCATTCACCAAAACCGCCGTCAGCGTCTGGCTTTTCCCTGTTCCCGGAGGTCCTTGAATCAAAATTTTAGTCTGCGATTTTAATAATTCTAAAATTCCCTGTTGTGAAGGATCAGTTTCAATTGATGTGATAGATTGGAAATCAGCTCTTACGGCGTTTTCAAGAGGTTTAAATTCTTTTTTTAACGATTCATAATCATTGATGATATTCTGTTTCTGTACTTCAAAAATGGAGAAAACACCTGATTTAATGATGATTGCATCGCCTTTATTCTGAAGTTGGTCTTCGTAAGATGCTTTAGCTTTAATCAGCGGAATTTCCTCATAATTATTTAAGATAAAATCTAAATTTTGGGTAATCTTAAGCTGTCCCAATAAGGTTTTGCAGATTTCCAGCAACTCAGGTTTATCTATTTTTCCATCAGCGAGCATTTCTTCAGGAATCTGCTCCAGCGTAATTCCGGAATCGCTTTGTAAATGATTGATCAATACTTCATTCACATAAATAGGATCATCTTCCGTTCTGCTGATTTCCCAGGTATTCAGTTCGTTGACCGGCTTAATCGTCACAGACCAGATTAAAACAGGCGAAGCCGAAATCTGTCCGTCCATATCTTTTCGAACCAGAATCGGAAAACCGAAGCCCAGAGAATTAATTCCTTTCTCCGATTGGATGACATCATTTTGAAAGATCAGATTTTCGAGGCTTGCAGACAGTTTTTCAAGGGCTGCCTTTTTAGTTTTATCTTTAGCAAGAGAAATTCCGATTGTGCTTTTTTCGGTTTCTTCGTTTTCATCATCAAACAGATAAATGCTGTCTTTTACCGCTTCTTTAGAAACCTCATCGGAAATTTTATCGTGAATGGAGAATTTAAAATTAACGTTTTTCTGCGTTAAAAGGTTAATGATAAAATGTTCGGGAAGACTTTTATGAATTTCTGAAAGTCGGGCAAGATCAAATTTATATCTTGAGCTTCCGGGAATAGCATTTAAGTGAACACCTCTTCTGTTACCTGTTTTCAGTTTGTTTTGAAATGCCTGAAATATTTCCGGAGTTAAGTTTTCCATCATGCCTAAAAATAATTTTTGAATAAAAATATAAAAAATTTATAATACGCAAAAACATTGCATACTTTAGTTTTTACTTTGCATCAACAAAATGAAGAACACATGGAATTTAACGGAAACAACTTAATCGAATTAGGATATAGACCAGCAAAATGGTTTGCCGAAGCAATTACTCATATCAACGAAAATCAATTAGATGAAAATCAAATCGCAACCTATTTGGAACAATTCAAACAACCCGAATTAATCCCGCTTCATGAGACGGCAAAAGATTTTGTCATCAACATCAGAGCCGAACATGAAAGTGAAAATGATAATGTGGAAAAAGTAATCAATACGATGAAAGTTTTGATGAAAACTCCAACTTTGGTTGCCGGAGCGATTATGCCTGATGCCTGTCCGACAGGTCCCGTGGGTCAGATTCCAGTTGGTGGAGTTGTTGTGGCGAAAAATGCCATTCATCCGGGATTCCATAGCGCAGATATCTGTTGTTCGGTGATGTTGACGGATTTTGGAAAGGCAGATCCTAAAGAAGTTTTGGATGCCGCTCATTCCATCACGCATTTCGGATACGGAGGTAGACCGAGAGGTGAGCAAATGGAGATGTCTCAGGAATTGATGGATGCTTTCAGAGCCAATGATTTCCTGAATGATGAGAAATTAATCAGCATTGCCCGTTCTCATATGGGAACGCAGGGTGACGGAAACCATTTCCTGTTTGTCGGAATTTCAAAAAATACCGGAAATACTATGTTGGTGACACACCACGGTTCAAGAGCGCCCGGAGCTGCTTTGTATGATAAAGGGATGAAGGTCGCGAATAAATTCAGAATAGAAAATTCTCCTGAAACATTGAGAGAAAATGCCTGGATTCCTTACGAATCTGAAGAAGGAAAATCGTATTGGGAAGCGCTTCAGTTGATCAGAACGTGGACGAAAGAAAACCATACGTCAATTCACGATGCGACTTTAAATAAGTTAGGAATCGAAAAAGAAGATCGATATTGGAACGAACATAACTTCGTTTTCAAAGATGGAGATTTATTTTACCATGCAAAAGGAGCAACGCCTTTGGATGATAAATTTATGCCGGATATTACGGGACCGAGATTGATTCCGTTGAATATGTCGGAACCTGTTTTGATTGTGAAAGGAACCACCAACGAAAGAAATTTAGGTTTTGCGCCACACGGAGCGGGAAGAAATTTCAGCAGAAGTCAGCATAAAAAATCTTTGGCTCATAAAACGATTGAGGAAATTTTTGAAGAAGAAACAAAAGGAATTGACGTTCGTTTCTTCTCGAATGAAATTGATATTTCCGAACTTCCAACCGCTTATAAAAGTGCAAAAAACGTGAGAGCGCAGATCGAAGAATACGGACTTTGCGAAGTTTTGGATGAAGTGATGCCTTACGGATGTATTATGGCGGGGGATGTTCAGAAGAATGCGCCTTGGAAGAAAAAGAAGAAGTTTAGAAAATAGTGTGGAGATTACGGGTTGCCGTAATCTTTTTTTATTGACTTAAATTATTTTTGTTAAATTTCAAATTAAACTATACACATATGATGAATAATAGTTCGAACAAAGTCAGAAGACTTTGCGTAGCGGGATAATATTCATAAGTATTTTATATATTTACTTTCAAACTTTATAACCATGAATATCTTAGAAAAAATTGAAAACAATTATTTTTTTAAATTTTTTAATAATAACAATGCAATGCTTATTGCTGTTCCTACAATTATTGGTGGTATTAAGCAATTTTTAGAAATTAGTTATATATCTACAGATTTGATCAAATTCTTTTCATTAAGTCAATTAATCATAGATGGGCTAATTGCGACTATAAAACTTCTTTTTGTATATTTTATACTATTCGTCTACAAAGACATAGTTCAGAGTCGGATGAATGAAGAAAAATCTTATACTTTAAGATATAAATGGCTAAAAAAATATATTATAAAATTATCAGTATTATTTTTCCTTACAAATGCATTAGTTATTTACTTATATTACATTAATATAGACAGATATTTGTTGAAAATCTTAACTATACCCTTTATATTAGTTACATATTGTTTATGGGTTACACTAGTTTTTCTAGGAAAATTCAGATCTAAAATAACAAAAACTGTAACCTTTATAGGTATTGGTTTTATTACAATTTTTGTTCAGATAAAAGATGTAAATAAGATTGAAAATTTTAATGATTTAAGTAATAGTGTAAGACAAAAATATCCTAAAGCAAAAATTGCTTTTTATAATGATCAATATATTTTTTTTGCAACCAATCCTAGTTATGCAAATACTAGTATTGTAGTTAAAAAAATTGATGACTTATTTCCAGATGACAAGAATTCTAAATAAATAATTATCTTAAAAAAAAACAATTTTTAAAATTAGATTTTAACCATGAAAAAAGACAGAACAACTATGAAAACAATTAATTTTGAATTACCCGGGCATTTATTCGACCTGTTACAAGAACAAACTAATAACATTCAATATGCAGAAATTGACACTCTCGAAAAAAGAGAAGAAAAGCTAAAAGAAATAAAACAAAAATTATTATGGCAGGAAGTAACAATAGGTGATTTTAATGTGGTAGCTAATAGATCTGAAACAGTTCAGATTCCTCCATCTTTTAGTAATCCTTTCAATGGTCAAACTGCAAATGTAAATATTATTACAGTCGAGGCAAAAATAACAGGTAACTCAGAATTATTTGATTACTCACCACAAGCTATTAGATTTTCTTCTAACATGGACAATAATGTATATCAACCAATTGGAGATAAAATAACACTTGAAATTCAGTCTCCTACTTTAGATAAAAAATTCATTTTGGCAGAAGCAAAGAAGAAAATGACTATGACTGAATATGTGATTGAAAATAATAATAAATTTATTACTGATTATAATAGATCATTCGAAAATAAGATTGAAGAAAGATTCAATCAAAAAGCGGATGAAATTATAGATCTTTATTCGTAATAAGAGCCGATAAATTAGCTAGTCATGGTTGGAAGAAAATTCCGACCATTTTTGTTTATCTAAGTTTTAAACACTTTTGTGGGATCCCCCCGCTGATGCGAGCGTCACGCTCGGTACCCATTGTCAATAAATACGGCGGTCACAAGCGAGATGCTTGCGCCAGCAAAAGATCACAAGATGATAAAAAGACCAGAAGCAATTCCGGTCTTTTTGATTACCCGATAGCGCGGATTTGCAATCCGCGCTTCCCCAATTTAACATAACATCCTCACCATCAAAATACTTTAAAAAATATGCCGCACATTTAAAATAATTTCTATATTTGAATCATTAACTAAAAAACACAATTGATATGTCTAGTACCTCAGAAGTAGGTCACGCTAAAAATGTAGCAAACCTTCAAAAAATTACCCAACAAGTTTCTACGTACAATCTTTACAATCCGCCCGTTGGTGATATTACAATTGCTGGCCTTCAGGCATTGTATAACGATGCCAATGCAAAATTAACAGAAGTTGGAAACAAACGAAGCGCCAATAAAAATGCTATCGTTGCCCGTCAGACTGCTTTCGAAAATTTGAAATCCACTTGTACCAGCATCATCAATCTATTGGAAATTGTAGGCTTACCGCAGGGGACTTTAGATCAGGCAAGATCTTTAACCCAGACTATTCAGGGTAGCGCAAGGAAGAGCAATACACCAGTTGAAGAAGGCAAAGAAGCTCCTAAAACCGCATCTACCTCCCGACAGTCTTTCACCTCAAAAACTGAAAATTTCGGTCTTCTTTTACAGTTGCTTTCCACCCTACCCGCTTACGCTCCCAATGAAGACAACATAAAATTACAAAACCTCAACACGTATCACGACTCATTACAAGCGACAACCTTCGCCGTAGACCAAACCGAGTCTGAACTGAACACCAAAATTATAGAGCGTGACAAAATTCTGTATGCAGAAGAAACCGGAGTGTATGCCATCTCTCTAAAGATTAAAAAATACGTAAAAAGTCTTTACGGAGCCACTTCCCCGGAATACACCACCGTCTCCGCCATAGAATTTACCAATAGAAAATAATGTATTTTTAAGACTGAAAAATATTGAATTACAGAATTTCAATATTGTATCAAAGTAAAGTTGCATTTTTATGATGTAATTTTACTTTTTTGTAATGTAACTTTACTTTCTTTCGATGCTATTCTACATTGGCACGATGTAACTTCACATTTTTCCGATGTAGTTTTGCTTTTTTGCATTGTAACTTTACATTCTTGCATTGTAACTTCACATTCTCTCGCTGTAATTTTACTTTCTTTCGATGTCATTCTACTTTGCTACGATGTAACTTCACATTCTTGAATTGTAACTTTACATTTTTGCTTTGTAAGTCAACTTTTTACAGAAAAAGAATCAAAAGGTCTTTTATTTTTACAGACTTTTGAAATCCTTTAAATAAATCCAATAAAGTCTTTTGCCCATTTTGCGATTACATTTAAAATAAGTTTAAACATAACTTTCATAAAACACCCAACGTAAAAAGATTGCGCAGCTAACTTTTTATTTTGCATCATAAATTAAAAACAATGACACCAAAAATATTAGAAAAATTAAAAGAAGTTGAAGAAAAACGCGGAGTAGAAATACTTCTTGCCGTAGAATCCGGAAGCCGGGCTTGGGGTTTTGCTTCGCCCGACAGCGATTACGACATACGTTTCATATACCGACACGAAAAAGACTGGTATCTTTCACCATGGGATAAGGATGAAACGATAGAATTTATGACAGAAGATGATTTGGATGGTTCCGGATGGGATTTGAGGAAGACTTTTCATTTACTTTTGAAATCGAATGCCGCTTTATTAAGCTGGTTCTACTCTCCTATCATCTATGTAAAAAATGAAAGATTCTATGAATTATTTAAACCTTTAGCGGATGAATGCTTTTCTCCGATCGCTGTATTTTATCATTACTCAAGCATGAGCAAAAAATATCTGGAAGCCTGCAGAGCCAATGAAGTAAAATTAAAATCTTATTTCTACTGCCTTCGCACGACTCTGACCGGAAAATGGATATTAGAAAAAGGAACAGTTCCTCCAGTTTTATTCAGTGAGTTGTTAGTTTTAGTAGATCATTTCACAAGAATGAAAATAGAAAACTTAATCGCTTTAAAAGCCACCAAAGGAGAATCTTATCATCACCCGAATGACTGGGAATTATTTGGATTTTTGGAAAAAATGGTTTCGGATAATGAAGAAAGAGCGAAAAGTTTAAAGGGTGGAAATTCGGAAAAAACTAAGATGGAAAGGGTTTTTAGGGAAATATTATTAGATTAATCATTAAAATTATGGAATTAGATCACATAAAATCCCACAACCTCATCCTTTTCCAAGCGATCTCCGGAAGCCGCTCTTTCGGATTGGCAACGAAAAACTCAGATACAGATATTCGTGGAGTGTATTATTTACCAAAAGAAGATTTTTTTGGTTTAAATTATATTCCGCAAATTTCCAATGAAACGAATGATATCACGTATTATGAAATCGGAAGACTGATTGAATTATTACAGAAAAACAATCCGAATATTTTAGAAATTCTGGCAAGTCCGGAAGATTGTATTCAATATAAAAATCCGTTGATGGATTTGCTGAAACCTGAAGATTTTCTGTCTAAATTATGCAAAGACACCTTTGCGGGTTACGCCATTTCACAAATTAAAAAAGCAAAGGGATTAAATAAAAAGATCCTAAATCCAATTGATAAAGAAAGAAAATCTATCCTTGATTTCTGTTATATTTTGCAGAATCAAGGTTCGATTCTATTGAAAAAATGGCTTTCGGAAAATGGGAAAGTTCAAGAAAAATGCGGTTTGGTAAGCATCGACAATACCAAAGGAATGTTTGCACTTTTCTACAACGAATCTGGAGATCTGAACTATAAAGGAATCATTCAGCATGAAGAAGCCAATCAGGTTTCTGTTTCATCGGTTCCGAAAGAGGAAAAACCAATTGCTTATTTGTTCTGCAACCTCGATGCCTACTCTACCTATTGCAAAGATTACCGTGAATATTGGAAATGGGTTTCGGAACGAAATGAAGACCGATACAATGTCAATCAAAATCACGGACAAAATTATGACAGCAAAAATATGATGCATACCATTCGTTTGTTACAGTCTTGCGAACAAATTTTTAAAACCAATTCATTGAACATTCGTGTAGAAAACCGTGATGAATTATTAGACATCAAAGCCGGAAACTGGTCGTACGAAGCCGTCATGGATAAAGCAGAAAGTCTGATTAAATCCATCGAACATTATCATTCGATTTCTAATCTTCCTAATTTTCCCGATATCGAAAAAACAACGAAGATTCTGATTGAGATCAGAGAGAATCTGTATTAAAAGACTAAATTCTCTGATTAAAATGATCACTCATGAAATATAACTTCACTTCTAGTGATTTTTTGCAAAAAAATTGTATCGAGAAGTTCATGATGAAAAGACAAATTTTGTAGTTAAGTTCACGGGTTTTCGATACATTTTTCTACGCTTCGCTTCGAAAAACACTCGAACTGACGGAGATAAAACTTTCATCAAAAAAGAAAAGAGCTTCATTAGATGAAGCTCTTTTTTATATCAGTATAAATGTGTATTATTTTACGATTTTAATGTCTATTGCAGAAAAACCTTTTGGTGATTTTTCTTTTTCATAAGACACTTTATTTCCTTTTTTCACAGGCTCTGTACAGTTGTTGCTGTGGAAGAAAATATTTTCTTTTGATCTATCTTCTGTGATAAATCCGTAGCCTTTTTCGCTGAAAAACGTGATGATCCCAGTTTTTCTTACCTCTTCTTCTTCGATAGGAGCTGCACCCAACTGAATGTTGTTGATATCAATTTCCTCTCTTTCAGCATTATCAGGAGGTGTAGAAGTCAACTGTCCGTTGGCATCTACGTACATGATCATATCATCAAGACTTTTTCCTTTGTTGTTGCTTGATTTACGTTCTTCGCGTTTTTGCGCTTTTTCTTTTTGTTTTTGCTGTTTTTTCTTGAAATTTTCTTTTTTAGAGAAAGAATCCGCCATATATTGTTTTAAAATTTAATTGTTATTCTGAATAAAAAATCTTTCGTTTTACCGAAAGCCTAAAAAGGTGTCTAAGTCTCCGTATGACTTTAAAAACGAAGTCTATCGGAATTAATAGTAAAATTGTCTGCTGTAAAAGCGAAAACTGATGCTGGAAAATAGAAATTCTAAACCGTTCCAGAGAAAGCAAAGGCAGAGACCTTTTTAATTATTAATGTACAAATATACGAAAAATTATCCACTTTCAGTATATAATTAATTGAATTTCAATTGGAAAATATAGGCAATTGTCTGTTATTTATTTTTTCTTAGGATATAATGTACTGCTGTCGCATCATTTCCCGTATTTTTCACGGTATAAACTTGTTGAAGAGAGTATCCATTGGCAGACATAAAGTTCAGTGCGTCCGTCATAGAATTGAACTTCACTACTTTTCCTTTATCATCTAAGATAATTAAATCGTTTTTTCCAGAAAAGAATTTTGTGTTTTGTCCGAAATCTAAATCTACATCGATTTTATTGCTAAATAATCTTTCGTATCCAACAATCTGAACATATTCAACATCAATATCTTTGATAGGAACATTATTAACCGTTTGAGAAAAGGCTAAACCAGCAAAACCTAATAAGGCTGCAATAAATATTTTTTTCATTTTTGTGTATTTTATTTAAACTGCTTAAACGAAAAATCATGCCAAAAAATATAGAAACAAAAAATCCCTCAAAATTGAGGGACTCATATGTTGTATAAGAATTTTTCTTAAGCTTCAGTTGAAGGCTTTCCTTCACCAGCAGGCTTGTCACCTTCCGGTCTTCTTTGTCCTTCGGGTCTGTTTGGTCTTTCAGATCTGTTGTTCTGTCCTTCCGGTCTTGGTCCTCTTTGTTCACCTTCTTTTTTCTCAGGTCTTGGAGGTCTTGGTAAAAGAACTTTTCTTGAAAGTTTCATTTTCTTACGATCATCGTAACCCATGAACTTCACTTCTACTTCATCACCTTCATTGTAAGGAACTTTATCTAAACGAGCCCATTCGATCTCAGAAATATGTAGAAGACCTTCTGTACCTTTAGCAATCGCTACGAAAGCACCGAAATCCATTACTTTAACTACTTTCCCTTTGTAAACTTCGCCTACAACCGGTACGAAAGTAATTTCGTTGATCTTAGCAACAGCAGCGTTGATCTTCTCTCTGTCTGTACCTGCAATCTCGATACGCCCGATTTCACCAATTTCTTCAATAGCGATAACGGTGTCTGTATCTTTCTGCATTTGCTGAATGATTTTTCCACCAGGCCCGATTACAGCACCAATGAAATCTTTAGGAATCTCCATTACTACCATTTTCGGAGCGTGAGGTTTAACATCTGCTCTTGGTTCAGAAATAGTTTCCGTGATTTTATTTAAGATATGCAATCTTCCGTCTCTAGCCTGCATCAAAGCTTTTTCCATGATATCCATAGAAAGCCCCTGGATTTTGATATCCATCTGACAAGCTGTGATACCGTCTGCAGTACCAGTTACTTTAAAGTCCATATCTCCCAAGTGATCTTCATCACCTAAGATATCAGAAAGTACCGTGAATTTACCAGATTTTGTATCAGTAATCAATCCCATTGCAATACCAGAAACAGGTTTTGTAATTTGCACACCTGCATCCATTAATGCCAATGTTCCTGCACAAACTGTTGCCATTGAAGATGAACCGTTTGATTCCAAGATATCAGAAACAATTCTGATTGTGTATGGATTTTCCTCAGGAATTACCGCCTGTAAAGCTCTTTGAGCCAAGTTTCCATGTCCTACTTCTCTTCTTGAAGTACCTCTTAAAGGTCTTGCTTCACCCGTTGAGAATGGAGGGAAGTTATAATGTAAGAAGAATTTTTCATCGTGCTGAGTGATTACGCTGTCTACCATGTTCGCATCTTTCACAGAACCAAGTGTAACAGCCGTTAAAGACTGAGTTTCACCTCTTGTAAAGATTGCAGAACCGTGAGCTCCAGGAAGATAATCAATCTCAGACCAGATTGGGCGAATCGTTTGAGGATCACGACCATCAAGACGGATATTGTCTTCAAGAATCATCTGACGCATTGCTTCTTTCTCTACATCATGATAATATACTTTTACGAAAGGTGTTACTCTTTCTAGCTCTTCTGCATCATCTACATACTGAGCAAGGAATTCTTCACGTACCGCTTTGAATTTTTCTCCTCTTTCTTCTTTTCCAGAAGGAGTTCTTGCTACTTCATATACTTTATCGTAAGTTTCTTTCCACACTTTTTCACGAATAGCTTCATCGTGAGTTTCGTGAGAATATTCTCTCTTAGGGAAAGCTTTTCCTACTTTTTCTGCTAATCTTTCCTGAGCTTCAATTTGCTTTTTGATTTCAGCATGACCGAAATTAATAGCTTCCAACATTTCCTGCTCAGAAATTTCTTTCATTTCCCCTTCTACCATTACGATGGAATCTTTAGTAGCTCCCACCATGATATCCAATTCTGAATCTTTTAAAGCTTCATAACTTGGGTTAATTGCCAATTCTCCGTTGAATCTTACAACTCTTACTTCAGACATTGGTCCATTGAAAGGAATATCAGTAATAGCAATCGCTGCAGAAGCTGCTAAACCAGCTAAATCATCAGGAATTGTTTGTCCGTCATAAGAAATCAAAGAAATCATTACCTGAACTTCCGCATGGAAATCTTCAGGGAAAAGCGGACGTAGAACTCTGTCTACTAAACGCATTGTTAAAATTTCCTGATCAGAAGGTCTTGCTTCTCTACGGAAAAAGTTTCCGGGAATTCTACCACCTGCGTAGAATTTTTCTCTGTAATCTACTGTTAATGGTAAAAAATCTACACCAGGATTTGCTTCTTTATTGGCTACAACCGTTGCTAAAAGCATTGTTCCGCCTAATTTTACTACCACAGATCCATCAGCCTGCTTTGCCAACTTCCCTGTTTCTAAAGTGATTTCTCTGCCGTCTGCTAGAGTAATCGTTTCTGTAAACGCTTGAGGTATACTCATAAATTTTCGTCTATAGTACTCCGTATTGAGTACGATTATTATTTAAACTCTTTAAATTTTCGTTTGCAAAGGTAATATATTATAATGATGTTTTAAATTTTTAGTATTAAAATATCAAAATTAGCTTACGTTCTTCATTGTACTTTTACCATTTAATAAACATACTATCAATCAATTAATATCTCACTTTGGGAAATACAATCGATTCTTATAAAAATTATTAAGTTGAAAACATTTTATCATTTTCATTCCAAAATAGTTAAAATCTGATGTAAATTTTAAAACATTTGCAAATGAATAAAATAAAATTTAACATTAAAAACACAATAAAGTTTGCATAAAAACACGAACTTCAACTATATTTGCCATGCTTCTTGAAGATTCAGATTAAAAATCAGATTAAAAATTAGCTTAACAAGAAGATTTTCAAACCATTGTGATGACTTGAATTAAAAAGAGAACTAAAAACTCTTTTGCTAAATATGTGTGTTTATGATCAATAATGAAGTAAAATCGCAAGGCAGGAATTACACTATTCCGCTTATTACCATTACTCTTTTATTCTTTATGTGGGGATTCATCACTTGTATGAATGACATTTTGATTCCTTACCTGAAACAGCTTTTTAACCTAAGTTTCTTCGAATCAATGCTGGTACAGTTTTGTTTCTTCGGAGCTTATTTTATTGGCTCATTGATTTATTTCCTGATTTCGATTTCCCAAGGCGACCCCATCAATAAAGTGGGTTACAAAAAAGGAATTCTCTTCGGAATCGGATTAGCAGCTTTTGGATGTATTCTATTCTATCCGGCGGCTACTTTCTCTTATTATCCTTTATTTTTAGGAGCTTTATTCATCTTAGGATTAGGATTTACCGTATTGCAGATTACCGCAAACGCGTACGTTTCCTTGTTGGGTTCCGAAGATTCTGCATCCAGCCGATTGAATATGACGCAGGCTTTCAATGCATTTGGAACAACGATTGCGCCGGTTTTAGGAGGTCACTTAATTTTTGAATTTTTCTCTGCAGCCGACGGTTCATTCAGTGCTGTGGCAACAAGAATTCCTTATTTAATCTTCGCAGGGATCCTTTTATTAGTAGGTTTGTTGATCTCAAGGGTAAAACTTCCGTCTTTCCAAATGGAGGAAGAAGAAGTGGTAAAAGGTTGGGGTGCATTACAATACAGTCACCTGAAATTCGGAGTTTTTGCTATGTTCTGCTACGTTGGTGGTGAAGTTGCCGTAGGAAGTTTCATCATCAGTTTTCTTGAAGAAACAATGAAGTTTAATGAAGCGATCAGTAAAAATTACCTTTCCTTATATTGGGGAGGTGCGATGATCGGGCGTTTCTTAGGAGCCATTTCATTGAATCATTCGATTAGTCAGGCTAAGAAAGCGATCTTTATGTTGGGAGCTGCAGCCTTGGTCTTCCTGGTAATTTTCAGCATTGTAGATCTTACTTTTGCACAAATCAGCTTCTTCTTAGTATTTATCATTCTTAATTTCATTGCCTTCTTCGTTGGAAAAGCAGCTCCGGCAAGAACGTTGTCTATTTTTGCAGCAATCAATGTTATTTTATTGATTTCAGCAATGGTAAATCATGGTGAAATTGCAATGTACAGCATCTTAGGAATCGGAATTTTCAACTCGATCATGTTCTCGAATATTTATACATTGGCGATCTCAGGATTAGGAAAATATACAAGCCAGGGATCTTCATTGGTCGTAATGGCTATTTTGGGAGGTGCTATTGTTCCTATTTTCCAAGGGTTTTTAGCCGATCATTTTGGAGTTCAGCATTCATTTATCATTCCTGTACTCTGCTATATTATGATTTTGATTTTTGGAGCGTATTGCACGAAATATCTTAGCCATGTAGAAGCTGGTGAATCTAAATCTGGACATTAATTTAAATATTAATAGAGATAAAAATATAAAATGAGGCACTTTTTAGTGTCTCATTTTTTTATGAAGAATGTGTAATTCAGTTGTTTCTATATTTTTTCTGTTAAGATTACCCTTTTAAATACTATTTTTTCCTTATAATTTCAATCCTAAATATAGATTACTAAGAAATGACAAATAATTATTTTTGCAAAATAGTTAAGGAGAATAGCTACACCCTAGCCCAGATAGGAACGGCTACCCCACAGCAAGCGATGGAAAAGCTTTGGCGCGAGGAGTAAAAGTGGATAGCTGGAAATAGCTTTAAAAAAATTAAACTCGGAAAACAAAAAAGCAACCTCTTTCGAGATTGCTTTTATTTGTAAAATCTTTACAGATTATTTTCTTAAACCTAGTTCAGCAATAATTGCTCTATATCTGTTGATATCTTTGTTTTTAAGATAATCTAGTAAACTTTTTCTCTTACCTACCAATTTAACCAAAGATCTCTCTGTGTTGAAATCGTGACGGTTAGACTTTAGGTGTTGAGATAAGTGATTGATTCTGTAAGTGAAAAGAGCTACCTGTCCTTCAGCACTTCCTGTGTCTTGTGCAGATTTTCCGTGTTTTGCGAAAATTTCCTGCTTTTTTTCGTTTGTTAAGTACATTCCAATATTGTTTAATGATTATTATGTAACGGCTGCAAAATTACAACTATTTTTTGAATGCACAAACATTATTGATTTCATGTATCAAATTTGATAGAAAAAAATGTTAAATATTTCTTAAATAAATTATGGTATCCAACTAAAAGGCAGTAATTTTGCATTCGAATTAGTGATGAGAAAATTTATATCTTTTGTTACGCTTACTGTATTTTTATTTTCGGGATCTGTACTTCTAAAAGCGCAGAAAATTTCGACCGACAAAATAAAAAGAATTCTATACTTCAATCCCGAGGTAGAACCTGATATTGAAGAAATAAAAGAACCTACCAATCATGCGTTTTTCAGCGCTGTTTCAGACAATCTTAGCGAGCGAAAAAATAGAATGATCAAAACGGAAACTCAGGTTTCGTTTGATAGTATTGATAAAAAGACCATCACCGATTACAGCATTAACAACGAAGCAGATTTCGTTATTGTTCCTAAAGTAAAGTATTTCAAAGTAGGTCTCGGAAAGTATGTCTTTTCTAATCAGGTTGTGGTAAGCATGAAACTTTTTGATGCTGAAGGAAATCTTTTAACCGAAACCGACTACGATACGTATCGCAAAAATATGCGTCTTTTGGGCTCCACAACCAATTCCGTGAAAATCGGAACGAATGGTGCAATTAAAGATATTCTTAAAAAACTCAGAAAAATAAAACCTTCTACGGAAACGGGGTTTTAGTTGATAGTTGATAGTTGATAGTTGATAGTTGATAGTTCAAAATTAATTACTTTATTTCTTTTTCATTTTTCTTTACGTTTTATTTGCCTTAAAACTTCCCTTTTCATTTGTATTTATAGGTGTTTTTTATTTCATTTAAATCAAAACATTTTCTGCATAAATCTCATAATTAATCAATTACATTAAAAATATTTTCATCAATAAGTGAATAATATAGATTTTTTTATTATTTTAGTTCAACATTAAAACTAAATAATATGAAAAATTTGAAAAAACTTTCACGAAAAGATCAGCAACTGATCAACGGTGGAGCGTTGAAAAAATGTAAAAGTAATTCAGAATGTGTCTACGGATGGTGCTGCGGCGGAACTTGTGTGGAATTTGCTTGTATTGAACCTTAAAATCTGAACAGTATGAAAAATTTAAGAAAACTTTCAAGAACAGAGCAATCACAAATTAGCGGCGGAGCCCTAGCTAAAAGATGCAGAACCGACAATGACTGCCTAGGTTTATGGTGCTGCGAAGACAGATGTTCGAACATTCGATGTGCAATTAACTAATTCTTAATAAACTATGAAAAATTTAAAGAAATTAAACAGACAACAGCAAAAAGCAATCAACGGAGGCGGAAAAATTGTAAAATGTACTGCCGACGATCAGTGTGATTTCTTCCAATGCTGCAGCTACGGAGTATGTGTGTATTCAGATATTCCGATCTGTACTCTCCTATCATAAAATCCACATGGAACTTTATTTTAAATTTAATTTTTTTGAGCATCCGTTTTTTAGCGGATGTTCTTTATTTATAATCTTAAGAAATCCTTAATTTTCTGTCAACATTCTCCAATTTTAAAAATTTGCCCTATTTTTGCATATCCTAAAATTTTAACGTTTTGAATTCTAAAGACGAACTTATCTTCAACCCGGCCGATATAGCAGAAACTCTTAGCGAACTTCACGCTGACGAGAGGCTTTTGGCGTTTTTGAAAGTTCCGAAAGAATACAAAGCCGAAGTTTTTTCTCATTTGGATCCTGATTTTCAGGAAGAAACCATCAGAAGTATCGGAAGCGACGAAGTTTCTGAGATTCTGAACGCAATGACTCCCGATGACAGAACGGCTCTTTTTGAAGATTTTCCGGATGAATTAATCAAATATTCTATCAACCATCTGAATCCGCAGGAAAGAAGAATTGCTTTGAAACTTTTGGGGTACAATTCAGATTCCATTGCCCGTTTGATGACGCCTTATTATATCCAGATCCGTAAGGAATGGACAATAAAAAGATGTCTTCAACAGATCAAAAAAGTCGGAAGTAAGGTAGAAACCATGAACTATCTTTATGTAGTTGATGAAAGAAACCGATTGATTGATGATATTGCATTAGGAAGTTTATTGTTGGCAGAAGAAGACACTTTAATATCAGATATAACTGATAATCACTTTGTTGCCATCACCACAACCACTTCAAAAGAAGATGCCGTTCAATATTTTGAAAAATATGACCGAGGCGCTCTTCCGATTGTAACAGAAGCTGGAGTTTTGGTTGGAATTGTAACGATTGATGATATTTTAGATCAAATTGAACAACAAAATACCGAAGATATTCAAAAATTCGGGGGATTGGAAGCCCTTGATTTGCCTTATACTCAAACTTCGCTGATCGAAATGGTGAAAAAGAGAGGAATGTGGCTAATCATTCTTTTCTTCTCCGAAATGTTAACTGCTTCTGCGATGGGTTATTTTGAAGATGAAATTCAGAAGGCTGTTGTTTTAGCATTATTTGTTCCGCTGATTATTTCTAGTGGAGGAAATTCTGGTTCTCAGGCTGCAACCCTTATCATCAGGGCGATGGCGCTTCAAGAAATCGGTCTGAAAGACTGGTGGTATGTCATGAAAAAAGAGATTTTCACAGGATTGCTCCTCGGTGGAATTTTGGGAATTATCGGCTTTTTACGAATCATGGTTTGGCACGAAACAGGACTTTTCAACTATGGAATTCATTGGGTTTATGTAGGACTGAGTGTTGGCGTTTCCTTAGTCATGATCGTACTTTGGGGAACACTTTCAGGTTCTATGGTTCCTTTTATTCTGAAAAAATTAAATCTCGACCCCGCAACCTCTTCTGCTCCGTTTGTAGCCACTTTGGTAGATGTTACCGGACTTATTATTTATTTTTCTGTTGCCGGACTTTTCTTAACGGGTAAACTTTTGTAAAACATTTTTATTATGACAGATTTTTCTATATCTCATAATAAAGATATCCTATTGAAAAGAATATTAATCGCTTTTTTCGGTTTAGCATTTATTATTTTACTAATTGTTAAACACGATTTGGTAATTGATGATTCATTTATCACTTTTCAATATTCTAAGAATTTTGCTGAACATTTTAAACCTTGGTACAATTTAGATCCTCAATATCAGGGAAACGGGCAAACCAGCTTATTATGGATGTGGATTTTGGCATTATTTGCTTTTTTGCAGATAAAACCTGAAGATTCATTTATTATCATCAACTTATTATTAGGGCTTTTCTTAATTTATAAACTCGTCAATAATTTTGATTTTAAAGGAAATATTTTTTCGAAAATCTTCAATATATCATTCGCGATTTTCTTTACCATTTGGCTTTATTTAAATGCTACGCATGGTTTAGAGTCTGTTTTGGCTATTGTTATTTTGTATCAATTTTTAGTTAATTTTGATTCAGATAAAAACTATTACAGCCTTTTATTGCCTTTGGTTCGTCCGGAATTTGCTTTATTTCAGGTATTTTATGTTTTAAATTCAAAACTTTTCAGTAAAGATTTTTTCAAAAAAGTATGTATTTCAGCCATTGGAATTTTAATTTTTGTAGGTTTTTACTTAGTATTTTTCGATTTTTATATTCCTTTGCCGTTTATTTTAAAATCACATTTAACCGTTTTTAGTTTTGCAATTGTTAAAGTTTTCATTGGTTATCTGATTATTTTTGCGCCGGTTCTTATTCAGTTTTTTGAAGAAAAAAAGTATTTCAAACTACTCCCGTTATTTATCCTTATTTATTATTACACATTTCATGTAAGCAGTTATTCATCTAGTATTTACATAAGATATTTCTTTCCGTTAATGGCTTATTTTTTATTTTTTAATGCTGAAAAATTTCAGGAAAAATGGTCATTAATCAAGAAAATTATTCTGATTGCTTCAGTCTTGAGAATGTTTGATTTATGCACCAATTTCTACGAAAGCATGAAAGGCGTTGAAATTGTAAAAGAAGGTTTTGATTCTAGTTATAAAGAATGGACAAAGCATCTTACCAAAAATGATAAAGTTTCAATTATTGATGCTGGTTATGTGGCCTATTTTTCTCCTTCTATGACGTATGACGGCTATGGATTAAATGATGCAAAATTCTTATTAGCGCTAAAAAGCTGGGATGCAAATGCCTATAAAGAATATTTTAACAAGAAGGATATTAACCAAATTGCTTTAGCTTCAACATCTGATAAGGAATTCTTTGCCAGAAGCCCTTCCGAGGCATTTATTTATCAAACATTAGACTTAAAAAAACGCGAGATTTTGTATATTTATCCTATGGATCAAGGATTTTATTTATACATCTATAAAACTCGCTAATGAAAGTAGTCTCGCTGGTTCCTTCCATCACAGAAGCCTTATTTGATCTGGGATTAACCGAAAATGAAGTTATTGGAAGGACAAAATTTTGTATTCACCCTCAAGAAAAAGTAAAAAATGTTGCCATTATTGGTGGTACAAAAAATATCAATATTGACAAAATAAAAGCTTTACAACCTGATATAGTTCTTGCGAATAAAGAAGAAAATAGTAAAGAACAAGTAGAAGCTTTAATGGATGATTTTAAAGTAATTGTTACGAATGTAGAAAATATTGAAGACAATTATTATCTGCTTAAAAATTTAGGAAACATCTTTAATAAAGAAGAAAAAGCACAACTTTTTAATCTGAAAATTTATGAGATTTTAAATGATGCTAAAATTAATTCTAATATAAAAGTGGCTTATCTTATTTGGAAAAACCCTTATATGACAATAGGTTCTGATACTTTCATACATAAAATTTTAGGAGAAATTGGTTTTGAAAATATATTTAAGAATCAAAAACGCTATCCCGAAATTCAAACTGAAGATCTTGCAGAAGCTGATATTATTATGCTCTCTTCCGAACCTTTTCCCTTTAAAGAAAAACATATTGAAGAGCTAAAAGAAGTTTATCCTGATAAAAAAATCATGATCGTAGACGGAGAAGCTTTTTCCTGGTACGGAACTCATATCGCCAAGTGTGAAAGCTATTTCAAGGAATTAATTTCTGAAGTCAGCACTTTTTAATGAAAACTCCATACACTTTAATCAATTAAAAATCAAACCAATACATAAAGCTCAAAAATATTTTGAGCTTTTTTATATTTTTTTTCTGCAACCTTTTTATTTTTTTTCATCTTATAAGTAAGAAAAACAAAACAACCATGAAAACTTTAATTTTACCTTTTTTATTACTATTAACGCTCTTTGTTTCGTGTACTCAAAATGCTGAGGAAATAGAAGACCTTCAACAAAACGTAGCTTCTTATGATGTGTATGTAGCAGGAATGGAAAACTACAAAGCATGTTATTGGAAAAACAATGTGAAAACTTCTTTAATTTCACCAGACAGTACGTATGCATCAAAAATTATTGTGAAAAACAATGATGTTCACGTATTTGGAAAAACAAAAACAACTTTCAACGGAACTTATTATTATTGGGAAAATAATACAAGAAAGGATCTTAAACAGTACTTAGGAATTCCTTCTGCTGTAGAATATCAAATTTTTGATATGGCCATTGATGATAATGATGATTATTTTGTAGGATATTACGACACCATGTCACCTATAGCAAACCAAAGATATGCATTCTGTGTTTGGAAAAATGGAGTAAAAACTGTTTTAAACACTTATGACAGTATTATTTATTCGAGTTCGCAAATCAATATTTTTAATCACCAACCTTACATTTCCTCAATGATTCATGATGCAGGAACTATAAAATCGGGATATTTTGTGAACAATACCTTCCATGAAGTTCCAAATATTACTTGGCTTGGTAATTTTACCGAAACATCAAATGGTATTCATTTCCTGTATGCTAAAGATCAGCAATATTATTACAGACAACTGTCTAATAATACAGAAACTGCCGTAGGAAGTGCCGGAAATATGAATATTTTCGATGGAAAAATCACTAGTGAAACAAACAATCTATATGTAACAGGAACTAGTTTGGAAAATCTCTATTATAAAAATAATGTGCAAACTAATGTTTCGATTGATCCTACTTATTCTAAAATTAAAGATCTGTTTGTTCTTGATAACAACATCTATATGATTAAAGAGCAACTTAGTCTTTCAGGAAGTAAAGTTTACATCAACAATGTAGAATCTCAAAATATTTCAAACAGTGTAACCTACCTCAATGCTTTCAATTCAATTTTTGTGGTAGCGAATTAAAAAAATTACAAAAAAACACAACTTTATAAATCTTTTCATCTTATAATTAAAAACACCATGAAAACTTTTAATTTCGCCGATCAATCTTTACTAGTTTTCCTCTCATCCTGTCTACCGCAGGATGAAGAGGAAATCTTTAAAAGAAAACTCAACAGATGAAAAGAAATATTTTGCAATCTAACCTATAAAATATGAAGCAAAATAACAACACAGACTGGCAAAATATTTACAACAATTATTCCCCAAAACTCTTGGGGATTTGCCGTAGATATATTCCTGATATTCAAACTGCGGAAGATATTCTTCAAGACAGTTTCATGGCGGCAATCCAGAATAATCATCAACTTCGGGATGAAAAAGCACTTTTTGGATGGCTTAAAAAAATTGTGGTAAATAATGCTTTACAATATTTGCGTAAAGAGAGCAAAGACCTTTTCGTTTCAATAGAACCCTCGGAAATTCCGGATAATTTTTCAGAAATGAACCATTCCGCTTCACAAGAAAAAAATATTTTCATTTACGATTTTACGAGAGAGCAGCTTCTTTCGTCCATCGATAGTTTGCCATCTCATCACAAATCTGTATTCAATTTATATTTTATTGATAATCATTCTCATGTAGAAATTTCAGAAATATTAGGAATTACAGTTAATACTTCAAAGTCTCATTTGTTAAGAGCAAAAAAATCTGTTCAAAACTTTTTGTTAAATAATTTCGTAAATGAAAATACTCCAAAAAACAAAAAGAAAATGGCTCAATTGCTTGTTATTTTCGGATTTGGAGGCTTACTTTGGGCTCAAACTTTTCAGGCAGCCTTTTCTAATTTTAAAATTTTGCCTTCTAAAACGTTCAAAATCCCTGCTAATAATCAAACTTATTTCTTTCAATCTTCTTCAGGAAATCATGCATGGAAAAAGAAAATTATTATAGGTTCTGCTGCTGTCGTTATTGTAGCAGCTTCAATTGTTGCTATGAATATAAATAGTACTATTTTTAGTAAAAACCATTCAGATAATGTAAAAATTTCAGATTCAACAAATCAGAACAATATTAAAAATTATGATGAAACGATAGAAAAAAGTCAAGATATAGATTCAAACATAGCACAAGATAATACTGAGGATAATTCACAAAAAGATAACGTTTCAGAAAATGCCGAAGAAAAATTAGCGCTAAAAAATCAATCTAAAAAAAATAATACAATCATCATCATCAGAAAGGATTCAGCAAAAGAAGAGCCGCAAAAAGTGATTATTGTGAAAAAAATCATCAAAAGAGACACCATATTTGTAGAAAGATAAACTCAATAATCAACTTATGTTCCTTAGAAAATTTATTCTACTTTCATTCATTATTATCGTAAATTTTTCATTCGCACAGAAAAAGAAGAAAAAAATCGACACTGTTTACGTGTATGAAAATATTATTGTTTACGACACTGTTTACTTAGAAAAACCATTGAAAATAAAACTTAATGATCTTTCTATAAAAAATTCTGAAATTCAACAAAAGGAATTAAAAGATATTATGGAACAGGAAATTAACAAAGAAAAAAATGAGGAAAAAGCAAGAAAAAAATTAGCCCAAAGATTTGAATTTGGAATCGAAGCCGGAGTGGGAATTAAAAACAGTAACTGGACAATTAATACATCCAACAATAAAAAACAAACTGGCGAAAATCTGGGAATATGGATTTCAAAAAAAATTCTCCTTCCTCAACTATCTTTGCTATTTTCCGCGAATGTGTATCGATGGAACTCTACTTTCGATCTTGACGGACATACGGAAGACACCTATCTGAATGGATTTTATTTCACAAAAGACAATCAACCCTTGTTATTTCAAAGATTTAATAATAAACATTTTGAATACATTTTACAATTAAAATTATTATACGAATGGAAAAATATTCGAACTTTTGCTGGATTTTTAGTCAACAGAAATAATTATAAAATGCAGTTTTTAGTACCCGAAAATAATGTCTTGAATAAACTTGATGACTTTAAAACTACTCAAATCAATTTCGGTTTTTCACTTGGAGTTCAATATAAAATATGGAATAATTTTTTAATTTCTGTCGATTATCAGCAGTTTCAATTAAAAAATGTTTCTTTAAAAAACAGCACATTTGATTTTGACATTTTTAAGACTAATAATACCTTTGCAGAAAGAAAAGTAAACCTCGGAATAGCATATATTATTTCTAAATAAAAGGTTTCTAAAAGTATTATCTGATGATTTATTTCAAACTTCCATTCGACGAAAAACTGTATTCCACAGACGAAAAAAACGATCAAAATCCTATTCAGTTTTACACATTTGATGGAAATAGGCAGGTAAGTTTCGAAGGAAATATCATTGAAATAAATGAAGAAGACTTTAAAAACCATGTCATTTCCAGCGAAATTTTGCCAAAAGATGATAATCAAATAGAAGCGGAAACAAAGGAAGAATATCTTAATCAGCTGGATAAGGTAATTCAGGTAATTAAAGAAAATCATCTTCCTAAAATGGTGTATTCACGAAGAAAAATTTTCACCGGTTTTAATACAATTGATTTAAAAGCGAGTTTTAATAATATCTGCGCATCTTATCCAAATGCTTTCCGATATTTATTCTTTGATGGCGAAACGTCATGGATGGGCGCCTTTTCAGAAGTTTTAGGAAAATTCAACAAAAAAACTCATGAATTTGAAACCATGAGTCTTGCCGGAACGCTTCCCATTTCAGAAAATTGGTCGGAAAAAGAGATTGAAGAACAAAAACCTGTTTCATCATATATTAGAAATATTTTAAACAATTATTCAGATCATATTAATGAATCTGAAACTTACGATCATATTTCTGGAAATATTAAACATCTAAGAACTGATTTTAAGACAAAAATAAACCCTCAAGATTTAAGCAAAATCATTAACGATTTACATCCCACTCCGGCAGTTTGCGGCATCCCAAAAGACTTTTGTAAAGAAAATATTCAGAAATTCGAAAAGTTTGCACGCGAATTGTACTCTGGTTATATTCGAATTGAAAATGAAGATACCATTCAGTATTTTGTGAATTTAAGATGTTCAAAACTGTATCAAAATTCGGTTCATTCTTTCGTTGGCGGTGGAATTACAGCTCAAAGCAATACGGAAAAAGAATGGATAGAGACTGAATTGAAATCGGAAGTTGTTTTGAAAAATCTGGAATTTTCGTAAATAAAAAATTGAATAACCAAGGAAAACTATATTTTTGTACAATAACTAAATGATGAATTATGGATGTTATTTTATTGCTAATACTATTAATCATATTGATTATTTACATACTTTACACTAATTTTGTAAAACAATATTCAGGGAACATCCCGAAATATAATCAACCGCAACATCAATTCCAACATAAAAACAGCTATACTTTAAAGCTTGAACTTCAGAAAAAATTCATAGAAAATCAGCTGAAGGAAAGTTTAAAAACCAAAACTTTCTGTACAATTTCGAGAGATGTTGTCGACAAAGTTTTAGCTGATCTGGAGACATTTGAAAGAGAAAGTGAATTTCTTGAAAAAGGAATTACATTAGCTAATTTATCCAAAAAATTTAATACCAATACCGCATATTTATCTGAAATCATCAATATTTATAAGGGTAAAAATTTTGCTACATATTTAAATGATTTGCGAATAGAGTGCGCTATCAATCGTTTAAGTGACGACAGAAAATTTCGTTCTTATAAGTTATCTGTCATTGCCGATGAATTGGGCTATAACAACGAGCAGGCTTTCACGTTAGCCTTTAAAAAAAGAACCGGAACTCCCCTTTCTGTCTACTTAAAAGAAATGGAAAGATTAAAGGAAACCCCTTAATTCAGTTTAAATATAAACTTTAGCATAAACAAAAATCCTCCTTCAAAACTGAAAGAGGATTTTATATGTATTAAGATGTAATTCAAAATTATTTCTTCACGCCTACTCTACTCCATGTTTCCATTACGAAAAGAACAATAAGACCAATGACCGCTGAAGCAATTGAGAAAACAAACTTCAGGTTATCTTCAGACAAAATATCTGATTGCCAATCCAGAGCATAAAGATTGATTGCGATGAACACGATAAATAGTATTAAAAATACTTTATAAAACTTCTGCATGATTCTTAAAAATTAATATAATTCTGCACCAATTGCGCAAAATTTGCGGTGAATAATTTAATTGATATTGCCAAAAGAATGATTCCGAAAACTTTTTGTAAGATCGACAAGGTAGCCTCACCCATTTTCTTCTCCAGCCACTTGGCAGATTTCAGCACCAAATATACGAAAATTGTATTGAGAATGATGCCCAAAATAATATTAATATCATGAAATTCAGCTCTCAGAGAAAGTGTAGTCGTTAAAGTTCCGGCACCAGCTACCAATGGAAAAGCGATAGGAACAATGGATGCCGATTTGGCTTCAGAGCTTTTATTAATTTCAATACCTAAGATCATTTCCAGTGCAATAATGAAAATAACGAACGCACCGGCAATAGCGAAAGAATTTACATCAACGCCGATTAATTTAAGAATTTTATTCCCTACGAAAAGGAAAACGATCATAATAGCACCCGCCGTTACCGAAGCTCTACCTGCTTCTATTTGCCCGAATTTCTGCTGCAAACTTACCACAATAGGCACAGAACCGATAATATCGATTACCGCAAAAAGTACCATAAAGCACGTAACAATCTCTTTTATTGAAAAATCATTGAAAACTTCCATCTTTCCGTAATTAATAATTTCGCAAAAATATGAAAATAAATTGATTATTTGCTAATCTGTGAATACAAATTAACAATCGCCTTCAAAAGTTCATCAATTCCTTCCGAAGATTTTACAGGCGCATATTTTTCAATCTGAATCTTTTGAGATACTTTACTGTATTCATCGGCAATTAAAGCTCCGTTATGTTTTTCTAAAAGCAACTTAAAATCTTCCATAGAACCTTGAGAATACTGCTTTCTGATCTCAGAATCCATTTCATCTACAATTTGAAAGAACTTCTGATAATCCCCACTATCTTTAAGATTTTCTAAATAACTGAAATAATCATTCACATCTGTTTCCAGATTTTTTCGAATTTCATTTTCTGTTTCAGCAATAGAGCCTAATGATCGTGGAGGTACAGTTTCCTTAACTAAATTACGTTTTTTTTGCCAATTTTTAAATAAAAAGTAGGCGATTAACAATCCTAAAAGTATTGCAGCATTCACAAAAAGTACATTCCAGTTGAATTTACTTTTCTCTTTTACTTTGAAGGAAGTCGTTTTTAAAACCGGACTATTTACTGTTTCAAGAAAATTATTGGTGTATTCATTTACCTTTTCAACGGTAGAACGAGCTTCTAAAATTTGATCGTGAGAAAAAGCATTTACCGCCAAAGTTTCCTGACCTAAGTCAACATACTCTTTTTTAGCAGGATTAAAAAAGGCAAACTGTTCCGTTTTAATAGCAATTTCGCCTGCTTTTTTAGGAATTACGACATAATTTGCCAAAACTTCTCCTTTTATTCCTGAAGTTCCGGGAGCAACTTTTGAGGTTATTTTCGGAGCAAAAACATCATAATCAGGAGAGTTCTCGATTTTAGGCAATTGCATATCAGACAAATTACCTTCACCTGAAACTTTTACAAAAACATTGATTGGTTTTTTAACCTCCACTTTTTCTTTGGGTGAATGATACACGCTTACGCTAAAGTTACCCACCGCATTTTTAAAACAGTCAGGAGAGCCTTCCGGAAGCTTTTTAACATTCAATTTAACCTTGTTGGAAAGAAGTTTATTTTTATGTGAATAAGAATTAATTGACGCTGAAACTGCAGGAACTTCAACATATCCTGCTTCATTCGGAAACACCATAAATACGGCTAAAACCTGTGAAGCCATATTGCCTGAACCCGAAGGATCAATTTCTGATTTGGTAAAACTTACAGGGTGAACATTGATGTTTTCTTGTTTAGGAAGATTGATATTTTTAACCTTCCTTAAATTATCCATGTTTTTGGAGTAAGCCTTTAAAACAGCAATGGTTGGCTGGTCCTGATAAACATCACGATCTTCAATTTCCATATTAAGATAAAGATCATTATTGTTGGAAGCCACAGATTTTTTCTCAACATCTTTTACCAGAATGTCGAAAGGTTCTGTCTTATAAATTTTATTATTAACCGTAACAAGCACCGAACCGATCTTGATCTTACCTTTTTGTTTTGGTTCAAGAGCAATTTGTGAAACACGTTGAGTAATAACGGTATTGGTCGCGGGATCGATATAAGTATTGTTGACAGATCCGCTTCCGATAATATTGAATTTTGAAAGATCCGGCAGACGAATTGGCGTTTGCTGATTGTACTCGCTTCCGTTCATTTCAAGCACCACCGTAAGATTTACAACCTCCTTACCCGAGTAATCATTTTTATCGGGATCAATGGATATAGTTACCTGGCCGTAAGAAATTACGGAAGATAAAAATAATAATATGTAAATCAATTTGTGCTGCATCACCAATCTTTCTCGTTGCTCTCAGGCATCGAATAAGAATTTTTATTCAAAATTCTTCTGGCGGTTTCTCTTTCTTTTTCGCTTACTTTATTTAGAATTGCGTTTTCGAGATCTTTAGGCATTTTGCCCTCATTATTTTGATTTTGATTAGGATCTTTTCCTTGTTGACTTTCACCTTGATTCTGCTTTCCGCTTCCCTGATCTTGGTTTTTATCATTCGGATTTCCTTTTTGATCATCATTCTGTTTTTGGTCTTTGCCGCCGCCCCCTTTTCCTGAGTTGTTTTGCTGTTTTTTTTGTTGGTTTTCTTTTTCCTTCAGTTTGGCAATTTCATAATTTTTTCTTGTTGCCTCATTGTAAGGGTCTTGTTTTAGCGCTTGCTTATAAAAATTAGCAGCCTGCTCCGGCTGTTTCATCTGCATATAAGTGTTGCCCATGTTGTGAAGAGCTGCCGCTTTATCAGGAAGTGTCTGAGCCAGTTTTTGCGCTCTTTCAAATTCTGTTTTAGCCTCTTCGTATTTTTTACTTTTATATAATGCGTTACCTAAATTGTAATGAGCTGTAAAATCTTTTCTGTTAGACTTTATAGCTTCAAAGTATTTAGCAGACGCGCCATCATAATCTTTAGCATTAAATTTTTGATTGCCTTCGAATACTAAAGTTCTGTAATTGTTCTGCCCAAAAAGCAGCCCTGAGAACGTAAAAGCAATTATTAACGATAAATATATGATTTTAGTATTCATACTGTGCAAAATTATTCCTTTAATTGTTAAGAAACAGCGTTTTATTTGTTAAAATTCGGTTAAAATGCTTATTTAAAATCCTGATAAACAAGGATGAAATTAAACATTAAAATCTCTTTTGGGGTTTATGAGATAAATCAGGAAGAAAAAGAATATCGAAACTGCCAAAAAATATTGATAATAATGATTCGCATTTTGAGATTTTACCAATGTTGTCGCCGACGATTGTTTTTTGCTTAAAGCATCTATAATTCTATTCGGAGCTTCGTTGATATTATTTCCGTCAATATAGCTTCCACCCGTAGATTCTGCTATTTTTGTCAATGCTTCTGTCTGTCGTTTAGAAATTACCGTCTGCCCTGCAGCATCAGATTTATAGCCCATCAACTGCCCGAAAACATATTCAGGAACCGGTGCTCCTTCTTCAGTACCAATTCCCACAGAAGTTACCATAATTCCTTCCTTATTAGCCAATCTTATCGCTGCATCGTCTTTTCCTTCGTTATCTTCACCATCGCTCAGCAAAACTATTTTTCTTGAACCTTTTCCTACATTTTTAAACTTTGAAACTGCCGCCTGCATCGCTTTCTGAAAATCTGTCCCCTGGATCTGCATGGAGTTCGTTTCAATTGCGTTTATATAAGTCTCAGCAGAGCCATAATCTGTTGTTAAAGGCATGATCGATGTCGCCTCACCAGCAAAAATCACGATCCCAACTTTATCGTTTTTCATCTTCTGCATGGTATTGATCATTAAATTCTTGGCTTCCATTAGACGGCTTGGCTCAATATCTTCAGCATTCATCGAATTGGAAACGTCCATCATAAAAATGACGTTATTCAATTTCTGATTGGTTTTAACTTCCTCGGAACCATTCAACAAATCAATAATTGAAAAGATTAAAAATAATGTTCCTAAAAGATATAATGTCGGAAAAAACTTCGTAAACCACGATTTCTTTTCAAACAAACCCTCGTGAAACTTTGAATCTGCAAAAACCGCTCTTTTTTTCTTCTTCCATTTTAAATAACTAACCATAAAGACAGCCAGCAGCGGCAAAAGCAACAGCAACAACAAGTACCAATAATTCCCTAAATACCAATCCATTACCATTAGCTTAAAAATTTATAAACAACCCATCTCAGTAAAGCATCAAAAAACAACATTCCCAATGCAATCCAAAGGAAAATTTTAAAATATTCCTCGTAATTATATAATTTGGACACCTTGACGTCTGATTTCTCTAATTGATTAATTTCATTGTAAACCTCTTCCAGACTGCTATTCGATGTCGCTCTGAAATATCTTCCTCCAGTCATCTCTGCCACTTCTTTCAACAGAGGTTCATCAATTTTCACTTCCGTTTCAGTAAAAACCAGATCTCCGAAAATATCTGTCTGAGTAGGCATCAAAGCGTATCCGTTGGTTCCGATCCCGATAGAGTACACTTTAATCCCGTTACTTTTTGCCAATTCGGCAGCCACCTGTGCAGGCATTGCGTTTTCAATGGTATTTACGCCATCGGTCATTAAAATAATGATCTTACTTTTCGCCTTACTATTTTTCAAGTGATTTACCGCTACCGAAAGCCCCTCTCCAATAGCTGTTCCGGGCTGAAGTTCCATAGGATTCAGGTTTCTTAATTCATCAATCACCACCTGATGATCTGAAGTTACGGGAACTTTTGTAAACGCTTCACCTGAGTAAGTCACCAAACCCAATCGGTCATTCGGGCGTTTATCGACGAATTTTATAGCAATATCCCTCAACGCAGACAAACGATCTGGTGATAAATCTTTTGCCAGCATACTTAGTGAAACGTCCACAGAAAGCATAATATCAATACCTTTTGTATCATCTCGATCCTGAGAAATCGTGAACGTACGAGGTCGCGCCATTGCTACAATTAACGCAGAAAGTATAATATACTTTGATAATTTCAGTAAAAAAAGTACAGGCAGAATTCCACTGCTTTCGCCCATATTTTTAACAGTAGGAACTTTAATCCCTTTCTTTTTCTGTCTGCTTATGTCTCTTATAAAAAGAGGAATAAACAGCAGGAAAAGTGCTAAAAACCACGGACTATAAAACTCAAAATTAAACATCCTTTCTCAAGTTTTCAAATTCCAGATCTTTAGAAGATCTTTTTACAAATTCCCGAATATCCGCAAGATCTTTCTCCATGGCATCTTTATCTGGGAATGTTTTGGCAAATTTCACCAAATCACCTCTTAAAAATACATCTTCCACCACTTTTTCATTTTCCTGAGAAATGGTATTATTTTTTTTCATTAAATCGATCAAATCATCCGTCAGTAAAACATCGGCCGGTAGATGATATTGTTTTGTGATAAATTTTCGCGAAATATCAATTAATTCAACATAAAATGAACGATAATTTCCACTTTCCACATATTTTTTCTTCTTCAAAGAATCTAGCTCTTTTAATGTCTGATTGGTAGCCACAACAGGTGAACTTTTTGATTTCCTACCCCATTTCACAATCATGAAGATTGCAATAATCAAACAAATAACCGCAATAGCACCTAAAATATAAAACTTGTAAAGCTCCCAATAATCTGTGGCTTCGAGCTTTACTTCTTTATTTTTCATAATATCATTAATAGGATCATTTTTCTGAGCCGTATTGATGACATCGATTTCGTAAGGAATCGTCTTTAAAATTTTTCCGCCTACTTTAAATTCGAGTTCAGGAATCGTAAATTTTCCTTCTTCATAAACTGCAAATTCAATGCTTCTATAATAAATATCAGGATTTTGTGCAATACTGTCTTTTATTTCTTCAAAATGAAAAGGCAACAATTCGTTTTTGGGAGCAGCAGAAACTTTTTCGTTATGAAGATTATTAATCGTCACAACAATTCTGTTTACTTCTCCCAAAGCAATGGTTTTCTTGTCAACATTCGAAGAGAGCATCTGCGCAAAAGCATTCGCACAGAGTAAAAAGCAAAATATAAATAATAGTTTTTTCAATTTTTTAAATAATTGTTCAAAGTTTAGTGTTCAAAATTTAAAGTTTAAACTAATTTTTACGCTCTAAATTTCAACTTTCATTTTTATTTCTTTTGAAAATAATTATACAATAATTTCGAATAATCTTCTCCCGTATTAATATTCATAAAACTTGCTGAGCTGTTGGCAAAGTCTTCTTCCAAAGCCTTTAATTTCTGTTTCTGAGCTTCGGCGAAAGTATATCTCCATCTTGCGCTAGACGTATTTACCCAAACCTGTTTGCCTGTTTCGGCATCATATAATAAGGTATAACCCACATCCGGAATTTCATTATCCTTTTCATCAAAAATTCTCATTCCTAACAATTGATGCTTTTTGGAAGCGACTCTCAACATTTTAGAATCATATTCATCTTCAAAATCTGAGAACAGGAAAACCAAAGATTTTCTTTTGAAAATTCCCATCATATATTCCATCGCTTTATCAATTTTTGAAACCGCAGGAACATAATCTGCCGTTAAAATAGTACTGATAATCGAAAGAATATGCTTTCTCCCTTTTTGTGGCGGAATCACTTTATACACTTTGTCAGCAAATAAAATTAATCCTACTTTATCATTATTGCCTGCTGCCGAAAAGCCTAAACTTGCGGCAATTTCAGCAACATATTCTCTTTTCAGCTGCGTTTTTGTTCCGTAATCCATCGATGCGGAAATATCTACCACCAACATCATCGTCAGCTCCCTCTCCTCTTCCATCACTTTTACGAAAGGTTCGCGGAAACGTGCTGTTTTATTCCAGTCGATTCTGCGGATTTCATCTCCAAACTGATACGGACGAACCTCTGAAAAAGTCATCCCTTGTCCTTTAAAAGCACTGTGATACTGCCCCATTAAAGTAGCTTCCGTCTTCTTACGAGTTCGGATTTCTATCTGCTTTACTTTTTTTACAATATCTTTTATCTGCATATAATTAGTTTAAAGCTTAAGGTTCTTTGTTCAATGTTTTTTGTTTGAAAAATGTTCTATTATTAAAAATTTAAATAGGCTAACGACATCAATAAACTTTAAACAAAAAACATTAAACCTTGAACTCAATAGAAACATTCAGCCATTCATCATCGAATTTCGGACTGTATTTTTTGTAGAAATTAATGGCGGGTTCGTTCCAGTTTAATACTTGGAAAACCATTCCGCTGTATTGATTGGATTTTCCATGTTCCATCGTAGCTTCAAACAATTTCTTTCCGATTTGTTTTCCTCTTAATTTTTCCGTCACCACCAAATCTTCAAGATACAATCTTCTTCCCTTCCAAGTTGAATATCTATCATAATATAAAGAGATTCCAACGATTTCTCCATTAAATTCAGCAACAAAAGCTCCCCAAATAGGCGATTTTCCGAATCCGTCTTCAATGAATTGCTCTAAAGTTAAAGTCACTTCATGCAATGCCTTTTCATAATCCGCCAATTCTTTGATCAGCTCCAACATCGGAGCACAATCTTCCTGAACTGCTTTTCTAATCACCACTTCACTCATTACGGAGCCTGGATTTTTGCTAAAATTCTATTGATAATTTCTTCTGATGAAATTTCTTCCGCTTCTGCTTCGAACGTGAGACCAATTCTGTGTCGCAAAACGTCTTTAGCCAATTCTTTTACATCTTCAGGAATCACAAATGCTCTTCCTTTCAAAAATGCGTGCGCTCTTGATGCAATAGCTAAATTGATTGACGCTCTTGGAGAAGCTCCGAAACTTATATAATTTTTCAGTTCTGAAAGACCATAATTTTCTGGAAAACGCGTTGCAAAAACCATATCCAGAATATATTTTTCGATCTTTTCGTCAAGATAAATCTGATTGATTAATTCTTTTGCCGCTACAATGTGCTCCAGCGAAATCACAGGCTTCACAGTCGGCTGATGCGAAGTTGAAACCATTCTCATTACTGTTCTTTCATCCTCAAATTTAGGATAATCAATCGTGCATTTCAACATGAAACGGTCGCTTTGAGCTTCCGGCAACAAATAAGTACCCTCCTGATCGATCGGGTTTTGAGTTGCCAATACCAAAAACGGCTTTGGAAGTTTCATTGTTTCGTCACCAATGGTAACTTGCTTTTCCTGCATTACTTCCAACAAAGCAGATTGCACTTTTGCAGGTGCACGGTTGATCTCATCTGCTAATACGAAATTGGCAAAAACAGGTCCTTTTTTGATGGAAAAATCATTATCTTTTACATTATAGATCATCGTTCCTACTACATCGGCAGGAAGTAAATCCGGAGTAAACTGAATTCGTGAAAATTCGCCATGAACAGCATCGGCCAGCGTTTTGATTGCTAAGGTTTTTGCCAAGCCGGGAACCCCTTCCAAAAGAACGTGACCATTCCCCAGAAGCCCTACCAAAAGGCGGTCTATCATATATTCCTGCCCAATAATAACCTTGTTTATTTCCTGTCTCAGGAGAGAAAAAAAGTAGTTTGCTTCTTTTACCTGTTCCGTCAATTGACGAATATCTTCAGCTTGATTGATCTCTGACATAGCTTAAATTAAATAATGGGTAAATTTCCAATAAATACTTGCATTAATCAACACAATGAATGCCATTTTTGAGTTAAAGTTTGTTAAATATTCCAGCATTAATGCGAGATTCAAAAATTATGAATTGATTTTTTAATTAATAATTTGCCTTAAAAGATTATCTTTTGAGTATAATTCCAGATAAAGTTTAGAAAATAAAGACAAAAAAAACGCTATGAAATCTCATAGCGCTCTATTTTATTTTTCACCTATTTAGTTACAGCTGAGTAATTGTAATGGTAAAAGCACCTTCCGGAACATCTATCGTTTCCTCATAAGATCCTACATTGATAAAATACGTAGTTCCTGCCGTAGTTGTAATAGTAGCCGTTTCTGCTCCAGCGGCACCGTAGTTATCTACATTTGCCACACATGAGAAAGCACCACAAGCACCACTATAAACATCTAATTGCGGATCAAAAGTACTACCCGTAGGCATTGTTACCTTAATTGTATATTGATTGCCATCTCCATTTATTTTAAACCAAAGTCCATCGTTCATAGCATCAAGACAAACAGCAATATTTCCCGCATTATTAGTAGCAGCAATTGCATCATTTTGAGTGTATGTATATGGGAAAGCTGATGCCAAAAATGCACCAGAACAAGCATCATTCGCAGGAACCGGAGGAAGTGTTTTAAATAAAATTTCAGAACAAGCAGATGATTCAGCACCACCAGAAACAGATTTTACCGTTAGATAATAATTAGTATCAGGATTTAAAGGTGTCGATGGAGAGAAGGTTGTACCTGTAACCACTTGTTGATTGATAACATTCGTACTTCCTGAACTAGTTCCTACAGAAACCTTATAAGAATCTGCTCCGGAAACCGGAAACCAGGTAACAGAAGGAGATAAAGCAACTGCCTGTGCATTATTTAGAGGACTTAGAATATAAGGACAAGCCGGAGTAGGGCTAGGTGTCAATCCTGCAAATGTAACGGCAGACTTATAATCTGCTCTTATCCCTCCCGGAGGAGCTGCTACATCTACCACCGCAAGATCACCTTTGTAGAAAAGCGTAGAATACGGAAGATGAGAGTACACTTTAAAAGCTTCATCAAAATTATTAATATCAATACTTGGTGCGTTTTCTTTCGCCGCAACCAATAGATTATCTGTATTATTATAAGCAAAAGGCGTTGTAAACGTAAGTTCTACCTTATTACCATTTCGCGTTACATTTCCTGAAAAAACCTGAGTAAGTTGTGAAGAAGAAACCCAATCAGTTCCTGATGCAAAAGATGTTTTTGTTGTATGCCCTAAATAAACCGTCCAGCTGGAAGAATCGTTAATAGTGGCAGAAGGATCAATATAGAAAGTTAATCCTGTAATATTTCCTGCGGCATTAGCATTAATTTCCTGCTTTGGATAAATCTGCTGAACATACGAATAGGAAAAAAAACTACTTACAGGAGCTGTTCCCACTGCTGTGCTTCCGATATTCAGATTGATCTGGGCATTAAGAGTTAGAGAAATTAATAGTAAAGATAAAAATAAAAGTCTTTTCATAATCAATAAATTCAATATGGAATATTATGCGAATTTAGCACTAAAGTTTTGATTTTAACAACAAATTAAAATTATTTCATCAAAAATATTAAATATTAACGATATTTTAAAGCAAAAAAGTTCAAAAACACATTTAATTTTAAACAATTACCAATAAAAAAGCATTTATATTAAAAAATTAATCAACAAATACTAAAATTAACTACATATTTTAATACATTTGTAACAAATACCAATAGCATGTATAAAAAACTACTTTTTTTAAGTTTATTTTCGGCAGGACTGTTCCAATCACAAACAACAACCCAACTCGATCTGATGTCTCAGGCAACATATTATGATGGTTATGCAGCAACGGTATCCACTCCTGTTCCTTCCGGATTAATAAGACTTGGAAACACGAGATATGCAAGAAAACTTACAGATGCAGAACTGAATTCATTTAAAGCGAAGATCGCAATGAGAGTCACTATTGGAGCGCTTTGCGATAATTATGACCGTCTGGGAGAGGTTTTTTTAGCTTTGGTTCCTAAAAATCAGGTAACATACACCATGAATGATGCGAATGTGAAAAGAATTGAAGTAGCCAGATATATCACTCCTTTCATGAACAAAAACCGTTCTCCGTTGGAAGTTCCTTACACTTATAATTTAAGCAATCTATACAGTATTTTTCACGATTCTTCGCTTCGTAGCACGTATGATATGTATATGGAACTAGATGTTTTTGGTGTGCCTTATGCCGCAAACACACAGGTAAGCGGATGCTCAGGAAGAAATGATGTATTCTCCGGAAGTCTTAGCTTTTTCTCGACCGATACAGGAGCTACAGCAACAGACTACAACAACCTTACCCCTTTGCTAAGCTACAGCCGAGTGAATAATTATGACAGCACAGATGTTACGGGTGAAACGGTAAGACTTGTCACCTTTAATTTACCTGCGGCCGTTACAGACGCTAACTTTTCGCTAATCTCTACTCCTCACGGTGCCAACAGTGGCGGTGAAGAATATATCAGAAGACAAAACTACACTTATATAGATGATGTACAGGTGCTGACGTATACACCTGGAGGGATTTCATGCGAACCTTACCGAGTTTACAACACACAAGGAAATGGAATTTACGGTACAACTCCTCAATCTTTTGCAAGCTGGACTTCTTGGAACAACTGGTGTCCTGGAAACTCAGTTCCGATCAGAGGATTTACGATTGCCAATTTGACAGCGGGAAATCACACCCTGAAACATACTATTCCGTCGGCTGTATTTAATCAACAACAGGGAGAAGTTTATCTGTCTGTTTACATGCAGGGTAAAAGCAGCAATAACTTAAATGTAAAAGATGTAAAAACAGTAGATGTAAGTATTTATCCCAATCCAACGTCTGATATTGTCAATATAAAATCACGCGTTGATGTAGCTTCAATTGCAGTATATGGTATAGATGGAAGAAAACTGACAGAAAGCTATAAGGAAAACAAAATTGACATTTCTTCTTACAATTCAGGAATTTATATTTTGGATATTGCATTGAAAGACGGAACAACTTTCAAACATAAAATCATTAAAAAATAAAGATTAAAATTCTTTTCAAATAATTAAAAGTCTCTTTTTGAACATTTTCAAAGGAGACTTTTTGATTTTAGATCAGTTTCAGTAAAATATATTTCAAACTTTACAGTTTTTTATTTTAACAAAATTTCTCCTTTAAAGATAGTAATCTGGAAAACTTTCTTTAACATTTATCTATTTGAAAAAGACAGCGGTGAATAATTTCCGCATTAATCTCACGGCTAAAAAATTGTCATTTCCAGTTTATTAAACTATTTTTGGTGATTAAAAATTTTGCAAAATGAATTATCATTTTCAAGCTCACAGACAAGTTAGAAGAAACCTTTTGGAGATTTTACAGAATACTTCTCACGAAGATCTTTTGTTGATTCCGGATGGTTTTAACAATAATGTTTATTGGAATATTGCGCATACCGTTGCCACTCAGCAGCTTCTGCATTATTACCTAAGCGGAAATCCGTTTAGAATTGATAAATATTGGATCGAAACCTACAAAAAAGGAACTTTGCCCAACTTGGATGTTCAAAAATCAGAAGTGGAAGATCTTGAATTTTTGCTGACAGAAACTTCAAAGATTTTAATGAAAGATTACGACAGCGATTTCTTTTCAGACTACACCCCTTACACTACAAGTTTCGGGATGGATCTGAAAAGTATACAAGATGCCATTATTTTCAACAACATGCATGAAAGCTTGCATTACGGCTATGTAATGGCACAAAAAAGAGCAATTTTAGGAGAAAAAGGAAGGTAGTTAAAAGTGAATTATACTACGCAAGTGAATCGTGAAAGATGAATTTACAACACGATAAATTGACTTACGAAGTAAAATTGACAATTGACATTTCATTATTTAAATTATCAAAATGACAGATAAAAAAGACGATTTTATTTTCGGGCTTCGTCCCGTAATTGAAGCTATTGAAGCGGGAAAAACAATTGATAAAGTTTTTGTGCAAAACGCATTGCAGGGAGATATTTATGCAGAATTAAAGGCAATTTTAGCCAAAAATAAAATCCGTCCCAATTATGTTCCGGTTGAAAAGCTGAACAGATTTACAAGAAAAAATCACCAGGGAGTTGTGGCATTCATTTCGGATGTTCCTTTTCACAAAATAGAAGATATTGTTCCACAATTATTTGAAGAAGGAAAAACTCCTTTTTTATTGATTCTAGACAGATTAACAGATGTAAGAAACTTTGGAGCAATCTGCAGAACAGCAGAATGTGTAGGAGTTGATGCGATTATCATTCCTGAAAAAGGAGCAGCGCCAATTAATTCTGACGCGATAAAAACTTCTGCAGGAGCACTTTATAATGTAAAAATCTGCAAAGAACCGAATTTAGCGCATGTTGTAGATTTTCTTCAGCAAAGCGGAATTTCTGTATATGCAGCAAGTGAAAAGGCTCAAAAATTGATTTATGATGTAGATTTCAAAGAACCTTGCGCGATTGTAATGGGTAACGAAGAAACGGGAATTTCTAAAGAAGTTCTTCATCATGCGGATGATAAAATTAAACTTCCGATTGAAGGTAAAACTCAATCTCTGAACGTTTCTGTGGCTTGTGGAGCAATTTTATACGAAGCCGTAAGACAAAAAATGACTGCGAATCTGTAAAGGTTTGCAAAAAAACTGAAGTAGTAAAAAATAAAATTAAAAAAAATTCAAATGAAAAATATTGCAGCGCTTGCGCTTATCTCATCCCTAGCCGTTGTATCTTGTAAAAAAGAAACGACGAAAGTAACAAAAGTAGATCCAAAAACAGGAAAAACGGTAACGGTAGAAGTTCCTGCTGATTCTGTTGCAAAAGTAGAGGCAAATCCGGCGATCAAAGATTCTGCGGGCGTAGTTACTCAAAGTTTTAAGTTGGAAAAAGGGAAAACCTATCCTTTAACAACGTATCAGAGAGATACAAAAACAATGACGAATCCTCAGGGAAAAACCATGAATGGAACCAGTGAAGCGACAGATGAAATGTCTTTCACGGTAAATGATATTAAAGGAAATGTATACGACATGACTTTAAACCTTATTGGTAAAAGAAATTCCCAATCATCACAAGGGAAAACGCTTGTCGTTGACACAAAATTGCCTGAACCGAAAGAGGATGATCTTAAAATGATCTGGAACATCAACAGAGCGCTTACAGGAAATAAGCTGAACATGAAGATGGATACGAAAGGAAATGTAATTTCTATCACAGGTTTTGATGCTGTTTATGCTAAAGTTGGGAACTCTCTTAGCAAAGTTGTAAAAGATAAAAACCAGAGAGAAAGCGTTGTAGCGAGCCTTAAGGAAAGCTTCAACGAAAAAGTGTTGAAAGACCAATTCAATAAAAACTTAACGATTATTCCTAAAAAAGGAGTAAAAGTGGGTGAAAAATGGTCTAGTTCTGAAAACGCTGATCCTACAGGTTCTGTAAAAGTTACTTCAAACTATGTTTTGAAAAGCTTAGGAAACGGGGTGGCTGAAATTTCTGTAACAGGTGGAATTCCTAAAAAAACAGAGAAAAAAGCTCAGGGACCAATGACGCACAGTTTGAGTAGTGAATTGTCACAAAACGGAACGATTAAATTTGACGAAAATACAGGATGGATCAACAATCAGAATATCAGTGTGAAAACAACGCAGATTGAAACCATTTCAGACGGAAAACAATCTCAGTCTATGAAAAGCGTTTCTAATTCTTCTGTGATGGTAAATCCTTCCGCGAAATAAGAGTAAAAGGGAGGTTTTTGAGTGAGAGGGTTGTAGAGTTTTAGGGGTCTTGAGTATTTACATTAAACTAAAGACCATCAACCATCAACCATAAACTATCAACCAAAAACCAAATTCCCTAAACTTTAAATCAAAATTAAATTTATTATGAAGTACATTCTTGAGTTGGTACTTACCGCGATTATTATTTTCTTTGTTTGGAATATTTTGAAGAGAATTTTCTTTAAAACATTCTATAGTTACAGGTTTAACAATAACAATCAAAATAACCGTCAGCAGGATATAAACTCGAATAAGAGTACCGATCAAAAATTTAAATGGGACGCAGAAACTGTGGACTATGAAGAGGTAAAAGAAACGAAAGATAAAAGGTAAAATCCCGAAAAATAAAAAGATAATAACCATACGCATGGCGAAAAATAAAAACTTAATATATATTGCAATTTCATTAGTTGTATTTATAGTTTTAGCATTTTTATATTCCACTCCTGTTTTTTCAGGAAAACAGCTTTTCCAGCACGACATCGTTCAGTACAGAGGTGGTGCCAAAGAGCTTTTAGATTACAGAGCAAACTTCGGAAAAGAAACCTACTGGAGTGATTCCATGTTTGGAGGAATGCCGACTTATCAGATGGGAAGCCGATTCGAGGGCGATATCATCAAGCAGGTCGACAGTTACCTGAATTTTCTTCCAAGACCAGTTAATTATCTTTTTTTACTTTTTGCCGGATTCTTCCTTTTGGGAATGGTAGCGGTCAGAAACTGGAAATATGCGCTTCTTGGAGCTACCTTTTTCGGGCTTTCCACTTATTTTTATATTATTATCGCAGCGGGACACAATGGTAAAGTAAACACCATTGAATATTTTGCCCCGCTTTTAGCCGGAATTTTACTGGTTTATATCAGGAAAAGTTATATTTGGGGATTCATTGTTACTACCCTATTCATGGGGCTTCAGATTGCAGCGAACCACCCGCAGATGACGTATTATCTTTTCATCGCTTTAGGATTTTTATTCTTATCTGAACTTATCCGAGCGATTCAGAAAAAAACACCGATGAAGCATTTCTTAATTTCTTCGGGAATTATCGCTGCTTCAGCCATTATCGGAGTGGGTATGAACTCTCAGAGAATCATGGCGAATTCTGAATATGTGAAAGAAACCGTTCGAGGAAAGCAAATCTTAACCAACGACAGTCATACAGAAGGAAATTCAGGAATGGATAAAGAAAGTATGCTGATGTGGAGCTATGGGCAGCTGGAAACTTTAAACCTTTTCATTCCAAGACTAATGGGAGGCGGAAGTCAGGAGCCTGAAGGTAAAGAAATGATGAACAGAGTTCAGGAATTAGTTCAGGAAAATGTAGGTTCACAAGCTGAAATGGACAGGATTTCAAAAGGGTTTAGCGGAGTAACGTATTGGGGCGACCAACCCGGAACTTCGGGACCTGCTTATCAGGGAGCCATCGTTTGTTTCTTAGCTGTTTTAGGATTCTTTTTTGCCTGGAAAAAATACCGTTACTGGATTTTAGGAGCTTCCATTTTAACCATTTTATTGGCTTGGGGAAGCAACTTCATGCCTTTATCAGACTTCTTTATCGATTTCGTCCCATTTTATAATAAATTCAGAGCGCCATCTTCAATCTTAGTAGTTGTGGAGTTATTATTCCCGTTAATTGCGATGGTAGGACTTTACAGATTTTTCACGGATGAAAAACTGACGCAGGAATACAAACAGAAAATTCTTTTGTATGTAAGCGGAGGAACATTAGGTTTACTATTAATTCTTTTAGTTTTAGGTAAATCTTTATTAGGTTTCCACACAGAAAGCGAAAAAACATACTTTCCACCTTTCCTATTAGATTATTTGGTGGATGAAAGATTTAAACTTTTTAGAATTGATGCTATTAAAGCGTTCATCTACGTTGCCATTGCAGCCGCAGCTTTATTTATGGTTTTAAAGCAAAAATTAAATCAGAATATTGCTTTGGTGATTATTGGAGTGGTAAGTTTATTCGATCTTTGGACAGTAAATAAACGTTATCTGAATGACGAAAATTATGTAGATAAAATCTTTGCTGAAAATCCTTTCCAGACAGAAAGTTCAGAATTATTGGTGGAAAAGGTTCAGGGTAACCCGAATTTAGAATCTATCTTATCGACAGTAAACGTTAATAAAACCTTAGAAACCATCGCCGATAAAGACAAAAAGCATTACAGAATTTATAACCAGACTTTAGGAACGACGAGCGAAACAAATACGTCTTATTTCAAAGCTTCTATCGGTGGTTACCACGCAGTAAAACTGAGAAGATATGATGATTTACTAAATGAATATCTTTCCAGTATGGATAGCGTAAAAACACCAAAAATCCTGAACTTGCTGAATGCAAAATACATGATTTTCGGCGGACCGGAACAGCCACAAGTTGTTCCAAATCCAAAAGCGAACGGAAATGCTTGGTTTGTAAGCGACCTGAAATTTGTAGAAACTCCAAATCAGGAGATTAAAGCAATCGGAGATATTGATAACAAAAAAACAGCGGTAATTGCTGCTGCCGATAAAGAATATTTCAACGGAAAACCTGTTCAGGCAGATTCTACAGCAGTGATCAATCTGACAAAATATCTTCCAAATGAATTAGAGTTTAAATCTCAGTCTAAAACGCCACAATTAGCAGTATTTTCAGAGATTTATTATCCACACGGCTGGAAAATGTTTGTGGACGAAAAAGAAGTTCCTTACATCAAGGCAGATTATTTGCTTCGTGCGGTTCACGTTCCTGCCGGAAATCACAGTATCAGAATGATCTTCGAACCGGAAGTAATTGAAAAAGGGAAATGGATCTCGCTTCTTTGCTTCGGATTATTCATTGGATTGAGTGGCTTCGGAATTTTTTGGATAAATAAGAAGAAAAAGGAAGTTCAAATTAAAGAGGCTTAAATCACACTTTGTCATTCCGTAGGAATCTAAGCAAAATATTTTTAATAATAACCTAGATTCATTCAGAATGACAACAGAATGCATAATTAATGGAACAAAAAAAAATATTAATCATCACCTATTACTGGCCTCCTGCGGGAGGTCCTGGTGTTCAAAGGTGGTTGAAGTTTGCAAAATATTTACCTGAATTTGGATGGAAACCCATCATTTTCACACCCGAAAATCCGAGCTATCCTTTGTTGGATGAAAGCTTGATGAAAGACGTTCCAAAGGATCTTGAAATTGTAAAAACTAAGATTTGGGAACCTTATCAACTGGCTGAAAAACTTAATAAAAGTAATAAAAAATTCAAGGCAGGGCAATTTGATGTTGGCAAAAATCAAAGCTGGAAATCTAAACTTTCGATTTGGGTAAGAGGAAATTTTTTTATTCCTGATGCCAGAGTTTTTTGGGTAAAACCTTCCACAAAATTTTTAGAGCAATATTTAACCGAAAATAAAATTGATGTTGTGGTTACTTCAGGGCCGCCGCATTCTTTGCATCTGATTGGTTTACATTTAAAAAAGAAACTTCCGAATTTAAAATGGATTGCCGATTTCCGTGATCCGTGGACAGAAATTTCTTATTATAAACATTTAAAACTCACTAAAAGTTCAGATAAAAAACATCGCCAGCTTGAAAGTGATGTTTTCAAAACTGCGGATATTACCTTAGCGACAAGCTATACTGATGCAGAAAATTTCCGTAAAAACGGCGCGAATGCTATTTGCATCACCAACGGATTTGATGAAACCGATGCTTCGACTGCGCTCAGCATGATAAAGAAAAATGAACAGCATTCTTCTCAAACTCTAAAACCCTCAAACTCTCAAACTCTCAAACCCAAATTCACCTTAAGTTATATCGGTGTTTTGGAGCAATTAAGAAATCCTGAAAACCTTTGGAAGGCATTGGATGATTTGGTAAAAACAAATACCGATTTTGCTGAAAATTTTAACTTAAAATTTGTTGGAAGAATTGATGATAAAATTTTACATGAAATAGAAAATTCAAGTTTAAAAAACAGCATCGTCAATTTGGGATATTTATCTCATGACAAAGCTATTAATGAGATGCAAAGCTCTGATATTTTATTAATTACGAACTTCCCAAATGAATCATCAAAAGGAATTATTCCTGGGAAAATTTTTGAATATTTGGCGACAGGAAAACAAATTATTTCCTTTGGTCCGGATCAGGCAGATGTTTCTAAAATTTTGGATGAAACTAATGCAGGAAAGCATTTTTCTTATACTGATTCTGAAAAAATAAAAGAGTTTATTTTAGAAAAATTTGAGCTTTGGAAAAATGGATACCTTTTAGAAAATACACAGAATATTGAGCAGTTTTCAAGAAAGAATTTAACTGAGAAATTAGCTGAAATTTTAGGTTAATTGACTTTAAAATTACATTTTCATATTTGAAAATAAAGGCTTCGACAGGCTCAGCCTGACAACTTTAGAACTATTCTTTCAAATAAAAAACTAGTATTAGAATTGTCACACTGAACTTGCCGAAGTGTGTTTTTATAGTATCCAAAAAATTGTTATTAAATCGTCCACTGATCATTGATCACCGCAACCAGATAATATTTCCCTTCAAATTCTTCGAAGACAAAACGAAGACATTTCCAGTCCATTTCTGGATTGGCTTCAGAACCTTTGATGAAGTTTTCTGTAAAATCAGCTTTTGGATATATTTGCTTTAAATTATTCAGAGAATTTCCTTTTCCTTGAAATTCATTAAACGAAACCTGCCCCGTCACAAAATCTTTTGAATAAACCCATTTGGTAAGATAATCATTGATTGTCGCTTTATAAGGATCTCCGGAACCATCCATCGCTCCCCAGGTAAAAAGCATTTTTGTCGGTTGATATTTTATAAAATCGGCTTTTGAAAGTTGTTTATCTTCTTTTGGATCTACAAACGCATACATCGAAAACCGAACACCTTTTTCCGGATGAATAAAATCGGCAAATCTTTTATAATCTTTGTCTTTCAAACTTTGTACAACATCACTATTGATCTGTTTTAGCGCCGCTTCTTTATTGGCAATTGTTGAATTGCTAGCTGCGCTATCCGTTTTTACTAAAGTAGAATCTGTTTTATCATCAACGAATTTATCAGGATTCTTTTTACAGGCTACAACACTAAGGATCAACAGAGATACAATTATTTTTTTCATATTTATTTACTGTTTGTCGGATATATTTCACCAAATCCGATGCCACATTTTGAGTTGGAGAGTTTCGAGGGGTCGAAGTGTTTGAGAGTTTTAGCTTAATAGATAGAGTTTGATTATTGATAAGATAGTTTTTTACAGTGAGTGAAAACTCCTTTGCTTACTGGTTTTTTGTAATTTTGCCATATGGAAATTCTGGATACTCTTATTGTCGGAGGCGGGCCAATTGGTTTGAATTGCGCACTTGAAGCAAAAAAAAATAATCTTAGCTATTTAATTATTGAAAAAGGAACGATTGTTAATTCATTATACAATTATCCTTTATATATGAGATTTTTCTCCACCGCCGAGAAGCTGGAAATTGATGAAATTCCGTTTATTTCTACTGCTCCAAAACCTGGAAGACAGGAAGCTTTAGAATATTATCAGGGAATTGCAAGACAACGAAATATTAACATCAATCTTTACGAAAAGGTTGAAAAAGTTTTGAAGGAAAATGACATTTTTGAAATAACAACTTCAAAAGGAAAATATTACGCTAAAAATGTGATTATCTCAACAGGATTTTATGACATTCCGAATTTAATGAATATTCCTGGCGAAAATTTACCAAAAGTAAAACATTATTATACCGAACCTTATCCTTATGCTCAACAGAAAATTGTAGTGATCGGATCAAGCAATTCTTCGGTAGATGCGGCATTGGAAACGTATAGAAAAGGTGCTGATGTTACAATGATCGTTCGCCATTCGGAAATTTCCGGCAATGTAAAATATTGGGTAAAACCGGATATTGAAAACAGAATTTCGGAAGGAAGTATCAAGGCTCATTTTAATGCTGAATTAATTGAGATTAAAGAAGATTCTGTCATTTTTAAAGATAAAAACGGAGAAATTCATGAGATTGAAAATGATTTTGTTTTGGCGATGACAGGCTATCTTCCCGATTTTGATTTTCTTACAAAATCCGGAATTGATTTACAGGGAGATTGCTTAAATCCGGTTTACAATACAGAAACCATGGAAACTAATGTTCAGAATTTATACTTGGCAGGCGTTGTCTGTGGAGGAAAAGATACCCATCTGTGGTTTATTGAGAATTCTAGAATTCATGCAAAACTTATTATTAATAATATTATAAATCATTTAAATAAGTATTAATTCTGTATTTCAAATAGTTACCAAAGCAAACTTATTTATAATAAACTTAAATATCTTAAAAATCATTAAATATATTCTTTATTTTAATAATTTTTAAAGAATAAACAATGGGAAATAAAAATAATTAAATTATTATTAGTAAATAAATATATATACATATAATTTTACCAAACATTGATAAAATAAAATTATATGAAAAATTTAAAACAACCTCTCTACGCTATTTTAGCAGTTGGTCTTTTAACTTCTTGTGCTCAGGATGAGATAGAGACTGCAGCAAAAACCCCTACTTCCACCGAAAGTTCGGTAACATCTGGGAAAACGATAAGTGAAGAAGCACAAAAGAAATTTATTGCCGACAACGGATTAAAACTTATTGCCACAATAAAACCAGTAAACGTTGCCAGCAAAGCTACTACCACAGGGTCTACTACTATCCAGGAAGAAATTACTCCCCTTAATCTACAACAGTTGGGTTTAACCGCACCAAAAATTGTCAATATTTACAAAGGACAGTTTGGGAATGGAATAAACGGAGTTATTGTCAACAATTATAAGACAAATAATACTTTAGTACGCCCTGCCAATAATAATGCAAAAGCATATGTTAAAACTGCTCTTCCTGTGATTGAAAGTTTCTTACCCGAACTGGATGAGACACAAATGTTATTTAGTGGTACTACTATTTACAATTCAAGCTCTTCACCAATAACTTACAGTAAGCAAGTAAGTTATAATAATCAAATGACACTTGCTAATGCTATTACTTTGAATGCATCACTTAATGTTGGCGGAAAAGTGACAGTTACCATAACCTCTCCGAGTAACATTACCCTTCCCGGAGGTACTTCGATTCCGCTTCCCGTTGTACAAGGTTCGGTAGAAGCTTCCTTCGAAACGACTTTAAGTGCTACAAATACTACAACAATTACCAAAAATAAATCAACCACTTTAACAGAAACAGTAAACACAACAATACCATCAAATAAAAAACTCTTTGTGTATGTAGCACAAAAAGTTCAAAAGGGAACAGTTACGTACAGAATTCCCATATCATATCCGGGAAATGTAATCACTAAAAATGCGAATGCGTATGTGAATCGCCCAGCCTCTTTTCTTCAGCAAAATAAAACAATACAACGAGCTACAGTTAAGTATGGCTATAATGCAGAAACTCAGATTTATATAAAAGAATTAGGCTTAAATGAAACTGCTCCTACAGTTCCAAACTAAGAAAATATCAATTATAAAACCTAAGAGAGTTATACAATGTATAGCTCTTTTATTTTTTTAAAAGATAACATTTACTCCAAAAATAAAATTTCTTTTTGCTGCAGGATTGTAAAAACGATTTCCAAAAGCATTAATATCAAACCCTAAAACATAATCGGTATTATATAAATTTTGAATCTGTAAAGATAAATTCAGTCTTATATTGTCTAAATCGAAAGGATATCTAAACTGGATATTGCCAACAAAGCTAGAATCTGACCATACAGAATTGGCATCATTTAATGGAGCTTTTGAAGTATAAAAATGTGAATAATCAACCGACAGTTTTTTGAAAAAGGTAAAATTCAGTAAACTATTAGTTGTTGTTTTCGGAACGCCTGTAACCTCATTTCCAGAAAAATCATTTGCATTTTGTTGGTAGTGTTTGAATTTAAAATCATAAAAACTTCCTGAAAATCTAAATTTAAAATTGCTGAAAATTTCATTTTTAAGATTAAAATTTTTAGATTCCAATAATATTTCAAAACCTTTTTGAACAGTCTCTCCGGAATTGATGAAATATTCCTGTCCGGATTCATTTTGTCTTCTTACAATGGCATCTTTCATTCGAAAATCAAAATAACTACCTTCCAAAAAAATAGAATTCCCAAACTGTTTACGGATTCCTATTTCTTTATTCCAACCATATTCGGGGCGCAGATTTGCATTAAATTCCTGATTGGAAGAACGGATTTCTTCATTCGTTGGAGCAGAATTTCCTTTTCCGATCTTCCCTCGAATTGAAAAACCTTTTTCAAAAAGGTATGTCACGCCAAAATTCGGAAGCCATTGATTTTTAAAATGAACATTGCCGTTTTCTGTTCGTGGATAGGTTCTTTCCCAATCAAAAGAATTGAAATTTAAACTAATGGAAATATCTGTGAAAAAATTTTCAGCAATATTTAATTTTTGTGAAAGAAAATAAAATCCTGAAGTATTCTTAACCCGATCGAAGTTCTGAGGATTTCCTTCTATTCCTTTATTATTATCAAAATTTTTGACTAGAATATCATTAATTCCACCTTCAAAACCTAATCTGTAAGCCAAGGAAATATTGTTAAAATTTTTCTGATAATTGAAATGAGTTCTCAAAGCAAAATTACTCTCAAAACGATTTTCAAAATTGGTGATAAACGGATTTTCAAAATCAACGTATGAACCTTGAACTAAAATAAAATGAGAAAAATTGGGATTAAAATTATACTCATGAGAAAGTCCGGCTATTATCATTTTATTGCGAATACCAGCATTTTGTTCTTTTGCGCTTGGAAGTGCTGCCGTCGCTGGTCTTGCCTGTTTTCTATCAATTTGCATTTGTTCTAATGTCAATCCTCCCGGAGTTTGATAATCCAAATCGGAGTATAGCATCATGACTTTCAGTAAACCTTTTGGAGAATATTGAAAATTATCTTTCAGGAAAATCTGTTTTCTATTCACTTTCGATTGTTCACGATAAGAGTCTGTCTGATAATAATTTTGAAAAAACTCAACAAAGTGTTTTCCTATTTGTTTTGAAAAATTAAAACTTTGATTGAATATTCCGTAGCTTCCTGTGGAAAGATTTGCTGAAATTTGATCGGAATTTCGGGTCTGAAGCAAAACAGTTCCTCCTGTTACCGCTCCATAATCGCCACTTTCAGGACCTTTATAAACTTCCATTCTATTGATTAATTCAGGAGAAATAACGTTGAAATAAGTATTTCCAGAAGCATCTGATAAAATAAAATCATCGAGATAGACTTTCACATTTCGGACTCCAAAAGGGGATCTCAGCGTGCTTCCGCGAAGGGAAATCCTATAACTTCCCGGTGAACGCTCTTCCATTCTCGCGCCAGCAATTTGGTTGAATGATTCCAATAATCTTTCGGGCGTATTTTGATTCAGCAAGTTTTCTGAAACTACGGAAACGGATTTTGTGGATGCAATAAAGGTCGTTGGTTTTTTATAGGCATCAATTTTCACTTCGGAGATCAGCGTTGCAGAATCTCTTACCTGAGAAAATATGAATGATACAGAAAACAAGGAAAATAGAAAATATAGTTTTGCCATTGAATTAGTTACAGCAAAAATTATTCTCTTTTTATTTTTTGAATTAAAATTTTTATGACTTTGTTATTTTTAAACGCAAAGTATTAATTCTACTTTATGCATTATTTTTAAAGGACAAAGGCAAGTAAAATTTGCTTCGCGAAGCTTGAAAATATAACTTCGTAAAATCAATTTGTTGATTTCTTCTTTGCTCACTCAAACAATTATGTCTTTAAACAAAATATTTAAGTCAAAAAATAAAGACTGATTTGAAATGTAAACAAACTTTAAATATTCTGGAATTTTAACAGGCTGTTCTTTCGCGTGAGGGATGCGGCGGGCGGCGACGAAGGAGCCGGTGCGAGTGAGGAACGAACGAGTACGGAAGCGAAGCGCACCCCAAAGCAGCCCGACCCGAGTTTTGTAGGGGGAAACCTCATAGGTTTTTAAAAACCTATGAGGTTTAGCTTGGGCAAACGAGGGACACGCCCTAAAAAAATTACTCTCCTTTTTTCTTGTCACCAATCAGCCACGGAACGATGAAATAAAATGCAATCGCGATTAGGGTCGCTAACACTCCGGTTCCTATCCATAAGGCATTAAAACCAAATTTTTCGGCTAAAAGCGTTCCGATATAAGGGGTCACAATAAATGCGATGGAAAATGAAATTCCGTTCAGCCCCATGTAGGCTCCTTTATTGTTGGCACCTGAGCGCAAAGCTGTGATGGTTGACATGAAGGGTAATGTCCAGATTTCCCCGATACATAATAATGTCATGGCTACAACCAACGTGATCATGCTGTGATCAAATGCCATCATTGCGTAAGAGAATCCGCAGATGAAAGTTCCCAGAAGCATGGTAACTGCCAAACTGAAATATTTTTCTGCAATTTGTACGAATCCCATTTCGAGCAGTACAATAAGAAAACCGCTGTATCCTAAAATGTATCCTATGTTTTGTTGGCTTAATTTAGCCGTGTCTTTATAAAAGATCGTTAACGTACTGAATAACTGGAAAAAGCAGATAGAAAACAGCATACAAAACGCACAATACACTAAAAATTTAGTATCGCGATAAGGCGAATTTTCTTTTTTAATTTCAATGGCTTCTTTTACTTTTTTTGCTTTAGCTTTGGCTAATTTGTTTCTTTTCGCAAAGAACCAGATATACATTAATCCCGCCAACAGCGCCGCCAGAGAATTACTGAAGAATAAAAACTCGTAAGAAATAGCCGATAAAATTCCGCCCAAAGCCGGACCGATGGAAAATCCTAAATTCACCGCCATACGGTTTAATGAAAACGCTCTGGTTATATTTTCAGGTTTTGCATATTTCGTGATCGCCACGGAATTCGCCGGACGAAAAGTCTCACTTATAATACTTTGAATCAGAATAATACTTGCCACCCCAACCTCAGTTTTGAAAATAGGAATTAAACAGAATAAAGGCACACTCAGCAATAAACTGAGGTACTGCACTTTATATTCACCTATTTTATCGGTAATCATTCCGCCGAGCCATGAACCTAAAACCGAACCAATTCCGAAAAAGCTCAGCACAATCCCTGTATTTTCTATGCTGAAATGCAAATGATCTGTCATATAAACTCCCAAAAACGGAAGTACCATCGAACCCGCACGGTTGATGAGCATTACCAACGCGAGCATCCAACTCTCTTGCGAAAGACCTTTGAATGAGTTGGTATATATATTTATTAATTTCATTTTTTATTTTTTTTGATAGGATTTCCATCCTATCCTATTTTAAATCGTCCCTTCGGGACTCTTTTTGATTTGATAATTACTGGAATTCTCAATATTTGTCATTCCATAGAAATCCAAGCAAATATTTTAAAAATTATCTCTACAAAATAAGTTTAGATTCCTACGGAATGACAAACTTCATGGTTAACAGATATTGATTTGAGATTGCCTCGCCACTTTGTTCCTAGCAAGGCAAAAAAAAACAGGACTTAAAAAAATTAAGCCCTGTTTCATTTATTTTATATAAATAATTTTTACTCCGGCTTATAAGAGTCTTTTAAAGTCACAGTTCTATTGAACACAAAATTTGTATCCGAGGAATCCTGATCCTTAGTAAAATACCCAATTCTCTGGAATTGAAGAGGTTCTCCAACGGCCACATCTTTTAGGCTAGGTTCAGCAAATCCCTGAATTGTCGTCACAGATTCTGGATTGATAAAGTTTAAGAAATCTACATCTTTCTCAGCATCAGGCTGTTCTACAGTGAATAATTTATCGTAATTTCTTACTTCCACAGGAATTGCATGTTTTGCAGACACCCAGTGAATCGTACCTTTTACTTTTCTTAAACTTTCTTCAGTTCCACTTCCTGACTTAGATTTTTCATCATAAGTCGCATAAATAGTCGTGATTTCTCCGTTTTCGTCCTTCTCTACTCTTTCACCTTTAATGATATAAGCAGATTTTAAACGAACTTCGCCACCCAACTTTAGTCTAAAAAACTTATTATTAGCTTCTTCCTTAAAGTCTTCACGCTCAATATATAATTCTCTTGAGAACGGAATTTCTCTGGTTCCTGCATTTTCCTGTTCAGGATTATTTTCAGTTTCCAGCCATTCTTCCTGTCCTTCAGGGTAGTTTTCAATGACTAATTTAATAGGATCAACAACTGTCATGACACGTTTTGCCACTTTATTCAGGTCTTCACGAACGCAGAATTCTAATAATTGAATTTCAATTAAGTTTTCTCTTTTCGCAACACCAACTTTCTCAATAAAATTCCTGATAGAAGTTGGTGTAAAACCTTTTCTTCTCATCCCGGAAATCGTAGGCATTCTCGGATCATCCCAACCATCCACTACATTTTCAGCAATTAGCCTTTGTAGTTTTCTTTTGGAAGTAATCATATAAGAAACATTCATTCTTGCAAATTCTCTTTGCTTGTTTCTTACTTTTGTTTCGTCATAAACCTGATCCAAATACCAATCATAAAGCGGTCTGTGGTTTTCAAATTCCAAAGAACATAAAGAATGCGAAACCTGCTCAATATAATCAGACTCCCCATGCGCCCAGTCGTACATCGGATAAATTTTCCACGCAGTACCTGTTCTGTGGTGAGGTTTATTTAAAATTCTGTACATAACAGGGTCACGCATATTCATATTTGGTGAAACCATGTCGATTTTTGCACGAAGAGACATGGTACCACTTTCAAACTCACCGTTTTTCATCCTTTCAAATAAATCTAAAGATTCTTCAACAGGACGGTTTCTGTATGGCGATTCAATTCCCGGCTCGGCAGGATTTTTTCTTTGCTCAGTCACCACTTCAGACGGCTGCTCATCTACATAAGCTTTGCCATCTTTAATTAACTGAACTGCCCAATCGTAAAGCTGCTGGAAGTAATCGGAGGCGTACAAAACTTTATCCCATTTGAAACCTAACCATTCAACGTCTTTCATGATAGAATCTACGAATTCCTGTTCTTCTTTCTCAGGATTCGTATCGTCGAAACGAAGGTTTACGGGAGCATTGTATTTTTCACCCAAACCGAAGTTGATGCAGATCGCTTTTGTATGACCTACATGCAGATAACCGTTTGGTTCAGGCGGAAAACGGAAACGGATCTGATCTTTTTTCAGACCGTTTGCCAAATCATCTTCGATAATTTGCTCAATAAAATTGAGTGATTTTTTTTCTTCTTCCATTAAATTTCGCTTTAAAATGCCGTGTACTACGACAATTTGCAAATTTAAGAAATTTTAAGGGTTTACGAAAGTGATAATTTAGGTCGATAAATGATATTCGTTCAATATTTTTATTTAAATTAGTAAGGCTAAAAACCGTTACTCAAATTAAAACTAATAATGGCTGTTTATATTTTAAGCAATCGAAAAATCATCCGTCACAAAGGAGAAAAAACAGATTCTTTTTCCAATGACGAATATTCTATTCCTAATTTCAGAATAGCAAAATGTGATTTTGAAAACTATAAAGAACCCACTGCCTCAGCCAAAAAAAAGAAAGATTATACCAATCGAAATATTTTAGATTACCAACTTTTTTCCGAACCTGAAAAACAAGGTTATGAAGAAGTGTTGGATGTTTTATTAAACGAAAAAGGTATTAGAAAGTCTAAACTCACGGCAGATAATCTCGGAGGAAGCCAGAGAATGTTCTATGAATTATACAAAAATATGTCTTCTACCAAAGACAGAAGCGATGTTTTGATATTTATTCATGGGTACGCATATGATTTTGATGATGAATTAAAAGCGATTCTCGATCTAAAGAAAATTTTTATTGATAATCCTGAATCGCCTGTTGAACATATTTTATTTGTAAGCTGGCCGGCTTCAAGCAGCATCGTTCCAATGACGTATTTTGATGATAAAGCATCGAGTATCAATTCCGGGACGTCGCTGATGAGATTATTTTACTTCTATACTCAGTTTTTAAAGGATATTTTTTCGAATCGTGATTTAATGCCTTGTAACCAGAGAATTCACATTATGGCGCATTCGATGGGAAATCGGGTGCTTCAAAGTATGCTGTATAGCTTGAAAAAGGAAAATATCTTGAGAGTAATTGATCAGGTTTTGTTATTGAATGCTGATGTTACTTATAAAGTTTTTGAAGACTCTGAAGATTCATTCAACAAGCTTCCTCTGCTGGCCAACAGGATTTCAATTTATTTAAACAGAAAAGATACAATTCTCGGAATTTCACAGTTTACAAAGAATATTCTCACACCAAGATTAGGTAAAAACGGCCCAAGTAATATTGAACCGTTTAAAGATATTGTTTCGATTATCGATTGTACTTTTATTGAAAATGATATTCTCGACTCTTTTAAATTCGAGATCGGAAATCATTGGGGATACCTCTCCAGCTCGCAGGTTCAGAATGATATTTTTCAGAATTTATATGGTGTGGATAGGAATCTTATTACGAATAGAATCGTTAATAACGAAAATATTTTCACAATTATTTCTTAAGGCTATTTTAATTTAAACCTTAAGAAATGAACGGTATGTTAAAGTTAAAAATTCACTGAACAATGGCATAATGATTGCCAATTTTCACTCGACTGACAAAATGCTAAAAATTTTATTATGAAGAAGATTAAAAAAAAGGTTTCTTATATTTTAGAATATATAAAGAAAGCCATTTTCATTAAAGATGTGATTTAAACTGAATTTTAAAATCAAAAACACAAAAAAATTATTCGATCCTAAAACTACATTGAACCTTTAAAAAACAAATTTTCTCCTTTCAAATCCAGATAACTTTCAAAGTTGTTCGTAAATAAACCTCCTGTTCCAAGACCTTGAGGCATTTTACTATGCTTAGTAAAAGTGTACTGAGCGATAGCATTCAAGCCAATATTGCTTTCTAGCGCAGAAGTAATCCACCAACCTATATTTTGTTCTTCAGCAAGAGAAATCCATTCATCGGAACCAGAAAAACCTCCTACTAAAGATGGTTTTAAAATAATGTATTGAGGTTTTATTGCTTCAAGAAGCCTTTTCTTTTCGTTAAAATCTGTAATTCCTATTAATTCTTCATCCAAAGCAATCGGAGTTGGAGTTGCGGCACATAATTCTGCCATATCATTCCAGTTTCCGGCTTTTATCGGCTGCTCGATAGAGTGAATATCTAAATCTGCCAATTGCTGTAAAACAACTTTCGCTTCTTCTTTTGTAAAACCTCCGTTTGCATCAACTCGAAGTTCCAACAATTCTTTTGAAAACTTCTGTCTTAATTTTTGAAGAACTTCATGTTCAGATTTCCAGTCGACACCAATTTTTAATTTAATACAATGAAAACCATCTTTCAGTTTATCCTGAATCTGTTCTTCCATATAATGAACATCGCCCATCCAGATCAAACCGTTGATCATAATAGGAGTTTCTCCTTGTGTAAATTCACTTGGAAAATAAAGATGTTTACCATACTTTAAATTCAAAACAGCTTGTTCATATCCAAACCAGATAGATGGAAAATTCTTTAATTCTTCCTTTAAGAATTCAGCATCTTGTTGAATATTTTCACAAAGCCATTGTAGCTTTTCTTCATAATCCGGTCGATCATCAAAGCTTAATCCTCTGAAAACCGCGCACTCTCCTACTCCTTTTTTTCCATCTTTCGAAATTTCAAGAATAAAGGTTTCTTTTTCATGCAAAACGCCGCGAGATGTTCCACTCGGGCGTTTAAATTGTAATAAATATCTAAAATATTCTGCTTTCATTTATTTTACACTATCAATTCGCATAAATTCCTCTGCCTTTTCAACCATATTGATGCTTCCACAGAAAAACGGTATTCTTTGATGAAGCTCTGTCGGTTCAATCTCCAAAATTCTTCTGAAACCGTCTGTTGCTTTTCCACCCGCCTGTTCAGCTAAGAAAGCCATTGGATTACATTCATATAATAACCTCAATTTTCCGTTTGGAGCTTGTGAATAAGATGGATAAATATAAATTCCGCCTTTCAGCATATTTCTATGAAAATCAGCCACTAACGAACCAATATATCTTGAAGTATAAGGTCTGTCGCCTTCCTCCATCTGGCAATATTTAAGGTAATTTTTAACGCCCTGAGGGAATTTAATATAATTTCCTTCGTTAATAGAGTAAATTTTACCCGTTTTCGGAAACTGCATATTCGGGTGAGAAAGATAATACGTTCCCAAAGACGGATCAAGCGTAAACCCGTTCACGCCATTTCCTGTGGTATAAACGATCATCGTTGATGAACCGTAAACCACATATCCCGCTGCAATCTGATTAATTCCTTTTTGTAAGAAATCTTCCAGCTGAACTGGAGTTCCGGGCTCGGTCACTCTTCTGTAAATCGAGAAAATAGTTCCTACTGAAACATTCACATCAATATTCGAAGAACCGTCAAGCGGATCAATAAGTACAACATATTTACTTAAATGACCGTTTTCACCGCATTTTATGTCAATAAAATCATCATTTTCCTCAGAAGCAATTCCGCATACCACTTCTCTTTGAGAAAGCGCCGTGATAAAAATTTCGTTAGCAATTACATCTAATTTTTGCTGCTCTTCACCCTGAATATTCTGATTTCCTGCAGCACCCGAAATATCTACAATTCCGGCTTTGTTTACTTCCCTGTTTACTACTTTTGAAGCTAATCTTATTGCACTTAGAAGACGGGAAAATTCACCTGTGGAATACTGAAAATCTTCCTGTTTTTCGATGAGAAATTCTCCTAACGTTTGCAATGGCTGATCTGACATATTTTTCTTTTTACGATTTCTCCAAATTTCGTAAAATTATTCACATTTAGAAAAAATTATTCACAAAAGAATTTACTTCCTGTTTATCAACATAATACAAGCACAAAATCATCATTCAATTAAAATATTAACTCCAAATAAACTCCCAATACTTTGAATCAATCCCCATAAAATGGAGGTAAACATTGATTTTAATAAAATCTTAAGCCTATCGCGATACTAGGCTATTTCATATCTCGATGTAAATTTATAATTTTGATGCCCGTAAAAAACTCATGTAAATTTTATCTAACAATTTTATTATTAACAATTTAATGAAAATTTTCAAGTTTGGTGGAGCATCGGTAAAAGATGCCGATAGTGTAAAAAATGTATCCATGGTTTTGAAAAGCCAAGGGTTTGCTAAATGTTTGCTGGTAATTTCGGCAATGGGCAAAACGACTAATGAATTGGAAAAAGTGGTTGAACTTTATTTCAAGAAAGATAACTACCAAACTGAAATTGAAAAGATAAAACGAAAACATATTGAGATTGCGGAAGGTTTATTTCCTGAAAATCATGCCGTTTTTGCAGAAATCAATCTATTTTTTGATGATATTGATTCTTTTTTAAGAAGAAATAAATCTCCAAATTACAGTTTTGTTTACGACCAGGTTGTAAGTTGTGGAGAAATGATTTCTACAAAAATTGTAAGTGAATATCTGAACGAAATTCAGTTTACCAACCAATGGCTGGATGCGAGAGATTACGTAAAAACAGACAATTCTTACAGAGAAGGAACCGTAAACTGGGCAAAAACAGAAGAATTTATTTCTACTTTAAATTCAGAAATCTGCTATGTTACGCAGGGTTTCATTGGTTCTGATGATAACAATTTCACAGTAACTTTAGGAAGAGAAGGTTCGGATTATTCTGCGGCAATTTTTGCATATTGCTTAAACGCAGAAGCCATGACAATCTGGAAAGACGTTCCGGGAGTGATGACAGGTGACCCAAGAAAATTCAAAGATGTAACGCTTCTTTCGAATATTTCTTATGAAGAAGCTATTGAAATGGCGTATTACGGAGCAAGTGTCATTCACCCGAAAACCTTGCAGCCGCTTCAGCAAAAAAATATTCCTTTTTATGTAAAATCTTTCGTAGAACCTACGAAAGAAGGAACAAAAGTGGGAGCTTCTGACCACAATCAAAACGAAGAATCTTATATTTTAAAAGAAAATCAAACCTTATTAAAAATCTCTACGAGAGACTTTTCTTTCATTGCGGAAGATCATATGAGTTTAATTTTCGGATATTTATCTAAATATAAAATTAAAGTTTCTTTGATGCAGAATTCAGCAATTTCACTAGCTTTATGTTTGGAAGACAAATATGAAACTGTGGATGAACTTAATGAAGATTTGCAAAAAGTATTTAAAACAGAAGTTGTAAAAAATGTATCTTTATTTACGGTAAGAAATGCGAAAATGGAGAACATTGACAAATTTTATCAGGAAAAGAACGTATTGTTGGAGCAAATTGCCAAGAATACTCTTCAAATGGTAACACAGTAAAATTAATTGCGACTAAACACATATGAGTTTAATTTCGAAAAATGATCTTATCAAAGCTTCGGGCTTGAATAAAATAGGTTTCCTTAAGAATCCTGTAGCATCTGCTATTATGAGCGTTGCTAAAATAAACGAAGTCAACAAACTATACGACAAACTAAAAGATAAGGAAGGTAAAGACTTTTTCGACTCATTTGTGAGAGAGAGAAACTTAAGCTATATCGCTTTTGAAGAAGATTTGGCAAAAATCCCTAAAACCGGACCGTTTATTCTGGTTTGTAATCATCCTTTGGGTGCTATTGATGGGATTTTGATGTGCAAAGTTCTTTCAGAAGTTCGTCCGGATTTCAAGGTAATGGGGAATTTCCTTTTGGAAAAAATCAAACCGATGGAACCGTACGTAATTTCTGTAAATCCTTTTGAAGGCAGAAAAGAAGCGTACAGCAGCTCTTCTGGCATGCGCGAAACGCTGAAACATCTTCAGAACGGAGGATGCGTAGGTATTTTCCCGGCTGGAGAAGTTTCAAATAAAAATAATCCTTACGGAGAAATTTTAGATAAAGAATGGGAAAAACCGGCCTTAAAGCTTATCAGAATGGCTAAAGTTCCGGTGGTTCCTATGTATTTTCATGCAAAAAACAGTCGACTGTTTTATCAGATCGCTAAACTTCATCCCAATTTACAGACATTGATGCTTCCTGCAGAAATGATGAATAATAGGGAAAAGCCAATTCGTATAAGAATCGGGCGACCTATCACCGTAAAAGCGATGGATGATATGGAAACCGTTGAAGAATTAGGCGAATTTCTGAAACGTAAGGTTTATATGATGAAATCTTACTATGAAAAAAGGAAATCGCTTGCTCAAAGTATCAATCTTCAAAATTTATCGGTAAAATTTCCTTTATTAAAAGAGGAAAATATTGTTCAGAATATCATCGACGAAACTCCGAAAGAAGATATTATTAAAGATATCAATAAACTGAGAGGAACTGATAAGATGTTTTTCAGCAACGGAAACTATGAGGTGTACTTTACGGCTTATGAAGAAATTCCTTCTGTAATGCGGGAAATCGGCCGTCAGAGAGAGTTAACTTTCCGAGCGGTTGGTGAAGGAAGCAATCTTCCATTTGATTTGGATGAATACGATAAACATTACCATCATCTTTTCCTTTGGGATAATGCTGCAGAAAAGCTTGTTGGAGCTTATAGAATGGCGTTAGGTAAAGAAGTCATGAAAAAATTTGGAATTAAAGGCTTCTACACAAGTTCTTTGTTTGAATTTGAACAGGATATCCACCCTTTCTTCAAAAAAGTAATTGAAATGGGTCGCGCTTATATCTGTCAGGAATATCAGCAGAAACCGCTTCCGCTTTTCCTTTTATGGAGAGGGATTGTGCATGTTTGCTTGAGAAATCCTGATCACAAATTTTTGATGGGAGGTGTAAGTATCTCCAATAAATTCTCTGAATTTTCAAAATCTTTGATGATTGAGTTTATGCGTTCGAATTATTATGATTCTGCGGTGGCTCAATACATCACGCCGAGAAATGAATATAAAGTAAAACTTCGTGATAGGGATAAGAATCTTTTCTTTGATGAAATGGAATCTGATTTAAATAAATTAGATAAAATCATTGATGACCTTGAACCGGAGTTGAGATTGCCTGTTTTGATTAAAAAATACATCAAGCAAAATGCGAAAGTAATTGCATTTAATGTAGACCCGAACTTCAATGATGCCATTGATGGGCTGATGTATATTAGAATTAGTGACCTTCCGGAAAGCACGATTAAGCCTGTATTAGAGGAAATGAGCGAGCAGATAAGAAAGGAACAGGAAAATAATTCACCTGAAAACCAATAAGTTTTAAGTTTTGTTAAAAAAAGTACTGCTAATACTTGCTTCATATATCAAAACTTACTACTTTTGCATCACTTTAAAACAACGAAGTAACAGAATGGTTTCTTAGCTCAGTTGGTAGAGCAATGGATTGAAAATCCATGTGTCCCTGGTTCGATTCCTGGAGAAACCACTAAAGAAACCACCCATCAAAAGGTGGTTTCTTCTTCAAAAAAGTTTTAAAATAAAATTTGCGAGAGTCAGTATTTATTATTACTTTTGCACCACTTCAAAACGAAGTACAAACCAAAAGGTTTCTTAGCTCAGTTGGTAGAGCAATGGATTGAAAATCCATGTGTCCCTGGTTCGATTCCTGGAGAAACCACTTAAATCCATCTCATTGAGATGGATTTTTTGTTTTTTAATATATATAGCGTGACAATTTTTAGGATCAATCCCCAAATAAAGCATTAGATTTTTTAGAATTCTTAAAAAAGTTTCCAGTTTGTATTTCAGAAAGCTGTATCGAAGTGGTGGGAATACCATACTGAATTAAACGATCTATAATATTTTCTAAATGACTGCTATCTTTTAAAATACATTCTGCTGTTAAACAATATTCGCCAGTTATTCTTTTACATCTTATCACTTCCGGAAAAAGCGAAAGATGATCTATAAACTTTCGGAATTCATCATTTTTAAATTTAATATTGATAATCACACACAAATTATATCCTAATTTAGAATAATCAATATCCACAGAAAATTTCCGAATCACTCCAATATCAATAAGGTTTTGCACACGTTCTTTAGTGGCAGACTGTGAAAGGGAAATCATGCGACCAATTTCAGCATAACTAAGCCTGGAATTATCATTTAAAATTTCTAAAATTCGGTAATCAAAAGCATCTAAAACGATTTTCATTGAAAAATATTTAAAATAAGATTAAATCAAGTTTAATAAATCAAATGTAAGACAAAATCCGTTTCTTCAGCATAATAATTAATTCGATTTTTGAAGTATAAAATTAAAAGAAATGACAAGAATTAGCTTATCAAAAAATGGAAATACTCCTTTCGAAAAAATCATCGGTCACAATACTGAAATTCTAACGAAATGGTGTGATCTAGAAGAAACACTTTGGCAAAATTCGTCGCTTAACAAAAATTTACTGGAACAGATTCGCCGTGCTATGGCGTTTGAAGCCGGTTGTGAATATTGCATGGTAAAAGGCGGACGACCAGATTTTAATGAATCTGAAATTAAAATATCTGTCGCTATAAGTTTCGCAGAACTCTTCTGTAAAGATCATCACTCTATTTTAGACGGTCATTTTAGCCTTTTGAAAGAATATTTTTCCGAAAAAGAGATTGTGGAACTGTGTACATTCATCAGTTTTGTCAATGCGTCACAAAAGCTTGGAAAAGTTTTTCATCTGACGGAAGATTTTCAGAAAAATGCTGTGGTAAAATTAAAGGATCTCTAAAAAATTTCAACCAATTAAAAAATTGAAATAATATTTTTTTGAA